>NZ_JBHUTX010000007.1:0-272295 GCF_042671245.1 Streptomyces sp. NPDC057099
GGTCCCCCACACCGCGTGGGGGACGGCCGCCGTCGTACGAGCGGAGAATGAGGTCAGCTCACTCGACGCGGCCCCACTCCAGGCAGCGAGTCGCCGTGCCGGCGCTTCTCGGTGGGCGAGCTGCTGTGGGCTTCGCCTGTGCCCTACGCCGCAGATGCCTCACTCGTCACGGTGACCCGCCCCAGCAGTTCCTCGTACAGGCCCCGGTCGAACTCCCCTGCGACCGGCGCCGAGACCGTCGCCGCCGACAGGGCGACCGCCCGGGCCAGGCGATCCGGCCAGGGAAGGTGCTCCACCAAGGCCGACATCAGGCCCGCGACCGCGGAGTCGCCCGCGCCTGTCGGGTTGCCTCGTACGAGGGTGGGTGGGGTGGCGCGCCAGCGGCCCTCGGGGGATACCGCCAGCAGGCCTTCCGCGCCGAGGGACGCGACCACCGCGCGTGCGCCCCGGCGGCGGGCGTCGTGTGTGGCGCGCAGTGGGTCGTGGGAGCCGGTGAGTTCTGCCAGTTCGTCGGAGTTCGGCTTGATGACGTCGGGGCGGGCGGCGACGCCTCGGCGCAGGGGTTCGCCGCTGGTGTCGAGGAGGACCGGGATGCCGGCGGACCGGGCCGTGCGGACCAGTCCGGCGTAGGCGCCGACCGGGACGCCCGGGGGGAGGCTGCCGCACAGGGCCACCGCCGAGGCGGACGCCAGCAGGTCCGCGTAGGCCTCCTGGAAGGCCGACCACTCGGTGGGGGTGATCGTCGGGCCCGGTTCGTTGAGCTGCGTGGTGTCGCCGGTCCGGTCGTCGGCCACGGCGATCGTGCGGCGGGTGGTGCCCGTGATCGGGACCAGCGCGTCCGTCACGTCCGGCACCGAGGCCAGAAGTCCCTGGACGACCCGGCCCGTCGCACCGCCCGTGAATCCCGTCACCGTCACCTCGTGCCCGAGCGCCGCGAGGACCCGGGCCACGTTGACGCCCTTGCCGCCGGGGCGTTCCGTCACCTCGGAGACGCGGTGGGAGGCGTGCGGCCGGAGGGACCGTACGCGGTAGGTGATGTCGAGAGCGGTGTTCAGTGTGACCGTGAGGATCACCTGGTCGACCTCCCCCGATACCGAGCCGTGCGCTTGCTGCCGTGAACTTCCGGAGGCTCGATCATGCCAAAGAGACGGCGGTCGGCCCAGTCCTGGACTCGGCCACCGTCGCTCGACTACGGGATAGATCAGTGCAGTTGGGGACCGACCACCCATTCGCCCCGGCGCATCACGCCCTTGAGGTCGAAGTCGGCGTCCAGGAGGACCAGGTCCGCGTCCTTGCCGGGTTCCAGGGAGCCGATGCGGTCGGACATGCCGAGCAGGCGGGCCGGGGTCGCCGAGAGAGCCTGTACCGCGTCCTCGACCGACAGGCCGTCGATCGTGACCGCCCGTTTGAAGGCGCGGTCCAGGGTGAGGGTGGAGCCCGCGATCGTGCCGTCCTCGACCAGGCGGGCCACGCCGTCGGCGACCTCCACCTCCAGCGGGCCGAGCCAGTAGCGGCCGTCGCCGAAACCGGCCGCGTCCATCGCGTCCGTGATGAACGCGACGCGTGACGAGCCCGCGTGGTGGAACGCCAGCCGGAGTGCGGCGGGGTGCAGGTGCGTGCCGTCGTTGATCAGTTCGACCGTGATCCGGTCGTCCTCGAGGAGTGCGGTGATCGGGCCGGGGGAGCGGTGGCCGAGGGGCGGCATCGCGTTGAAGAGGTGGGTGGCCACCGTCGCGCCCGCGTCGATGGCCTCGACCGTCTGCTCGTAGGTCGCGTCCGTGTGGCCGATCGCCGCGATCACGCCCTGTTCGGCCAGGAGGCGTACGGAGTCCAGGCCGCCGGGGAGTTCGGTGGCCAGTGTGACCATCCTCGCCTGGCCCCGGGCCGCGTCGATCAGCTTGCGGACGTCCGCGGGCCGCGGGTCGCGCAGGAGGTTCTCGGCGTGGGCGCCCTTGCGGCAGGGGGAGATGAACGGGCCCTCGAAGTGGACACCGGCGATCTCGCCCTGTTCGGCGAGTTCGCTGAGCAGGCCGGCGCGTTGGGTGAGGAAGTCCATGTCGCCGGTGACGGTGGAGGCGACCAGGGTCGTCGTGCCGTGCAGGCGGTGGGTGTGGATGCCCTTGAGGATGTCCTCGGCCGAGCCGGAGGTGAAGGAGGCTCCGCCGCCGCCGTGGTTGTGCAGGTCGACGAAGCCGGGGATGACGTAGTGGCCGGTTACGTCGATGACCTGGGCGTTTTCCGGGGCTGTGGTGGCGATGCGGGTGCCGTGGATGGCTACCTGGCCGTTTGTGACCGTTTCCGTGGGGAGGACGACGGTCGCGCCGGACAGGACCGTGGGCTGTCCGGTCGTCGCGGGGTGCGGGTGGGTGGGGGCTGGTCGCGCAGTTCCCCGCGCCCCTGGGGCGGTTGCCATCAGGTGGTTACCTCCGAACGGTCGGTCTGGTCGAGGAGATCCCAGGCCAGGAGCCCGGCGCCCAGACAACCGGCCGCATCCCCGAGCGCCGCGGGGACGATCGACGGCTGTTTCTGGAAGGTGATGCGGCGTTCGATGGCCTCGCGCAGAGGCGCGAACAGCGTCTCTCCCGCCTCGGCCAGGCCGCCGCCGATGATCAGGGTGCGCGGGTCGAGCAGCGTGAGGGCCGTGACCAGGCCGTCGGCGAGGGCGTCCACCGCCTCCTGCCAGACCGCCCGGGCCCGTGGGTCGCCGGATACGACGGCTTTCGCGCAGTCGGCCGCGTCCGCGTCGGGATCGCCCGAGGCCGCGGCCCAGGCCTCGCTGACGGCCGCCGCAGACGCGAAACGCTCCAGGCAGCCGTGCTGCCCGCACGGGCAGGGGGCGCCTCCGGGCCGTACGACGATGTGGCCGATCTCGCCCGCGAAGCCGTGCGCGCCCGACTCGACCCGGCCCTCGACGCCGATGCCGCCCGCGATGCCGGTGCCCAGCGCCACGAACAGGAACCGGTCGGCGCCCCGGCCCGCGCCGACCCGGCCCTCGGCGAGAGCGCCGGTGCGCACGTCGTGGCCGAGGGCGACCGGGACGCCCAGGCGTTCCGCGAGCGCGTCGCGCAGGGGGATGTCGCGCCAGCCGAGGTTCGCGGCGTAGACGGCGATGCCCGCCGCCTCGTCGACGATGCCGGGGACGGCCACGCCGGCGGCGGCCGCGGGCGTGCCGAAGTGCTCGGCGCCGTACGCGTGCAGCTCGGCGGCGAAGTCGAGGATGCCCGCGACGACGGCCTCCGGGCCCTGGTCGCGTCCGGTGGCCCGGCGGGACCGGTGCAGCACCTCGCCCCCGGGCCCGGCCAGAGCGGCCTTCATTCCGGTGCCGCCCACGTCCAGGGCGATGACATGTCTCACGGAACACAGTGTGACCCGGGGACCCGCGAGAGGTCTAGTCCACTCACGTGGTGTAGACCTTATTCCGAATATCGAAAAGTTTTCGGTGGCGGTGACGCCAGGGTTGGGGAAGTACAGCGGTGCAGCGGCAGCGGATGGCAGGAACGATCGCGGTGGTGTCCGCACTGGGCATGACGGTGGTCCTCGGCGGCTGCGGCGTGACGGGCGGCTCGGCCGACGTGACCCTGAAACTCGTCGCAGCCGACTACGGCGACAGCAAGGCCAACAGCTCCAAGAAGTACTGGGACAAGCTCGTCAAGGAGTACGAGGCCGAGCACCCCGACGTGGCGGTGGACGTCAGCGTCTACTCCTGGAACGACGTCGACCGCAAAGTCAGGGAGATGGTCGCCGCCGGTGACCCGCCGGACATGGCGCAGATCGGCTCGTACGCCGGATACGCGGCGCAGAACCAGCTCTACAAGGCCGACGAACTGCTCTCCATACCCGTGCAGGCCGACTTCGTCGGGCAGCTGGCCTCCGCGGGACAGGTGAAGGGCGTGCAGTACGGCATGCCGTTCGCCTCCTCCACGCGCGTGCTCTTCTACAACAAGGCCCTCTTCTCCGAGGCCGGCATCACCCCGCCGAAGACCTGGGACGACCTGGTCGACGACGCCGAGGCGCTCAAGGCGGAGGGCGTGACCTACCCGTACGCGCTGCCCCTCGGTCCGGAGGAGGCGCCGGCCGAGACCATGCAGTGGATGCTGAGCGGAGGGGGCGGCTACACCGACACCGTCGACAGCTACGGCATCGACTCCCCGGAGAACGTCGACACCTTCTCCTGGCTGAAGGAGGAACTGGTCGGCAAGGGCTTGAACGGGCCGGTCGCGCCCGGGCAGCTCAACCGGGCCGACGCGTACGCCGCGTTCGCCAAGGGCGAGGTCGGCATGGTCAACGGGCACCCGTCGCTGATGAACATCGCCGGGAAGAAGGGCGTCAAGTACGGCATGGTGCCGACGCCGGGCAAGGAAGGCACGAGCAAGTCCACGCTCGGTGTCGCCGACTGGATGACGGCCTTCCGCAAGAACGGCAACCGCGACCAGGTCGGCGACTTCCTCGACTTCGTCTACAGCGAGAAGAACGTGCTGGCCTTCTCCCGCGAGTACGACCTGCTGCCGGTCACCACCTCCGCGTCCGGGACCATGTCCGCCTCCGAGCAGGACCGGCACCTCAGGCCGTTCCTTGAGGAGCTGCTGACCTCCGAGCTCTACCCCGTCGGCAAGACCTCCTGGGCCGACGTCAGCGCCGAGATCAAGCAGCGGATCGGCAAGGCCGTCGCCCCCGGCGGCAGCCCCTCGGCCGTCCTGGGCCAGCTCCAGGCGGAGGCGTCCCGGGCGGAGGCCGCGGAGTAGGCTCTGTCGGTGGCGGGCGCTACGGTGCCGGGCATGGACGAGGACACGGGTGAGCAGGGGCTCGGGCGCCGGGAGCGGGACATCCTCGCGCTCGAACGCCGGGGCTTTCCCGGCCCCGGTGCGAAGGAACGGGCCGTGCGGGAGGAGCTGGGGCTTGCCCCTGTGCGCTATTTCCAGCTCCTCAATGCCCTGCTGGATGATCCCCGGGCCCTTGCCCACGATCCGGTGACGGTGAATCGGCTGCGGCGGGTTCGGGAACGGCGGCGGGCGGAACGCTGAGGGCCGTGGGGTGACCGGCCGTGGCGGGGTGCGGGTGCGTTGTGGCTTGTTGCGCCCACGCGGCGGAGCCGCAGATCGATACAGCCCCGCGCCCCTATGAGGCGCCTCAGCCGAGGCGGTCCGCCAGCGCGCTCAGCAGGCGTACGACGCCCTCCGGGCCGTCCACCACCAGGTCCGCCCGCTCCCGTAGTTCCGTCACCTCGTCGCTGCCGCTGCACACCAGCAGGCCCGGGGTGCCGTCCGTGCGGAGGCGGTCGACAGCGGAGAAGGCGGGGAGGTCGCCCAGGTCGTCGCCGCCGTAGAGGACGGAACCGGCGCCGATCTCGTGGGCGAACTCGGTCAGGGCGACGCCCTTGTCCATGCCGGGCGGGCGGAGTTCCAGGACCATGCGGCCGGGCTCGACGATCAGGCCGTGGCGGCCGGCCAGGCCGGTGAGCGGCTCGCGCAGCTGGTCCAGGGTGGCCTGCGGGTCGGCGGCCCGGCGCGTGTGCACCGCCACGGCCCGGCCCTTCTCCTCGATCCAGGTTCCCTGCGACGCCCCGAGCCGTTCGAGGAGTTCGGGCAGTTCCGTGCGGACGCCCGCGACTCCGGGATGCGGGGGCGGGGCGGTGATCTCGCCGGTACGGGCGTCCCACCGCTCGGCGCCGTAGTGCCCCAGGACGACGAGGTGCTCCAGGCCGGGCACGTCGGCGAAGCCGCCGTTGCGCACCGCGACCTCGGCGGGCCGACCGGTGATCACCGCCACGGCGGCGACCTTCGGCGCGAGCGCGGCCAGCGCGGGCACCGCCTCGGGGTGGGCCCGGGCCTTCTCGGGATCGGCCACGATCGGCGCGAGCGTCCCGTCGAGGTCGAGACCGATCAACGCCTTGTCCGGTTGCGCGAGGAGGGCCGCGAGGCCGTCCTGGCCGGCCTGTGTGGCGGGCGTCGGAACGCCCCCCTCGCCAGCGGGATGCCCTTCGGCCGCCCGCTCTCCCCGCGGGCTGTTCGGATCCCGCGAGTCCGTCATCGCCGCTCCCTTGTCCTCACGCCTACCGGGTCCGTGTGGCCGTCCATCCGCCGCTCAACTCCTCAACGCGTCGAGCTGGTCCACGAACCACTGCGCGGGCGGCAGCGCGGTCGCCGCCGCGGCCAGGCGTTTGGCGCGCTCGGCGCGTTCCTCCGGGCGCATCGAGAGTGCCTCGTGCAGGGCCGCAGCCGTGCCGGTGACGTCGTACGGGTTCACCGTGATCGCGTCCTCGCCCAGCTCCTCGTGCGCCCCGGCCTCCCGGGACAGCACCAGCGCGCAGCCCGCGTCGGAGACGACCGGGACCTCCTTGGCGACGAGGTTCATGCCGTCGCGGATGGGGTTGACGAGCGCGACGTCGGCCAGCCGGTACGCGGCCAGGGAGCGGGCGAAGTCGTCCTTGAGGTTCAGTACGACCGGGGTCCACCCCGGCGTCCCGTACGCGGCGTTGATCTCGTCCGCCAGCCGCTGCACCTCGGCCGTGTAGTCCCGGTACACGGCGAGGTCCTGCCGCGAGGGGTACGCGAAGGCCACGTGCACCACGCGCTCGCGCCACTCGGGGTGGTCGTCGAGCAGCTGCCGGTACGCCAGCAGACCGCGCACGATGTTCTTCGACAGTTCGGTGCGGTCGACGCGGACGATGGTGCGGCGGCCCTCGCCGATCTCCTCCCGCAGTGCGGACATCCGCTCCTGGACGTCCTTCTCGTGCGACCGCTTGCGCAGGAAGTCCGCGTCGGCCCCCAGCCCGTGCACACCGACCCGCGTGCCCCCGAGTCCGTCGGCGAACCGCTCGGCGCATTCGACGAACGCGTCCGCCCAGCGCCGGGTGAGAAAGCCCAGCCGGTCCGCGCCCAGCATGCCGCGCAGCACCTGCCCGGCCACGTCGTCCGGCAGCATCCGGAAGTACTCCGCCGGCGCCCAGGGCGTGTGCGAGAAGTGCCCGATCCTCAGGTCCGGCCGCAGCTCGCGGAGCATGCCCGGCACCAGCGTCAGGTGGTAGTCCTGCACCACGACCGACGCGCCCTGCGCCGCCTCCTCGGCCAGCGCCTCCGCGAACGCCCGGTTGTACCTCTCGTACGACGCCCACTGCCGCCGGAACTCCGCGTCGAAGACCGGCTCCAGCGGGGTCTGGTACAGCATGTGGTGGACGAACCAGAGCACCGAGTTGGCGACGCCGTTGTACGCGTCGGCGTGCACGTCGGCCGGGATGTCCAGCATCCGTACGCCGTCCTCGCCGACACCCTGCCGGACGGCCTCACGGTCGCCGTCGGACAGCGCGGAGCAGACCCACAGCGCGTCGGCGTCCGAGCCGATCGCGGAGAGCCCCGAGACCAGTCCGCCGCCGCCGCGTTTGGCGTTCAGCGAACCGTCCTCACCCACCGTGTAGGAGACCGGGCCGCGGTTGGAGGCCACCAGCACCCGCGCAGCACCGTACGTAGAAGCCATAGCCCTCAACCTAGCCCGGCCCGGAAACGCTCAAACGTACGGACCTGGAAGCCCCCAGGCCCGCCCGGCCGAAAAACAGCCCCGGTCAGGCGGCCTTCCGTGCCTGGTACTCGGCGATCTCCACCATCGGCGGACGCTCCTCGGTGTCCACGGAGTACGTCCGCGGCTCGAAGCCGTCCCCGCCCCGCTCGAACTGCGTCAGGGACGGCCGGATCAGATGCCCGCGGGCCAGCCGCAGCTGGGCCGTGCGGTAGATCGCGGCGGCCATCCGGCCCAGCGCCTGCCCGTCCTGGTGCCGGTGCTTGCGCACCCCGACGTCGACCTGGGCGAGGGCGTCCAGGCCCGCCAGGTGCAGGGCGTCGACCAGCATGCCCAGCTCGACGCCGTACCCGACGGGGAACGGCAGCTGCTCCAGCAGCGAGCGGCGGGCCGCGTACTCGCCGCCGAGCGGCTGCACGAAGCCGGCCAGCTGCGGCCAGTGCATGTTGAGCAGAGGCCTGGCCATCAGCTCGGTGACCCGGCCGCCCTGTCCGGCGGCGCCGCCCAGCGGACGGTCGTACATGGCCTTCACCAGCTCCACGCCCGGATCGGTGAGCAGCGGGCCCACGATCCCGGAGACGAAGTCGGACGAGAAGTCCCTGAGGTCCGCGTCGACGAAGCAGACGATGTCCCCGCGGGTGGCGAGCAGCGAGCGCCACAGCACCTCGCCCTTGCCGGGCACCGCGGGCAGCCGCGGGAGTATCGCGTCCCGGTGCACCACCGTCGCGCCCGCGGCCGCGGCCACCTCCGACGTACGGTCGGTCGAGCCGGAGTCGACGACGACCAGCTCGTCGACGAGCGGCACCTGCCGCATCAGGTCGTGGCGGATGACCGCGGCGATGTCGCCGACCGTCTCCTCCTCGTTGAGCGCGGGCAGCACGACACTGACCGTCTGCCCCGTGCGCTGCTTGGCGGCGAGTATCTGGTGGAGGGGGCGATCGGTCGCGGACCAGGAACGGGTGCTCAGCCAGCGCTCGACTTCTTCCAGCACCTTGGCGGCTCCTCTGCGTACTCTCGGCGGGACGGACTGTGAGCCATCTCGCGGTTCGGACGACTATCTCAACTGTCCTGGTCGTCGGTTACAGTCTTGAACAACGCGGGTGACCATCGCATGTCCGGGGTCAACCCACGTCGACAACCGAATACAGCTCATCCAGAGGGGCAGAGGGACACGGCCCGTTGAAGCCCCGGCAACCCTCCAGTCGGTACTCGTAGGTCACTGTCGACCCCACGCGCGAGGCTCCCGGCTCGGGAAGGTGCCAAATCCGTCTCACGGCGAGATGCGTCGTGAGGAAGATGAGGAGAAAGGGCCTCGCCTCACATGGCTGCGCAGACTGTTGCAAGCACCACCGAATCCACCGTAGACCTCGGCCCCGCCGCCGCCCTGAGCTGCCGCGAGTGCGGTCACCGCGTCCCCCTCGGCCCGGTCTTCGCGTGCCAGGAGTGTTTCGGCCCGCTGGAGATCGCCTACGACTTCTCGGCCTACGACACCGAAGAGCTCCGCAAGCGCATCGAAGCGGGCCCCGCGAACATCTGGCGCTACGCCCCGCTGCTGCCGGTCCCGGCCGACGTGGCGGACAAGCCGAACATCAACCCCGGCTGGACCAAGCTCGTCAAGGCCGACAACCTGGCCCGTGAGCTCGGCGTCGACGCCGGCAAGCTCTTCGTCAAGGACGACTCCGGCAACCCGACGCACTCCTTCAAGGACCGCGTCGTCGCCCAGGCCCTGGAGGCCGCCCGCGCCTTCGGCTTCACCACCCTGTCCTGCTCCTCCACCGGCAACCTCGCCGGTGCGGTGGGTGCCGCCGCCGCCCGCGCCGGCTTCCGCTCCTGCGTGTTCATCCCGCACGACCTGGAGCAGGGCAAGGTCGTCATGGCCGCGATCTACGGCGGCGAGCTCGTCGGCATCGAGGGCAACTACGACGACGTGAACCGTTTCTGCTCCGAGCTGATCGGCGACCCGGCCGGCGAGGGCTGGGGCTTCGTCAACGTCAACCTGCGGCCGTACTACGCCGAGGGCTCCAAGACGCTGGCGTACGAGATCTGCGAGCAGCTCGGCTGGCAGCTGCCGGACCAGCTGGTCGTGCCGATCGCCTCCGGCTCGCAGCTCACGAAGATCGACAAGGGTCTGCAGGAGCTGATCAAGCTCGGTCTGGTCGAGGACAAGCCGTACAAGATCTTCGGCGCGCAGGCCGAGGGCTGCTCGCCGGTGTCCACGGCGTACAAGGCCGGGCACGACGTCGTACGTCCCCAGAAGCCGGACACCATCGCCAAGTCGCTGGCGATCGGCAACCCGGCGGACGGGCCGTACGTGCTGGACATCGCGCGGCGTACGGGCGGTGCGGTGGAGGACGTGAACGACGAGCAGGTCGTCGAGGCGATCAAGCTGCTCGCGAAGACCGAGGGTGTGTTCGCGGAGACCGCCGGTGGGGTGACGGTGGGGGTGGCGAAGAAGCTGCTGGAGAGCGGGCTTCTCGACCCTGCCAAGACCACGGTCGTCCTGAACACGGGGGATGGGCTGAAGACGTTGGATGCCGTGGCCGGGACCGGGCTCACCGCGACCATCCGGCCCAACCTGGACTCGTTCCGGGACGCCGGCCTCGTCTGAACCGTTGTTCGCTGCGGGCCGGTGGGGGCTGGTCGCGCAGTTCCCCGCGCCCCTGGGTGCGCGGCCCAGCCGTAGCTTCAATCGAAACCGGAGGTCATTCCGATGAGCGTCACCGTTCGCATCCCCACCATCCTGCGTACCTACACCGGCGGGCAGGCCGAGGTCGCCGCCGAGGGCGGGAACCTCGGGGAGGTCATCGCCGATCTGGAGAAGAACCACACCGGGATCGCCGCCCGGGTGCTGGACGACCAGGGCAAGCTGCGCCGGTTCGTCAACGTGTACGTCAATGACGACGACGTGCGGTTCGAGCAGGGTCTCGAGACGGCGACTCCGGACGGTGCCGGTGTGTCGATCATTCCGGCCGTCGCCGGTGGCTGAACCGGTCGACCGGCTTGATTATTACCATCGGTAACGGCCGTCACTGAGCGTTCATTGAATTGCCCCCTCCGTGAGAGAAGCGGAGGGGGCAATTCTGTGTGATTGAGCGCGGTACAGTTGGGGAACGCGATCCCGATCCCCTGATCGGGCACCCTGAATTCCGGGCACGCGCCCGACAAGATGTAGCCAAAGTGTGTGCGCCTTTCGCCGCTTTTGCTCCCTTTGCGTGGCCCGACTTGCCCTGAAGTCAGGCGAATTCTCCCCACATTCCGGATCCCGCGCGTCCAGAATTCTCGTCCGATTGACCTGTTGCAGAGGGCAGTTGGACAGATACATTCGGCCGCGGTCGACGCGTTCCGGCGCACGCCCCCAATCCGTGGGGGGTGAGGTCTGACCCGGATCCGCGAAGTGCGGATCTGTGCAAGGGCCAGTAATAGGGGAGTTAGGCATGGCTCAGGGCACCGTCAAGTGGTTCAACGCGGAGAAGGGGTACGGCTTCATCGCGGTCGACGGTGGTGCGGATGTTTTCGTCCACTACAGCGCGATTCAGATGGACGGCTACCGCACCCTTGAAGAGGGTCAGCGGGTCGAGTTCGAGATCTCGCAGGGCCAGAAGGGTCCACAGGCCGACATGGTTCGCGTCGCTGCCTGAACGCGCGACCACGACAAACCGCAAGCGGCAGGTCTTCTCTGAAGGGCCCGTACCCCCCGGGGTGCGGGCCCTTCGGTCTGTCCGAAGGGCCCGCCGGACGCCGTTCGCGGGTGGCTGAGCGGCCCGCCCGATCCCTGGGAGGCGCTTGCACTCGCCATGCCCGAGTGCTAATCATTGCGTTAGCACTCTGAAGGTGAGAGTGACAACGTAAGGACCGGGTCGGTGAGGCCCGCAGGCCGGGTGGGGAAGGAACCACGAGGCTGGCGAGCCGTCCGTCGCGGGCGCGGGCGCGGTCCGAAGTAATCACCCCCAGTCCTGGAGGGACCACTTCACATGGCCAAGATCATCGCGTTCGACGAGGAGGCGCGGCGCGGCCTCGAGCGCGGCATGAACCAGCTCGCGGACGCCGTCAAGGTGACGCTCGGCCCCAAGGGCCGCAACGTCGTCCTCGAGAAGAAGTGGGGCGCCCCCACGATCACCAACGATGGTGTCTCCATCGCCAAGGAGATCGAGCTCGAGGACCCGTACGAGAAGATCGGCGCCGAGCTGGTCAAGGAAGTCGCCAAGAAGACGGACGACGTCGCCGGTGACGGTACGACCACCGCGACCGTTCTCGCCCAGGCCCTGGTCAAGGAGGGCCTGCGCAACGTAGCCGCCGGCGCCAACCCGATGGCCCTCAAGCGTGGCATCGAGCGCGCCGTCGAGGCCGTCTCCGCCGCCCTGCTGGAGCAGGCGAAGGATGTCGAGACCAAGGAGCAGATCGCTTCCACGGCCTCCATCTCCGCCGCCGACACCCAGATCGGCGAGCTCATCGCCGAGGCCATGGACAAGGTCGGCAAGGAAGGCGTCATCACCGTCGAGGAGTCCCAGACCTTCGGTCTGGAGCTTGAGCTCACCGAGGGTATGCGCTTCGACAAGGGCTACATCTCGGCGTACTTCGCGACCGACATGGAGCGTATGGAGGCCGTCCTCGACGACCCGTACATCCTGATCGCGAACTCCAAGATCTCCAACGTCAAGGACCTGCTCCCGCTCCTGGAGAAGGTCATGCAGTCGGGCAAGCCGCTGCTGATCATCGCCGAGGACGTCGAGGGCGAGGCCCTGTCGACCCTGGTCGTCAACAAGATCCGCGGCACCTTCAAGTCCGTCGCCGTCAAGGCCCCGGGCTTCGGCGACCGCCGCAAGGCGATGCTGCAGGACATCGGCATCCTCACGGGCGGCGAGGTGATCTCCGAGGAGGTCGGCCTCAAGCTGGAGAACGCCACGGTCGACCTGCTGGGCAAGGCCCGCAAGGTGGTCATCACCAAGGACGAGACGACCATCGTCGACGGTGCCGGCTCGACCGACCAGGTCAACGGCCGCGTCAACCAGATCCGCGCCGAGATCGAGAACAGCGACTCGGACTACGACCGCGAGAAGCTCCAGGAGCGCCTGGCGAAGCTCGCGGGCGGCGTGGCGGTCATCAAGGCCGGTGCCGCCACCGAGGTGGAGCTCAAGGAGCGCAAGCACCGCATCGAGGACGCCGTGCGCAACGCCAAGGCGGCCGTCGAGGAGGGCATCGTCGCCGGTGGTGGCGTGGCCCTGCTGCAGGCCTCCCAGGTCTTCGAGAAGCTGGAGCTCGAGGGTGACGAGGCGACCGGCGCCAACGCCGTGAAGCTCGCGCTGGAGGCCCCGCTCAAGCAGATCGCCGTCAACGGTGGTCTCGAGGGTGGCGTCGTCGTGGAGAAGGTCCGCAACCTCCAGGTCGGCCACGGCCTGAACGCCGCGACCGGTGAGTACGTCGACATGATCGCCGAGGGCATCATCGACCCGGCGAAGGTGACCCGTTCCGCGCTGCAGAACGCCGCCTCCATCGCCGCGCTGTTCCTCACCACCGAGGCCGTCATCGCCGACAAGCCGGAGAAGTCCGCCGCGCCCGCCGGTGGCGGCATGCCGGGCGGTGACATGGACTTCTGATCGACTCCCCGGGATTCCCCGGGTCGATCAACGGTCTTGCCGAGGGCGGCACTCCCTGTTCCGACAGGGGGTGCCGCCCTCGGGCGTGTGCGGGGTCACAGCGCGGGCGGGATGGCACGGGCGGACCGGGTGGTTGAAACGTACGTCCTATGCGTATGCACATACTGTCCGGTATCCGAAGGAGCCCCTGAGTGACCGTCGCCGCCTCCCGCGCCGCCGAAATCCTGTCCCGGCCCGTCACGCTCAACGGCCTGACCGTCCCGAACCGCATCGCGATGGCGCCGATGACCCGCATGTTCTCCCCGGGCGGTGTCCCCACCGAGGACGTCGTCTCCTACTACTCCCGCCGTGCCGCCGCCGGAGTCGGCCTGATCGTCACCGAGGGCACCTACGTCGGGCACGAGTCGGCCGGGCAGAGCGACAGCGTGCCGCGGTTCCACGGCGAGGAGCAGCTCGCGGGCTGGGCGAAGGTCGCCGAGGCGGTGCACGCCGCGGGCGGCACGATCGTGCCGCAGCTCTGGCACATCGGCATGGTCCGCAACCAGGGTGAGCCGCCCGTCGCGGACGCCCCGGCCGTCGGCCCCTCCGGTCTGCGCATCGGTGCTTCGGAGCCCACCGGCAAGGCCATGACCCAGGCCGACATCGACGCCGTCATCGGCGCGTTCGCCGAGGCCGCGGCCGCCGCCGAGCGCATCGGCTTCGACGGCGTGGAGATCCACGGCGCCCACGGCTACCTGCTCGACCAGTTCCTCTGGGAGGGCACCAACCGCCGCACCGACGCCTACGGCGGCAACTCGGTCGCCCGCGCCAAGCTCTCGGAGGAGATCGTCGCGGCCGTCCGCGAGACCGTGTCCGCCGACTTCCCGATCATCTTCCGCTACTCGCAGTGGAAGCAGGAGGCCTACGACGCCCGCCTCGCCGAGACGCCCGAGGAGCTGGAGGCCATCCTCGCCCCGCTCGCGGCCGCCGGCGTCGACGCCTTCCACGCCTCCACCCGCCGCTACTGGGTGCCCGAGTTCGACGACTCCGACCTCAACCTGGCCGGCTGGACCAAGAAGCTCACCGGCAAGCCCGCCATCACCGTCGGCTCGGTCGGCCTGAACGGCGTCGACTTCCTCAAGTCCTTCCAGGGCCAGGGCGCCGAGGTCAACGACCTCGACAACCTCCTGGACCGCTTCGAGCGCGACGAGTTCGACATGGTCGCCGTCGGCCGCGCCCTGCTCCAGGACCCGCAGTGGGCGGCCAAGGTGCTGGACGGCCGCTTCGAGGACACGGCCCCGTACGACCCGGCGGCGCTGAAGACCCTCAGCTGACCTCGTCATCTGAGGCTCTGGATTTGCTTGCGTCAGTCAAGGACACTGGCCGAACGCCTGTGCACCGGCCTTTCGCGAGGAGATCCAGATGACGACGACCGAGTCCCGCCCGTCGGCGGGTGGCCCTTCGGGGGAGCCCGCGCCGGTGGTCCGTACGACTGCCGGCGCGGTACGCGGCCGAAGGGAGGAGGGACTCGCCGTCTTCCGCGGCATCCCCTTCGCCGCACCTCCGGTGGGCGAGGCCCGCTTCCTGGCCCCTCGCCCGGCCGAACCATGGGACGGCATACGCGACGCCCACGCCTTCGGCCCGCCGCCCCCGCAGGACGTCGGCAGCCTCGGCGGGCCCGGTCTGTTGAACCTCCCCGAGGGCGACGAGTGGCTCACGGTCAACGTCTGGACCCCCGAAGCCGACCCGGCGGCCCGCCGTCCGGTGATGGTGTGGATCTACGGCGGTGCCTACAAGCTCGGCCACTCCGGCAGCCCCGGCTACGACGCCCGGCACATCGCGGCCGACGGCGATGTGGTCGTCGTGTCCCTCAACTACCGCCTGGGCATGGAGGGTTTCGCGTTCATCGAGGGCGCGCCCGCCAACCGTGGCCTGCTCGACCAGGTGGCGGGACTGGAGTGGGTCCGGGAGAACATCGAGGCGTTCGGCGGCGACCCGGACCAGGTCACGGTCTTCGGTGAATCGGCCGGCGCGGGCTCGGTCGCCTCGCTGCTGGCCATGCCACGGGCGGCCGGTCTCTTCCGGCGGGCGATCGCGCAGAGCGTGCCGGGGACGTTCTTCTCCGATGCCCTGGCCCGTGACATCGGTCTCGCCCTGGCCGCCGAGGTGGGGCTGCGCCCCACGGTCGCCGATCTCTCGACGATCGCTCCGCACCGGCTGACGTCGGCGGGCGAGACGCTGAGCGCCAAGATGCTCCAGTACGTCGACCGCTGGGGCCAGGCCGCTCCTACGGTCACGCCCTTCTCCCCGGTGGTCGACGGCGAGGTCCTGCCGACCACGCCGTGGCAGGCCCTGGCGGCGGGTTCGGCGAAGGACATCGACCTGCTCGTCGGCCACAACCGTGACGAGTTCCGCCTCTTCATCGCCATGTCGGGCCGACTGGGCCAGATCACCGACGAGCAGGCGACCTCGGCCCTTCGCCTGTTCGCCCCGGGACCCGACGGAGAGCGGGCCTACCGCGCCGCCTTCCCCGACGCCTCCCCGGGCGAGCTCTACGAACGCGTCCAGACGGACTGGCTGTTCAACATGCCCTCCCTGCACCTGGCCGACGCGCAGCGCGCGGGCGGCGGCAGCGCCTACGTCTACGAACTGACCTGGGCGGCCCCGGGCAGTGGCGGCGCGCTCGGCGCCTGCCACGGCCTGGACATCCCGCTGCTGTTCGGCACGTTCGGGGCGGACCTGGGCGCCCTGCTGTTCGCGGGCGCGGAGCCGTCCGAAGAGGCCCTGGCGCTGTCGTCCCGTTTCCGCTCGTCCTGGACGTCCTTCGCGCGGTCGGGGGACCCGGGCTGGCCGGCGTACGACGAGCAGGAGCGGCTGGTGCGGGTGCTGGACGCGGAGCCCGAGGTGAGGGCGTACCCGGAGGAGGCGTCGCGGCGCCTGTGGGAGGGCCACGACTTCCAGGCCCTGCCCCTGCTGTGAGCTACAGGTTGCCCATGGGCTCGATGTCGATCTTGACCGGCGTACCCCACACGCGCAGCACCTCGTAGTCGGTGAACTCGTGCACGAGCCGGTACGCCATGGCCGACCTGGGCGCCTTGCGCTGGGCGGCGATGTACAGCTCGGCCTCGCGGCGGTCCCGGCGCGGGGTGCCGCACAGCTGCCACGTCTGGCCGGTCCACAGCTCCGGCAGCCAGCGCTGCTGGGGCTGGGGGCGGTCACCGCTCACGCCGTAGCGGGACTGGACCGGGTCGGTCTGGGGCTGCTGCGGGGCGGGCCCGTTGAACTCGTTCCGGCGGGCCGTCCTGCGCCGGGTCTCGCACAGCAGACACAGGTCGGGGGCGTTCTCGTCGACGGGACCGTTCGGGTGCTCGGGGCATCGCGTACTGGGCGCCGCTCCCGTGACGCTCTCGTCCAGCAGGTCCAGGGCCCGCTTCAGATCGGCCCTGACCTCGTGCAGTTTGCCGTCCGGGGTATCGGAGGTGAGGGCTTCCCCGTGCTCACCGAGAAGACGGAGGGCACGGCCTAGGGCGGTGAGCTGGGCGTGGTTCATGGGTCCATTGTCGCTAGTCGGCGTAGTCCTTGAGTTCTTCTGTGTCCAGAGTGAAGCCGAGAGGATCGGGCAGTTCGACCGGGGTGCCCCAGGAGTGAGAGGCCTTCTGCTGGTACCGGCCGTCTTCGGGCTCGCTGTACACGACGACCGTGTTGTTGTCGCGGTCGATGAGCAGGTAGACGGGGATCTCGACGGCTGCGTATCCGACAGGCCTGTCGATGCGGTCTCGCTGGTTGGTGTCGCGGTCGTGGGAGGTGATCTCGACAGCCATGAGGATGCCGTTGGACGCTGACCACTCACCGTGGCCTTTGAAGTGCCCCCGTCGTACGAGTGCTCCATCGGCCCGGGCACGGCCTTTGCGATAGGCCTCGGTCCGGACGCCTCGCTCGTGATGGAGGCGCAGGTCGGGCCGATGCTGCAGGCACTGCTCAAGCAGCCACATGTGAATCTCGCTGTGGTTGCCGTCCGGCATCGCCTTGACCTCTAGTTTTCCGTTGATGTATTCGAGCCGCACGGTCTCCGGGGCGCGGCGTTCCAGCTCTTCGAAGTCCTCGACGCTGAGCGGGTCCTTCGTACGGACGCGACCGTCGACGTACTCGAGCCGCACGTGGGCCGGGGCCACCTCGGCCAGGTCCTCGAAGTCCTCGATGGGCATCAGCGGGCGGTCAGCGGTACCAGGGGTCATGGTGGTGCCTCCTCCCTTCCATCGTGCCCCGGGGGAGTGACGTCGCACCGTAGGAGCCGTCATGTGTGTGCCTTCTCCTGACGTTGTTGGAACAGTGCGGCCCGGATCTGGGCTGCGTGGTCGTGAACCGCGGGGGCGGACAGAGGTGCAGGGGGTTGTGCGGGGGCGCGTTCGCCCCGGCAGGCGCTGCAACGGCCCCCTGGCAGGGACTCCGGGCGCCCCGGAGCGCCGCAGTTCGCGCACTCCAGGACCCGCAGGGGCGGGCGTGGGGCGGGTGGTGGTGGGAGTTTGCTGGTCAGGCGGTTGCGGACCAAGGCGGCGGGGTGATGGACGGGCGTCGGCAGGCCGGCGGTGAGCGCACGCAGTACGGCGTCCTCCGAGGCGCCCCGCGCGAACCAGTCCGCCACGAGTGGGGCGAGCGTCGCGCAGTCCGCCTCGGAGAGGGACAGGACGGATGCTGTGCGGCCGAGGGCGGCGAGGAGGATGTGGGCCCGGGAGCGGGTGGGGCGCGCTGCCTGCCGCGGTACGTCGCCGCGGGTGAAGGCCGCCCACCAGTCGTCGTCCCAGGCCGTACGGGACCACCACGAACGGGTGATCCAGCGGGAGCTGCCGTCGTCGGCCGTCAGGCACTCCCGGCCTCGGCGCAGGTGGCCTGCCCCCTGGAGGCGGTTGAGGGCGGTACCGAGGGCGCACTGTCCGTACGGGAGCTGTTTGGCCAGCGTCTTCACGGAGATGTCCGCGCCGTCGGGGAGCCGGTCGAGGTAGGCGGCGATGGCGGCTTCGCGGGGTGGGAGGTGTGCGAAGTCGTGCTTCGTGCACGGGAGTTGGTCGGGGGCGGTGCGTTTGCCGTAGCCCGGGCTTGCCATGGGGTGCGCGGACGGGCGGGCAGCACTAAAGTTGGCTTCATCCATGGGATCGGTCTCGCGATCTCGTTGGTAAGCCCCCGCAGGTGTTGGCGCACCGGGCGGGGGCTGTTGCTTGTCCAGGAACGTTAGAGGCTCGTGACTGTCCGTGGCAAGCCGGACGCGTCAAGTCAACACGCGGGGTGGGAGGGCGGGTTGAGGCCCTGTACCCGTTCCTTGAAAAGAGGGCTCGAAGCCCGGGTCCCGAAGCTCAGGCGGTCCCGTTCTTGAGGTTTGAGACGAACGCGGCCCACGCCGTGGCCCGGAACACGAGCTTCGGGCCGGAGGGGTTCTTCGAGTCGCGGACGGGGGTCAAGGTGGGGTGGCCGACGGCTGTCTCAATGCAGTTGCCGCCGTCGCCTCCGCTGTAGCTGGACTTGCGCCAGGCGACCTCGCCCAGGTCATGCTCAGTGATGCTCCTCATGAGCGTAATCCTGCGCCATCCCCTCGATCAGGGCCAGGGAGTTCCCGGGCGAAAGTGCGCAGGCAGCGAGGAGTTCGTAGGTGAACCTCTGGTGTTTCACGACGGCTGGATCGTCCTCCAGGCGTCCGGTGCCGACCCCTTCGAAGTAGACCAGCGGCGGGGCGTCCTCGAAGTCCATCAGCTTGATGGCGCCCTGCATTGCCGCGTGGGCTCCCGCAGCGAAGGGCAACACCTGCACGATGATCCGTCCCCGGCGGGCCAAGTCGGCGATGTGGCGCAGGATCTCCGCCATCACCTGAGGCCCGCCTGTCACGCGTCGCAGGGCGGCCTCGTCAATCACCGCCCACAACAAGGGCGCTGTTGGATCGTCGAGGAGCTGTGTGCGCACCATCCGCGCGGCCACCAACCGCTCGATCGCCTCCTCCGGCGCCGTCGGCTGATAGGCGCGGCAGACGGCCCGCGTGTAGGCGGGCGTCTGGAGCAGGCCGGGGATCAGCAGCGGCGTGTACTCCCGAATCGCCGTCGCTTGCGCCTCCGCCTCCGCCGCCTCCGCGAAGTGCTCCGGATACTTCGACTTCGCCGCCGCCCCGCAGTTCCGCTGGAAGAAGTCCCCTGTCCCCAGCTCCTCGTCCAACAACCGCGCGTACTCCCGCTGCAACCTCCGCGTACCCGCCTCCAACTGCCCGATGAACGACCCGCTCGCGAACAACCGCTGCCCCAACTCCTCCTGGCTCAGGCCGGCCTTCTCGCGGGCGTGGCGGAGTTCGGCGCCCAGCAGGGCCCGAGGGGAGGAGGACGGGTCGAGGTCCCTGGGGCCGGGCATGGGCAACTCCCTGTCGTACAGATCGGGTTGTTGGACCGCCGTATCTGGCCAGGCTAGAGCCGCTTCGGACACGCTGTGTGGTGCATCACAAACTCAGCGTGGAGGTAGCGAGACGTGCGCTCGACCGAAGAGATCGTGAAGTCGCTGCGGGACGCCCTCGCCGGAGTCGGGGTCGTGCTGCCCTCCCTCGGTGTCGACCCGGTGACCGGCGCGAGTGACGAGCCGTTCGCCCTGGTCGATCTGGGGCGGTGCAACGTGCGGACGGCCGAGCATCTGACCGACGTGCTGCGCTCGCTGCCGACGGGGGAGACGCTGCGCGCTCGGGTACGCCAGGTCAACCGTGAGACAAAGTCACGGTGAAGTAATGGTGTCTGACAGATGTACAACCATTCGCCCACCAGTGCCGTCGAACAGGCGTATCGCGCTACATACCGGCGTTCGCCCCACCGCGCGCCATCCGGATGACACGTCCTTTCCCAGAAAGACTCCCCATGACGTTCCGTTGGCTGTGCGGTGTCCTGCGCGTGCGCGGGAAGACCGACCTCTTGCTCGTGTTCCTGTTCGCCGCGGGATTCGCCGCCCTGCCCGTCTTCGCGCTGCTCCCGTCGCTGTGGGGCTTCGCCGCTGCCTCGGCCGTGACGTACGCCGTGGACGAGGTGCTGCACACGCGCTCGCCCGCGTTCGTGCGGCGGCTGGCCGCGTTGCAGTTGACCCGGACGATGCGGTTCGCTGTGCGGACGGTGATGCTGCTCGCCCTGGCGGAGCGGATGGACGCGCCGGGCGCGGTGCTGGTGGCCGCGCTGGCCGTGCTCAGCGCCCACTTCACCCTGGTGATCATGTTCACGGCGGTGCATCACGCCATCCGGCGGCGGCGCTTGCTCCCGGTGGTGGTGCGCAACCTCGACATGAGCGAGGCGGGCATTCCGCAGGCCCCGCCCGCCCTCCTCTACCGGCGGTTCCTGCGCAAGCTGCTGCATCTGGACGTGCCCGCGCACGCGGGGCTGCTGGTCGCCCTCGCCACCGGCTCGTCGTACCCGGCGGGCATCGGCTTCGCGCTGACGGCCGGGCTCGCGGTCGCGGCCGTGGCGGCGCTGCTCGGGCAGTTGCGGCGGGCCCGGCGGATGCCGTCGGGGGACGAGATGATCGCCGAGGTCAACCGGCAACTCGCCGGGTACCGGCCGGAGGTGGCGCTGTACTTCAGTTTCGCGTCCGTGTCCCGGGACTTCATGTACCAGGTCAACATGTGGATCGAGACGCTGGAGCGGCTCGACCGGCGGCCGTTGATCATCCTGCGGGAGCGGGCCTCGTTCCGCTATCTGGGCCGTACGCGCATCCCGGTGCTGTGCCTGCCGAAGGCCGATGACGTGGCGCAACTGGAGATGCCCGAGCTTCGGGTCGTGCTGTATCCCGGGAACGCGGGCAAGAACGTGCACATGCTGCGCGTCGCCGAGGCCAAGCACGTGTTCATCGGGCACGGCGACAGTGACAAGCTCGCCAGCAGCAACCGGGTGAGCAAGGTGTACGACGAGATCTGGGTCGCGGGGAAGGCCGGGCGCGATCGCTACCAGCGCGTGCGGCACGCCATCAGCGACTCGGCGATCGTCGAGGTGGGCCGTCCGCAGCTGTCGTCGATCCGGCTGCACGCCGACCAGGTGCCCGGGCCGCTGCCGACCGTGCTGTACGCGCCGACCTGGGAGGGCTGGAGCGACGACGACTGCCACACGTCCCTGATCCCGATGGGCGTGCCGCTGGTCGAGAAGCTGCTCGCCGAGAACGTACGGGTCCTCTACAAGCCGCATCCCCTCACCGGCAAGCGCTCCCGCGCGGCGGCCGAAGCCGACCGGGCGATACGGGAGTTGCTGCGCACCGACAACGAGCGACGGGACGCCGAACTCGCCGAGGCCGCCATCGACGCCGCCCGGCCGAGGCTCGCGGAGATCCAGGCCCGGCTCGCCGAACTGTCCGGGCGGCTCCCCGGCGACGACGCCCAGCAGACGCGCGAGGCGCGGGTGCCCGAGCGGGACGGGGAGGCCGAGTGGCAGGAGCTGCGCGCCGAGTGGCACCGGATCTTCTGGGAGAGCCGGGGGGCGGTGCGGCACCAGGTGGTGCTGAAGCAACTGCCCACGCTGTACGACTGCTTCGACCAGGCCGACATCCTCGTCAGCGATGTGTCGTCGGTGGTCGCGGACTTCGTGGCCAGCCTCAAGCCGTACGTCCTGACCAACGCGAACGACCTGAGCGACGAGGAGTTCCGGGCCGCCTACACCACCGCGGGCGGTGCCTACCTCCTCGACCGGGACTGCACCCGGCTCCCGGAGATCCTGCGCTCGGTGCGCGACCCGCGTCACGACACGATGGCGGCCGAGCGCCGGGTGCTGAAGGAGTACGTGCTGGGTCCGGACCGTCCGACCTCGATGGAGCGGTTCAACACGGCCGTCAACGCCCTGGCGGAGAAGGCCACGGCTGAGCAGGCGACCGCGGTGCGGGCGACGGTGGCCGGTGGGGCGGAGGCCGGGCGGCTCGGGGAGGAGCCGCGGGTGGTTCTGGGGGCGTGACGGCTCAGCCGGTCCCGGCCAGGGCCGCCCGCAGACGGCCGTCCGACTGTTCCAGCAGTCGGGCCGCCGTCGGGCCGTCCACGTCGGCCAGGATGGTGAGGATGGCGTTCTTGACCTCTCCGTCCGTGGCCTTCAGGGCTCGTTCGATCTCCTCGTCGGACGCGCCGGTGGCGAGGGCGACGATGCGGTGGGAGCGGGCGCGGAGTTTGTCGTTCGACGCGCGGACGTCGACCATCAGGTTTCCGTAGGTCTTGCCCAGCCGGATCATCGTGATCGTCGAGATCATGTTCAGGACGAGCTTCTGTGCCGTACCGGCCTTCAGGCGGGTGGAGCCGGTGAGCAGTTCGGGCCCCACGACGATCTCGATGCCGTGGTCGGCGGCGGCCCCGAGCGGGCTGCCGGGGTTGCAGGCGAGGCCGACGGTGAGGGAGCCCCGGGTGCGGGCGTACTCGACCGCGCCGATGGCGTACGGCGTGCGGCCGGAGGCGGAGATGCCGACCACCGTGTCGTCGGGGGTGAGGCCGAGGGTCTCCAGTTCGGTCCGGGCCAGCTCCCGGGAGTCCTCCGCGCCCTCGACCGAGGTGACCATGGCCTGCGGGCCGCCCGCGATCAGGCCGACGACCCTGGACGGGTCGGTGTTGAACGTGGGCGGGCACTCGGAGGCGTCCAGGATCCCCAGCCGGCCCGCCGTGCCCGCGCCCGCGTAGACGAGACGGCCGCCCCGGGCCATCCGCTCCGCGACCGCGTCGATCGCGGCGGCGATCTGCGGCAGCCGCGCCGCGACCGCCCCGGCCACGGTGGCGTCCTCGCCGTTCATCAGCCGCGCGATGTCCAGGGTGGGCAGCCGGTCGATGTCCGCGAGCTCCGGCCGGAAGGCCTCGGTGGTCAGGGACTCCAGCTCGGTTCTGAGGTCCCGGGGGTCGGAGGTGGAGGTCATGACGGCTCTTTCCGTGCTTCCCGTGTCTTTGTCGGTGTGCTTCAGGAACGGTGCCGGTGGGCCAGTGCCTCGTACGACGCCGAGAGCGCCGGCGCCGCCGTGTCGTACGTCCGCTGCGCCACCCCTACGAACAGGCAGTCCACCACAAGGAGCTGGCCGGTCCGCGACGACATCGCCGCCGGACGCAGTTCGCTCTCCCGGGCGGTGGACGTGGTGAGGATGTGATCGGCGTACTGCGTCACCGGGCCGTCCGGGCGGCCGGTGATCGCCACGGTCGTCGCGCCGCGCTCGAAGGCGACCCGCAGCGGCTCGATGACGTCCCCGGTCGACCCCGAGTGCGTGATGGCGATCGCCACGTCACCGGCCCGCAGCTGCACCGCGTTCGTCACGGCCAGATGCGGGTCGCTGTGGGCGTGGGTCATCAGCCCTATGCGCAGCAGCTTCTGCGTGAGGTCCTGGGCGACCAGGCCGGACGCCCCGACGCCGTACACATCGGTGCGCCGGGCCGCGACCAGCGCGGTGACGGCGGCGCCCAGCTGGACGGTGTCGAGCCCGGCGGCGGTGTCGGCGAGGGTCTGCTGTTCGTCGTAGGCGAGCTTCGCGACCACGTCGGCGATCGGGTCGTCGACCGCGATGTCCGTCGTGATGGCCGGGGCCCGGCCGGACTGCTGCTGGGCGGCGAGGCCGGCGAGGGCGAGGCGCAGGTCCCGGTAGCCCGGATAGCCGAGCAGCCGGGCGGTGCGTACGACGGTCGCCTCGCTGGTGCCGGTGAGTTCGGCGAGGCCGGTGACCGTGAGGGCCGCGCAGCCGGCCGGGTCGCCCGCGACGGCCTCGGCGACGCGCTGCATGGAACGCGTCATCGACGGGGCCAGGGTGCGGACCTTGGCCGCGAGGGCGGCGGGGGCGGGCGGGGTGCCGAGCGAGCCGACGAAAATTTCCTTCACTCTTCGGGTCACCACTGAAAGATATTTTCGGCTCGGTGCCGGGGTCAAGAGTGCGCACAATGGGGGGCATGGAGCCCATCACCCCCCTGGAGCAGACGCTGCACGCCGCGCGTGCCCTGGTACTGGCCGACCTCGTCGCGGGACGCGTCGCCGAGGCGGATGTCGTGTCCCTGGTCGAGGAGGCCGTCACGGAGCGGCGGTGGTGGGTCGAGCAGTGGCCGGAGGGCGCGCCGTACGTGGCCGGTCTGGTCGCGCAGGACGTCCAGGACGCCCTGCTGGAGCGGTACGGCCGCTGGCCGCTGTGCCCGGTGTGCGGTGACGGCGACCCGCACGCGCTGGACGTGGATCCGGTGCTGGGGGCCGACCCGCACTGGGTGTGCGGCGAGGCGGGCGTGAAGGTCGCGGCGGTGGGGTCGCTGGGCGAGGCCCTCGGCGGGGCGTCCTCGTGAGGCCCTGGTGACGATCTACATAGACCCGCCGGCCTGGCCCGGACACGGCCGCATGTGGTCCCACCTGATCAGCGACGTCTCCTACGACGAACTGCACGGCTTCGCCGAACGCCTCGGCGTGCCCCGGCGGGCCTTCGAACGCGACCACTACGACATCCCCGCCCAGCGGTACGCCGACGCGGTGGGCGCCGGGGCCGTGGAGGTCAGCAGCCGCGAGGTGGTGCGGCTGCTGCACGGGGCGGGGCTGCGGCGGCCCAAGGGCCTCTACCGCTCGCCGGGTCCCCGCAGCTCGTAGGTCACCTGCTCCGTGTCCTCCGCGACGGCCGTGAACCCGGCGCGGGTGAGGACGTTCCGCGAGGGCGTGTTCTCCCGCTCGACGTTCGCGACCACGATCCGCACCTCGTCCCGGGCCAGCGCCCACGCCGACAGCGCACGCAGCGCCTCGGTGGCATATCCCTGTCCCCGGGCCGCTTCGACCAGGTCGTAGCCGATCTCGACCCGCCCCGCCTCGTCGGGAACGGCGTGGAACCCCATGGCGCCGAGCGCCTGGTCGTCCTCGCGGCGGACCAGCACGTACATGCCCCACTCCGGCCGGTGGACCCCGTCCTCGTACTGCTTGAACACCAGTCCGGCGCCCACCCGGGTGCCCTCGGCCGGGCTCCCTCCGAGCCACTCGAAGCAGCCGCCTTCACCGACCGTGGCAAGGCCGTCGGCCACCGCCGGGGTCACTCCCTCGAGGGTGAGCCGTTCGGTGCCGATCACCAGGTTGTTGTTCCACCGCCACTCGGTGACGGGCGCCCGCCCCGGCAGCTCACCCCGGCCGGTGGCCCACAACAGGGTCTGCCAGGGGGTCGGTCCCGGCTGGACATGCGGAAAGATCCGCCGGAGAACGAAGTCACACAGCTCGGAGTCCGCCTCGTACGCCACGCCCAGCCCCTCGGCGATGTCGTGCGTGTGCAGCAGCACCTCGGCCACGCCCATCGCCGCGAACCCCTCACGGTTCGCGTGGCGGAACGGGTACGGATGAAAGGCCCGCACGTGCCGAGGCGTCGTCCGGATCGCCGCCGCGAGCAGAGCCCCCGTCGTCCTGATCACCCGCACGGCACCCGCGTTGTCCGTCCCCTCCTCCAGCGACATCTCGAACGGCGAGTACCCCTCGCGCTCCCGCCCCGCCAACTGCCCCGCGTACGCGATGAGATCCTCGGCGATGTGCACGGCCGTCTCCCGACAACTCCACGCGAGCCGCCCGGCCGCCGCCCCCTCCCAGTCCCGGCCGGCGACTTCCCCCAGCAGCGCCGCGCACTCGTCGACGGCCTGCTCCACCTGTTCCGCGCCTGTTGTCCACATGGTGGGGAGGTTACGAGGGGGCGGGGGCCTGGGGCGACGGGATTTCCTGGTCGGGGAACCAGTCCTCGATCTCGTGACGGATGCCGAGTTCGGTGGCTTTGAGGGCGGTTTCGCGGAGCGACTTGGCGGCAGTGAAGGCTACGACGGCCAAGGTGACCAGGGAGAGTGCGGGGTCGTCGGGGTGGAGGGTGGGGGTTGGGGCCTTCGCGGCGGTGAGGGCGTGGAGCAGGGTCTCTTCCAGGCGGAGTTCTCTGAGGCAGCTTTCCGGCAGGGGGGCGACGTCATAGCCGAAATCGGTGAGGGCTTTGGCTCGGCCGCCCACAGCCTTGAGGGCGGCGGGGGATACCTGGCCGTAGGTGGCGGGGTCGGCGAACGGGTGGTACCTGAACAACGCGCTGGTGATGCCATTGGCGTGGGAAAGGGCCTCGGCTGTGACCGAGCAGCGATAGCCCCATTTGGCGAGGACGGAGATCGCCTCGGACAGGGGGATCCCCGCCTGTTGCGCGCCGTGCGCCACATCGAGCACGCTCAGGGGATGGTCCGTACGCAGCGCGATACTTCGATTGACGAGAGCGGTATCAGCCAGGGAGGGCAGCTGTCCTTCCTCGTCGGGGACAGACGCAACCGCGTAGCCGAGTTCCTCCAGCCGCGCCGCGACGGAGGGAACGGGCCTGTGGAGATGGCGCGCCACAGCCGTCATGTAGAGGAGCGAGACCTCCTGATCCACCCAAGGACGCTGGGAGTTGTACAGCAGCAGCGATCGGTCGTCCTCAGTGAGTTCAGGGGCGTCCGCGGGCAGCTGGAAGCCAAGTTCGGACAGGAATTCCGTGGTGCTGAGCACGGTCGCATCCGTGTGGTGCGCCACCGAGGCCAGCTGGGCGTGTGAGATCCGCAGAGCCTCTTCCGGGTCTGGCGTGATGGCAGACGACGACCACAAGTCCATGAGGATGGCCCGCTCCTCGTCGGTCCAGTGCTCCCGGACCGGATGGTCCTCCGGCACGGTGAAGCCCAGTTCCCGCAGACGCCGCGCGGCTTCCTGAGTGGAGCAGGCGTTGTGCACGGCACTGACACAGATCTGGGCTCCCGAAAGCACCGCGCCCGGAGTCAGCCAGCCCGACGAGGTGCCCATCCTCCACAGCAGTGGAAGATCCTCGTGGTCGGCGGCGGCGCAGCCTGCCAAGGGCTCGACCTGGTAGCCAAGGGAGGTGAGCCGGGCGGCGATTTCCGCGGGTGAGCGTTCCGACCTGCTGCTCAGCGTCAAGACCTCGGCGGCGCTGAGAGGCTGGGCGGGATCGCGCCAGTCGTAGAGGAAACCGAGAAGCAACGCGGGATGCCGTTCGTCCTTCTGCCCCAACCAATCCCGGTACGCCGCGTCCCACCGCCTGTTCCGAACTCCGGTGATCAGCAACTGGTCGGAGGGCCGGGCGCACAACTCGTCGGACGGGCACGCTTCCGACAACGACACCGGGCCCCCGAGACCCACGCGGTACAGCGCTCGCAGGCGCCAACGCAGCACACCCGACGGCATGGTGCCGAAGAATCGGGCAGCGTGGCGCCGGCGTAGTTCCTCCGGGTAGTTGCCGGTCACCAAGGAGATCAGGTCGGTGTCGGGGAGGAAGTAGCCGACCTCGCGGAAGGGTATGGAGGCGTCCCCGATCCGCCACGACAGTCCGGCCAACCGGGCGTGCCGGGCCACGAGATCGGCGAACCACGGTGAGATCTGGCTGGCCTGGGTCAGCCAGCCACGGGTCGGAAGGGGAAGGTCCGGAAGAGCCAGGCTCGGAGCGGCGGCAGTGACGACAGCTCGTACGTGATCGCCGTCGAGGGAACGTACTTTCTTCCGATCGACAGTGAGCACCGGCGCATGCTCACCATGCAGATTCAGGACGACGCCATGAGGGACCTGCCCCACGGCATGGAATGCCCCTTCGGACTCCGTCAACAGGCCGTCGGACAGGACGATGCCCTGACGGTCGATCCACCAGAGGTCGGGGGAGTCGGACGCAAGACAGATCGGGTCCTTGACGCGAGGTCCCGGCTGCCGTCTCGACAGCTCGATCTCAAGAGCCGTAGGAGACAACTCTCCCGGTTCCCACCCATGCTCCCGAGACCCATGCACTGCCGACGTCCGATAAGGCGCCACCCACAACAACCGCTGCAGCGCCTCCACGCACGACACATGCTTCCCCTGCCGCGACAACAACAGCCGAACAGTCGTCCCCGAAGCGTCGCCCTCTCCCAGGTCCTCCACCCGGAACAGATTCCCCGGCCCCGCGATCGTCACCTGCAGCAACCGCCCGGGCCGCCCGTCCCGCCCCATGCGGCAGGTGCGGACCACGATCTCGTCGGCCAGCATGAAGTAGCTCAGGACCCCGATGCCGAAACGGGAGTTGGGGTACAGCCGGAGCTTGGGTTCGGGGAGTTCGCTCCAGGCGACCTGTTCCTCGATGTACTCGGGCAGGTCGACGAAGCGGGTGCCGCCCTGGGAGAAGACGCTGCCGAGTTCGGTGAGGCCCATGCCGATGCCGTTGTCGCGGCACTCCAGGTAGGGGCGGCCGTCCGAGCCCACGCCCTGGACAAACTCGATCCGGCCCTCCCAGGACGCCGTCGGACGGCCCGTGCGCTGGAGGTACTGCGTGCGGCAGTCCCGGTAGCGCAGCGCGTCCAGCGCGTTCTGGTACAGCTCGCGCACCGCCAGCTCGCGGTCGCCGTAGAGCTGTTCGCCCATGAGGAGTTCCTGGACGCGGTCCTCGGCGAGCTGGAAGCGGATGCCGTCGGAGAGCTGGTCGGGGGTGTTGCCGTCGAGGCGGACCCGGCTGCCGTCGGCGTAGGGCGGCAGGGCGCCGAGCGGGGCCAGCGCGGGGTTGTCGTCCCGGTTGATCTCACGGAGCAGGGTGTCGACGCGGGTGGCGTGTTCCCGCAGGGCGATCTGGACGGCCGGGTGGGTGCAGACCGCGTTCAGGGAGCGGCCGACCCCGGAGTGGCGCCAGTCGGAGCGGCGCACGGTCGTCCTGAGCTCGCCGAGGTCGACGCTGTCGTAGATGCCGAGGTGCTCCACGACGATCTCGGGCAGGTCGACCGGGTCGACGGCCATCGCGTAGGCCGCCTTGAGCAGGGCGGACACCAGGGGCGGGCGCACCTCGTGCTCGTCGCCGGTGGTGGCGGCGATGACATCGTGGTCGTCGAGGGTGCCGGAAGGGCGGGCCGTGGCCCGGCGGACGGAGAACGGAGCCGTCCGGTGGTCCTTCAGCAGCCGCATCAGACGGTCCGCGCTCAGCGCGTCGGCGACCCACGTCGGCTGGTCGGAGCCGACCGTCACCTCGCCGAGGAGGGACTTGAGCTTCTCCGCCGCGTACAGCTCCGGCTGCTGGATCAGCCAGCGGTGGAACAGCCACCAGCGGATCCGCTCCACGGAGCCGCGCGCAGCCGCCTGGTCGTGCAGGGTGCGCAGCCGGCGCTTGAGGCGCGGGAAACCCTGGCCGAACTTGCGGAAGCGGGTGTGGTCGGGGCCGGTGGCGCAGAGGTCCGTACCGAGTACGCCGACGCGCTGTGCGGCCTCCTGGGTCCAGAAGGCCTGCTCGACCAGGGGCAGCAGGACCGCCAGTGCGGCCTCGGTGGGCGACAGCCTGACGTTGTCGGCCAGCCGGCTGGTGAGGAAGTCCAGCCTGACGTGGGTGCGCCGGGCCAGCTCGGCGTCGTGCCAGGGATCGTCGCGCAGGGCATGGGCCGCGCTCTCGTAGGCCGTGGCCAGGCGGGACGCCAGGGCGGCGCAGGTCTCCTGGAGGTGCCGGCGGGCAGGGGCGTCGGGGGTGCGCTGCCAGATCGGGTGCTGTTCGGCGGAACGGATCCACGGGTGCGCCTCGGTACGCCGGTCGGGGCCGGGCAGCAGCGGGAAGTCCTCGCCGCCTGGGGTGGCCGAGGTCTCCGTGACGACCGTGACCTGCTGCGGCGGGCGCGTCTTGCCGTAGGCGCGGTGGAGTTCCTCGACCCGTTTCTGCACCCGCGCCGCGAACTCGCGCAGACGCAGGGCGTGCGGGTCCGCCGCGATCGTGTCCGCGAGGGCGCGGGAGAAGAGGCTGAAGGACTCGCCCGGTTGGGTGCCGGGGTCGAAGCCCGGCCGGACCGTCTCCTTCTCGCCGACGAACAGGGCCAGTTGGGGAGCCGTGCACGCGTGCACGTACGCCACCTTGCGGCGCAGCGCGTCGGCGACCTTGCGCCGGGGCCAGGGCTGTACGCCGGGCAGCGCGGCCATGGTGTCCCGGTCGATGCCCTCGCGGCAGGCGTCGACGAGGAAGACGACATGGCCGGCGGGGGAGTCCTCCAGCTCCCGCTCCCAGCCGATCTCGATGCAGCTGTCGGCGAAGACCCCCACGTCGAAGGTGGCGTCCTCGGGGATCAGGAAGTCCTTGCCCTCGAAGTGCTGGCCGTGCCCGCTGAGCAGGATCAGCAGGGTGTCGCCCCGGCCGGCGTCGCGCAGGAAACCGCGGATGCGCCCGTTGACCGTGTTGGGTGTGATGCCGCGCTTGCTCTCGACGATCTCCGCTGCCTGGAAGCCGCGTTCGATGAGCACGTCCCGGATCCGCTGGAGGTCGTCGCGGACGAACGGCAGGTCCTGGATGCGCGGGTCGTCGTACTCGCTCGCTCCGATGAGGAGAGCCTTGTGCTGGGGCATGCGCGGCGGGTCAGGCGGCGCGGAGGGATTCGGCTCCCGCGGTCGTCGCCGCCGCTGTGTTCCGGTTCGCCGCGCTGCCGCTCATGCCGTCCCCCTGACCCTCGGCCGTTCGTCCGACAACTTTAGTTCACAAAGGGGTTGTTGCGTCCCCTCAGGAAGTCCCTGGAAGGCGCTAGGAAGGCCGCTTGAAGACCAGCGTCAGTCCGCGGGTGCCCTGCACCTGGCCGGTGCCGAGGAGCTGGACGCCGCCGCTCGCGGTGACCTGGAAGGACAGCTGGGCCTCGGCGAGCGGCAGGGTGCCGCCCCGGGCCGCGGCGTCCTCGAACAGCTGTTGGAGAGCGTCGACGGTCTCCGCGAGGTTCTTGCGCAGGGGGCCGAGAGGGACGGAGCGCAGGGCGGGTTCGCCGCCGCCGAACAGGCCCATCGAGTCGTCGTCGCCCTCCTCGGTGACGGTGACCCAGAACGGCAGGCTCGGCTCGATGACCTCGGGCTCGGTGACGTTGTCCATCCGTGTTCCCCTCCCTGTGGTGCGGTGGGGTCAACCCTAGAACTCGGAGGCCGGTCCGGCGGGCGAATCCTCCAGCAGTTCCAGCTCCGACCGCAGGTTGTAGCGCGCCGTCGCCTCCCACGTCGCCGCTCCGTACGGGGTCCTGAACAGCCTCGGCAGGTCCAGGAGTTGGCGGAGGATGGTGGCGCGGCCCGTGCGGAAGGCGTCGTTCGGGACGAAGTGGTACTCCTCGCGGACGGCGGTGGTGTAGGCCGCGTACGTCGACGGGGGTGAGGCGAGGATCGCGAGGTCGGCGTCGCACAGGACCTGGCCGTCGGGGTCGTCGGCGGCGGGGTCGTGGGTGATCGTGAGGCGGACCAGGCGGGCCACCTCGGCGGTCTTGGTGGCGGGGACGCCGGCCTCCGTGAGGGCGCGTTCGGCGAGGCGGGCGGAGCGTTCCTCGTTCTCGGAGCGGTCGGGGAGGTAGACCGCGTCGTGGAACCAGGCGGCGAGGCGCACCACGTCCAGGTCGTGCGCGTGCTGCTCCAGCACGTCGATGTGATCGAGGACCGCCGTGAGGTGCTCGACCGTGTGGTAGCGGCGCTGGGGCTCCTGCCAGCGGGTGAGCAGGTTGTCCGCGTACGGCGCCGGGTCGGGGCCGCCGGCCGGGCCCCGGGCTCCTTCCAGGGCGCGGGCGAAGCGGGTGCGCAGGGTGTCGGGATCGGGATCGGCCATGGAGTCATTCTCCCGCTGAGCCGGGGGTGGGACCTAGCGTGGGTCGTATGACGACTCCTGCTGATGTGCACGACGTACGGGACCCCGAGCAGCCCGGGCGGCTGCTCACGATCGAGCGTGACGCGCTGATCCCGCTGCTGCGGGGCAGGGCCGAGGAGGACTTCGCACGGCCCGTGGCCGCGTGTCCGGGCTGGACGGTCCGGGATGTGCTGGCGCACTGCTCGGCCGTCCTGGCCCGGGTGGCGGAGGGCAGGTTCGAGGCGGGCGTGTTCTCGCCCGAGTCGAACGACCGGGACATCGCGGAGCGGGAGGGGTGGAGCAACGCGCAGGTCGTGGAGGAGCTGGAGCGCGGGCTGGGCGAGGCCGGGGCGGTGATCGCCGGGGCGGACGGGAAGCTGGACGGTCTCGCGCTCGGGGAGTGGGTGCACGCCGGGGACGTGCGCGAGGCCCTCGGGGAGCCGGGGGCGTACGGCGGGGCCGGGCTGCCGGACGCGCTCGCGCTGCTCGCCCGGATCACCCGCGAGCGGGGGCACGTGTCGCTGCACGCCGACCTCGACGACCTGGACGAGCCACTGCGGCTGGGCGAGAGCGACGGGGAGCGGCCCCCGGGGCGTTTCATCGGGGACGGGCCGACCCTCGTACGGCTGTACGCGGGGCGTCCGGTCGGCGAGGCGACGTACGAGCTGGCCGGGGTGGAGGCGAAGGAGCTGAACATCTTCGGCTGAGGCGCCTCACCGGGGCGTGGGAGGCGGCGGGACTGGGCAGCGTAGTCTTTGATTGGACTAGACCTGTCGCCGAACGCCGATTCCATGCCGACGAAGGGGCCCCATGAGCAAGCGTGCAGTCCTGGAGGTGATCGCCCTCGGCGTCGAGGACGCGGTCGCCGCCCAGGCGGGAGGCGCGGACCGCCTCGAGCTGGTCACCGACATGGCGGCCGACGGGCTCACCCCGTCGGCCGGGACCGTCGCCGGGATCCGCCGGGCCGTCGATCTCTCGCTGCGGGTGATGCTCCGGCTCACGGACGGCTTCGCGGCGGGGGACGCCGACCGGCTGGTCCGGGTGGCGGGCGAGCTGCGGGAGGCCGGGGCCGAGGAGTTCGTGCTCGGGTTCCTCGACACGGACGGTGGCGTGGACCTGCCGGCCGTGGAGCGGGTTGTCGCGGCGCTGGACGGCTGCCCCTGGACCTTCCACCGGGCGATCGACCGCGCCGCCGACCGGGACGCCCTGCGCAAGCAGCTGGACGGGATGCCGGGGCTCGACACGTACCTGACCGCCGGATCGGCCGACGGCGTCGACGACGGGCTGTCCGTACTGCTCGCGGAGGCGGCCCGCCGGGGAGAGCCGGGGTACGAGCAGCACCTGCTGGTCGGGGGCGGGCTGCGGCTCGACCATGTGCCGACGCTGCTGGCGGCCGGGGTCGACGGCTTCCACATCGGCGGGGCGGCCCGGCCGGACGGCTGGGAGGCGCCGGTGTCGGCGCAGGCCGTCGCACGCTGGCGGACCGCCCTGGACGCCGCCCCCGCGTGACCCCGAGACCGTCGGTCGAACTCCCCCGCGTCATACGGGGAAGCACGGGATGAGCCCGTGCGTTGTGCTGCTGCATGAGCCTGCGCTTCTCACTCCTGGGTCCGGTACGAGCCTGGCGCGACGAAGAGGAGATCGAACTGGGGCCGCGCCAGCAGCGGGCGGTGCTGGCGGCGTTGCTGCTGAACAACGGCATCCGGCTGAGCAACGACCAGTTGATCGGCATGGTCTGGGACGACCCGACGCCCAGCGCGGTGATGGCGCTGCGGACGTACGTGTACAAGCTCCGCAAGACGCTTCCGGAGCTGAACCTGAAGTCCTCGGACGGCGGGTACGCGGTCCGCGCGGAGATCGTCGACGACTGCCGGGGCGAGCCGTTGGAGGGCCTGCGGAGTGCCTACTTCGACGCGCAACGGGTGCGGCTCGGCGACTCCCGGCTCAAGGCGCGGGAGGACTGCCTCGAACGCGAACTCGACGTGCTGGAGCTGCAGAAGCACGTCGCCGCCTTCCCGCTCAGGGAACGACCGCGCGCCCTCCTGATGCGCGCGCTCTATCTGGAGGGCAGGCAGGGCGAGGCACTCGATCACTTCCACCAGGTGCGCGCACTCCTCATCGAGGAGTTCGGCCTCGAACCAGGGCCGGAGCTGCGCAAGGTCCACGCGCAGATCCTCGACGGCGACCTCACCCTGCCGCGCAGGCCGGAGCAGCTGGTGCCGGATCTGGCCGACTTCACCGGCCGCGCCGAGGAGATCGCGCTGGCTCTGCGGACGCTGCCGGGCACCGTGGGCATCACCGGGATGCGCGGCAGCGGCAAGACCGCGCTGGCCACCCGGATCGGCCACCTCGTCAAGGAACGCTTCCCGGACGGGCAGATCTTCGTCAGGGGCGGGGACGTCGCCAACGGGCTGCTGCGCGCGGTCGGCGTGGAGAACCCCGTCGGCGACCGAGCCGCGCTGTGGCGGGAGAAGGCGCGCGGCAAGCGGTTCCTGGTCGTGGTCGACGATGTGCGGGACGCGGCGGCCGTGCGCGATCTCGCCACGCCCGGCTCGGCGATGATCCTCACGAGTGTCCGCCGCTTGCACGAGCTGCCGGGCGTGACCTGGCTGAAGATCGCCGGGCTGACCGCGCGGGAGGCGCGGGAGTTCCTGCGCACGGCCGTCGGCCCGGCACGCGTGGACGCGGAACCCGAGCAGGCCGAGGTGCTGCTGGAACGCCTTTCGCGACTGCCGCACCCGATCAGGGTGGTCGGCGGCAAGCTCAGCTCGCGTCCGCACTGGACGATCGAGATGGTCTTGCGGCAGATGGAGCGGAAGAGCAGGCTCGCCGACGTGATCCCGCCCGACTGCGCCGCGATGATGGCCCCGTTGGTCGCGGCCGAGAAGCAGCTGAGCGATCCGGAACGGCACATGCTCAGGTGCTTCGCGCGCCAGGACGCCGAGGTGATCGACAGTCACAATGCGGCGGAGATGTCCGGGGCCGACGCCGGCGAGATCGAGCTGGTGCTGGAGTCGCTCGCGAGCGTGCACCTGATCGAGCCGCTCGTACTCGGCCGCTACCGGCTGCCGCGGTTCGTGCGCCTCTGCTTCGCGCAGCGCACGGCGGCTTCCTCACGACCTGACCAGGCCGTACCTGACCAGGCCGTATATGCGGAAACTATGCTCTGACGATCCGGCGCGGCCAAGTTGGCAGACATGACAACCAAGGAACTTCAGAACCAGAAGGCACTCGTCACCGGCGCCACGTCGGGCATCGGCCGCGCGATCGCGGTCAAGCTCGCGGAGGCGGGTGCCACCGTCTATGTGACCGGGCGCAGGGCCGAACTCGGCAAGGAGACCGTCGAGCTGATCGAGCGGGCGGGCGGGACGGGCCACTTCGTCGTCGCGGACGTCGCGAACATCGACGACGTCCGCAAGCTCGCCGAGGAGGTCGGCGAGGTGGACGTGCTCGTGAACAACGCGGGCATCTTCCCGTTCTCGACGACCCCCGAGCAGCCGCTCGACAGCTACGAGCAGGTGTTCGACGTCAACGTCCGTGCGACCTACTTCCTGACGGCCGCGCTCGCACCGGCCATGGTGGCGAAGCAGAAGGGCGCGATCGTCAACGTCTCGTCGGTCGCCGGGCAGGTCGGCACCCCGGTCGGCTCCGTCTACAACGCCACCAAGGCCGCGATGGACGCGCTGACCCGGTCGTGGGCCGTCGAGTTCGGCGCGGCGGGCGTTCGCGTCAACTCCGTGGCGCCCGGCCCGATCCGCACCGACATGGCCGTCGAGACGGTGGGCGAGATGTTCGAGGAGTTCAGCCGGAACACCCCGCTCGCCCGCGCCGGCGAGCCCGAGGAGATCGCCGAGGCCGTGGTGTTCCTGGCCTCCGACAAGGCCAGCTACATCACCGGCGCGGTGCTCGCCGCCGACGGGGGCTACGTCGCCACCTGAGCGGTCAGGGAGAGGCCAGCTGCGGCGGCAGCCCGGCCGCGTGCGTGACGATCAGCCCCGACACGGCTCGGGTCAGCGCCACGTACAGACGGCGCAGGCCGGTGCGCTCGTCGGGTTCGCCGTCGACCACGGCCCGCGGCTCGTCCAGGACGACGTAGTCGTACTCCAGGCCCTTCGCGAGCGAGGCCGGGACCAGGGTCAGGCGGGTCTCCCGGGTGGTTTCCTCGCCGGGGCCGAGGTACGGGATCCCGGCCTCAGCGAGGGCCTCCGCCAGTTCCGGGATCCGGGCGTCCGCCGCGATCAGGCCGGTCGAGCCCTCGTTGCGCAGCAGTCGGCGGCAGGCCTCGATCACGCCGTCGCTCCCGGCGACCTCCCTGACCTCGAAGTGGCCCGGGTTCTCACGGATCGACACGACCGGGGTGAGGCCCGGGGCGATGTACGGCAGCAGCCGGGAGGCGTAGGTGATGACGTCCGTCGGCACGCGGAAGCCGGCCGTCAGCTCCTCCACCACCGCGTCCCGCTTGCCCAGGTGGGTCAGCGCCTCCTGCCAGCCTCGGGTCGCCCAGGGCGTGGTGCCCTGCGCCAGGTCGCCGAGGACGGTCGCGCTGCCGGTGGTGCAGCGGCGGCCGACCGCCCGGTACTGCATGGGGGAGAGGTCCTGCGCCTCGTCGAGGACGACATGCCCGAGGGAGTGCGTGCGCTGGATCAGGTCGGTGGCCTCGTCGATGAGCACGGCGTCGGCGGTCGACCACTTGGCGGACTTGACGCTGCGCGCCGGCTTCGCCCACAGCACCGCCTTCTGCTCCTCCTCGTCGAGGATCCCCTCGGCGTGTTCGGCGAGGAAGTCCGCGTCCGACAGCAGGCGCAGCACCAGTTTCGCCGGGTCGACGGCCGGCCACACCGACTTCACGGCCGCCTTGACCGCGCTGTTGCGGGCCACCGCGTCCTGCACCCGGTCGTCCGGCGCCTCCCCCGAGCGCTCCATCTGCACCAGCACGGCGTGCGCGATGCGCTGCGGCAGGGCCTCGCGGGCGGCGCCGTAGCGGATGTCGCGGTCGAGCAACTCGCGGACGATGTCCTCCAGTTCGTACTGGGCGACGCGCCAGCGGCGGGAACCGCGTACGACCATGACCGGCTCGGTGGGCAGGGTGACGTGCGCGTAGAGGGCCCCGCGCAGCACCTGTGCCATGCGGGCGTCGCCCTTGACGACCGCGGCCGTCGCGTCGTCCGTGCCCTTGATCTCGACATGGGCCACCAGGTCCTCGACGGTGGCCTGCTGGACGCTCAACTCGCCGAGGGCGGGCAGCACTTGCTCGATGTAATGCAGGAAGGACCGGTTGGGTCCGATGACCAGGGTGCCGGTGCGGGCGAGGCGCTCGCGGTGGGCGTAGAGGAGGTAGGCGACCCGGTGCAGGCCGACGGCGGTCTTCCCGGTGCCCGGGCCGCCCTGCACGCACACCGTGCCGGAGAGGCCGGAGCGCACGATCTCGTCCTGCTCGGGCTGGATCGTCGCGACGATGTCCCGCATCGGGCCGACGCGCGGTCGCTCGATCTCCTGCTGGAGGAGTCTGCTGGTCTTCGCCGCCTCGGCCGGGTCGGAGAGGTGCTCGTCCTCGTACGCCGTGAGGTCGCCGCCCGTGTAGCCGAAGCGGCGGCGCAGCGCGATGTCCAGCGGGTCCTTCTTGGAGGCCCGGTAGAACGGCTGCGAGACGGGTGCGCGCCAGTCGATCACCATGGGGTCGCCGTCGGCGTCGTGCACATGCCGCCGCCCGATATAGAAGCGCTCCCCGTCAGCCCCCTCGGCCTGCTCGGCGCCCGGGGTGTGCAGATAGTCGAGCCGCCCGAAGAACAGCGGGGTGTCGCTGAGGTCGGCCAGCGCCTTGATGCGCTCCGCGATCTGGTGGTTCAGCGCCTCCGCGTTGACCCAGTTCGCGGTGACGTCGCTGATGTCGAGGGCCTCGACGTCCTCGCGCATGGCGCGCAGGGCGGAACGGGACGAGGAGAGGTGGGAGCGCTCACGGGAGAGCGGGTCGTCGACGGGCGTGGACAAGGGGGTGCCTCCGGAGGACCTGCGGAAGGGATGGCGGTGAGATGCAGACCGGTTTCCGTCCGGTCGGCGGCGCTCCGTGAGGGAGGCGGGCAAGAAGCGGAGATTCTAGAGGAGCGGGGGAGACGACCGCCAACGGTTTTTCGGTGACCCGCAAGGGTCGTTGTCATTCGAGGTCATACGAGCGGAGGACGCAGGATCGGTCCCTGGACCGACGCGGGCTTTACGGGCGAAACGGCACCATGGAGACATGAGCGCAGCAACCCTCTCTCCTGCCCCCGCACCGGGCCGGCCGCCGGGTGCCACCGCCGTGACCGGCAGCCACCGCCACCGCCTCGGCGACGCCCTGCGCGCCGTCAAGGTCTTCGCGGGCGCCGCCTTCGATGTGATCGTCCTCGGCCAGTACGGCGAGGAGGTCGGCGTGGTCCGCCGCAAGTGAGCCGGCGGACCCGCCGTTCTCAGCTGTCCGCGAGCAGCTCGTCCGCGTCGACGATGCGGTACGCGTACCCCTGCTCCGCCAGGAAGCGCTGCCGGTGGGCCGCGAAGTCCTGGTCGATGGTGTCCCGGGCGACCACGGAGTAGAAGTGGGCCTGGTGGCCGTCCGACTTGGGGCGCAGCACCCGGCCGAGGCGCTGGGCCTCCTCCTGGCGGGAGCCGAAGGTGCCCGACACCTGGATCGCGACCGTCGCCTCCGGCAGGTCGATCGAGAAGTTCGCGACCTTGGAGACCACCAGCACGCTGATCTCGCCCTCGCGGAAGGCGTCGAAGAGCTTCTCGCGCTGCGCGTTCGACGTCTCGCCCTTGATCACGGGCGCCCCGAGGTGTTCACCCAGCTCGTCGAGCTGGTCGATGTACTGGCCGATCACGAGGATCTGCTGCCCGGCGAAGCGGCGGACGATCGCCTCCGTGACCTTCCGCTTGGTCGCGGTCGTGGCGCAGAAGCGGTACTTCTCCTCCGTCTCGGCCGTGGCGTACGCGAGCCGCTCGGAGTCGGTCAGATTGACCCGGACCTCGACGCAGTCGGCGGGCGCGATGTAGCCCTGCGCCTCGATCTCCTTCCACGGCGCGTCGAACCGCTTGGGCCCGATCAGCGAGAACACGTCCGACTCACGGCCGTCCTCACGCACCAGGGTGGCCGTCAGGCCGAGACGGCGACGGGCCTGCAGATCCGCGGTGAACTTGAAGACCGGCGCGGGCAGCAGATGCACCTCGTCGTAGACGACCAGGCCCCAGTCCCGCGAGTCGAACAGCTCCAGGTGCGGGTAGACGCCCTTCCGCTTGGTCGTCAGCACCTGGTACGTGGCGATGGTGACGGGCCGGATCTCCTTGCGCGTCCCGCTGTACTCGCCGATCTCCTCCTCGGTGAGGGAGGTCCGCTTCACCAGCTCGTGCTTCCACTGCCGGGCGGAGACGGTGTTGGTGACGAGGATCAGGGTCGTGGACTTCGCCTGCGCCATCGACCCGGCCCCGACCAGCGTCTTCCCGGCGCCGCAGGGCAGGACGACGACGCCGGAGCCGCCGTGCCAGAAGTTCTCGACGGCCTGCTTCTGGTACGGCCGCAGCGCCCAGCCGTCCTCGGCCAGCTCGATCGGGTGCGCCTCGCCGTCGACGTACCCGGCGAGGTCCTCGGCCGGCCAGCCCAGCTTCAGCAGGGTCTGCTTGATCTGCCCGCGTTCGGAGGGGTGCACGGCGACGGTGTCCGGGTCGATCCGGGCGCCGACCAGCGGCGTGATCCGCTTCGACCGCAGGATCTCCTCCAGCACCGGCCGGTCGGTGGTCGTCAGGACCAGGCCGTGCGCCGGGTGCTTGGACAGGGTGAGCCGGCCGTAGCGGTCCATCGTCTCGGCGATGTCGACGAGCAGCGCGTGCGGCACCGGATAGCGGCTGTACTCCACCAGGGCGTCCACGACCTGCTCGGCGTCATGGCCCGCCGCGCGCGCGTTCCACAGGCCCAGCGGGGTCACCCGGTAGGTGTGGATGTGCTCCGGCGCCCGCTCCAGCTCCGCGAAGGGGGCGATGACGCGACGGCAGTCGTCGGCCCGCTCGTGGTCGACTTCCAGGAGCAGGGTCTTGTCGGACTGGACGATCAGCGGACCATTCACGCGCGGCACCCTTTCTGCGGCCAAACGTCCAGTGTGCCTGATCGACGCCGCCCCAGGGTGTGATCTGCGCTGCTGGAACGACACCGGTCCTACAGAATGCCTTTTCATCCCAACGTGTGGTGTGAATTCAGTTTTTCCTCGGTGGCCCCGAAGAATGGCGAACCGTGCAGAATACGCCGACGACCACGCTCGGATACGCCCTGTTCGCCACCCGCTGGCTCCAGGCCCCGCTGTACTTCGGGCTGGTGGCCGCTCAGGGCGTCTACGTGTACAAGTTCTTCAAGGAACTCTGGACCTTAATCCTCATGTGCGTGAGCGGGCACGCCACCGAGACCTATGTGATGCTCGCCGTGCTCAAGCTCGTCGACGTCGTCATGATCGCCAACCTGCTGATCATGGTGATCGTCGGCGGCTACGAGACCTTCGTCTCGCGCATCGGCCTCCAGGGCCACCGCGACCAGCCGGAATGGCTCTCGCACGTCAACTCCAATGTACTGAAGGTCAAGCTCGCGACCGCGATCGTGGGCATCTCCTCGGTGCATCTGCTCCAGATGTTCGTGGACGTCCACCACACCTCCCACCACGCCTTGATGTGGGGGACGGTGATCCACATGGCGTTCATCGCCTCGGCGGCGATCCTCGCGTACATGTCGGGGCCGATGGCGGCGCAGAGCGACCGCGGGCACGGCGACCGCGGACATGCCGACCGCGGGCATGCCGAGCGGGGCCACGGTGCCCGCGGGCATGCCGATCTCGGACACGCCGATCTCGGACACGTCGACCTCGCGCCGGCCGGGCACCCGCAGGCCGGACTCCCGCGGCCGGGCCGGGAGACCCCGGCGACCGCGCTGCCCCGCCCCCGGCAGCCGGAGCCGGAGCCCACGTCCCTGCCGGAACCCGACGCCGACGCCGAGGCCCGGATCCGCGCGGCCGGCTTCCCCGCCCGCAAGCTGCTGGAGGACTTCGACCAGCAGCACCCCCGGGGCTTCGACCGGGAGACCGTGGCCCGGCTCGGCAAGGCGGAGTTCGTCGCCGCCCGGCGCAACGTGGTGTTCGTCGGCCCGACCGGCACCGGCAAGACGCATCTGGCCGTCGCCCTGGGCGTGCGGGCCTGCCAGGCCGGGCACCGGGTGCTGTTCGCGACCGCCGCCGAGTGGGCCGCCCGGCTGTCCGACGCCCGGGCCGCCGGCCGGCTCGAAGCGGAGCTGGCCGCCCTCGACGAACACCCCCTCCTGATCGTCGACGAGATCGGCTACACGCCCTTCGACGCGGCCACCGCAGGCCTGTTCTTCCAGCTGGTCGCGCACCGCTACGAGCGTGGCTCGCTGATCGTGACCGGCGACCGCCCGCTCGGCCGCTGGGACGAGGTGTTCGGTACCTCCGCACCCGCGATGGCGGACCGCCTCGCCCATCACGCCGAGGTGGTCCGGCTGGAGGGCGACAGTTACCGGACGCGCCGCGCTACCGCAGCGTGGACAGACTGATGGTGTTGACCAGCGGGCCCTCGACGGAGACGCCTTCGCCCACCAGGGACTCGGCGTGGGCCGCCGGGATGGGCAGCGGCAGCGCGGGCGTGGCCGCCGCGGCCGAGGGGGCGAGCACGCCCACGAGAGCGGCGGCGGAGAGCAGGACGGCGGGAAGCTTTTCACGCATGGCGGCAGGGCCTTTCACGGGCTGAGCGGTGCGGGACACCGCACCCCGGGCCGGCCCGGAACGCGGGGCCGGCCCCGACGGGTGCGCGGAGACGGATCAGATCTGCGGCGTCTCGATGACGAGGCCGGCGACATCGATGCCGACCGCCGCGGCCGGGGTGGCGAGGCCACCGAACATCATCAGGGCGGCGGTGGCCAGGACGGCGGTGACTCGACGGACAGCGCGCATGCTGGGACTTCCTTTCGACCGTGCTCACAGGAACACCCGGTGGCTGCCCCCGGGCACAGCGCGTGAAGCGGCACGCCCGGCAAGGTCGCCCGAGCGTGGGACATCCCCGGCGTGGCGTGCATGAACGCGGGCGGGTACCCGAACGGGTGAGAAGCGGCCCCTGCCCGACAGGGTCAGCCGGAGTCGTCCGCCAGCTCCGCGACCCCGGTGATCCGGTGCAGCGGATACGTACGGACCTCGTCCGCCGTGTGGTCGTACGCCGTGACGAAACCGCCCTCGACGCGGATGGGCGCGATGACCCGCTGGCTGGCGGTGCCCTCGGCGTTGACGTAGCCGATCCACAGGGCCTCGCCGGTCAGGACGGCGGCCTGCATGGTGGCGAGGGTCTCGGCGGAACCGGTGCGGGGCAGCTCGCCGTTGACCGCCGGGGCGGTGCCGGGCTTGCGCGGGGTGGTGGAGGCGAGGTCGCCGGCCCGGATGGCGCGCAGCGCCGCCGCGAGGAGGACGTCGTCGGGGACCGGCGGGCCGTCCGGCACCGGCTCGGGCGCCGTACGGGGCGGGGTGCGGTGGGCGAGGGCGCGGGTGATCAGCACATCGCCCTCGGCGGACTCGGCGGCCGGCGCGAACCCCATCACCCGCAGCCCTTCGAGGAGGCCCGCGGGGTCGGCCTGCGCGGCGAGCACGGTCGGGGCGAGGCGGCGCAGGCCCAGGCCGGCGGCCCGCTTGTCGGCGAGGATCTCGTTGAGCACCGCGTCGTCGTCGCAGCGCACATACGCCGAGGCCGCGCCCACGCGCAGATGGCCGTGTCTGCGGGCCACGTCGTCGATCAGGTAGGCGAGCGGCTGCGGCACCGGCGTACGGGAGTGCGCGGCGAGGAAGGCGTGCAGGTCGGAGGCGGCCTGACCGGCGTCGAGCGCGCGGCGCACCGAGCCGGGCGTGAACCGGTAGACGGTGGCCCCGCCCTTGGACTCGACGTCCGCCAGCACCCCGAGCATGTCGGCGAGCGGGCGCCGCAGGGGCCCGGGCGCCACCGCCGTCAGGTCGGCCTGGAGCAGCACATGGTCCAGCGGCTCGGGCAGCTGGGGCGTGAGGAGTCGGGCCGCGGCGGCGGAGGCGACGGCCTGCTCGGCGGGGGAGAGGGGAGCGATCGGCGCGGGGCGATGGTGGTGGTGATGGACGGGGAGCTTGTCTCCCGGACCGCTGTCTCCCGGGCCGGAGCCCTCCGCTTCGGGGTGGCGTGCGGCCGCCGCCGCGCCGAGCAGGGCCCGGCCGTGGGCCGACAGGGCGCCCCGGCCGGTGACGCCCAGCAGCTCCGCCTCGGACAGCGCCCACCGGGCGAGCCGGGTCCGCGGGTCGTCCTCGTGCTGCGCCCCGCGCAGGGGGCGCTCCCAGCGCAGCCGGGCGAGCACCGACCCGTCGTCCGGAGCGGCCCCCTCCGGCAGCACGGCCAGCAGCGCCAGCACCCGGTGCCGTACCTCGGGCGCCGCCGAACGGTCCAGGCCCGGCCCGAGCGCCGACAACGTACGGTCCTTCGCGTCCCGCCCGCCCACCAGCCCGGCCGTCCGGGTCGCCGCGAGCCACGCCGTGGCCAGCCGCGACCAGCGCTCGGCGGCGGGCGCCTCCAGCCACTCGTCGTAGGCCGGGGTCGCCGCGTACCGCTCGTCGGCCTCCCCGTCCGAGGCGATCAGGCCCGCCGCGTACGCCAGTTCCACCCAGAACGCGGCGACCGGCTCGGGCACGTCGAGGGCGACGGCCGTCCGCTTCAGGTCCCGCACGCTCAGCCCGCCGGCCCGCAGCACCGCGGGCCCGCCCTCGTCCCAGTCCTTCAGCAGCTCCTCGACGGTCGCCAGCGCGGTGTACGCCTGTCCGGCCGCCGTACTGTCCACAACCTGTGGACGATGCACGGCGACGGCCTCGACCACCGGCGGCACGGGCTCGGGCGTCCGGTGCGCCAGCCCCCGCCGCAGGTGCAGGGCGACCTCGCGCGGCAGGACGACCGTCCCCGGCGCCGTCGGCAGCAGCAGCCCCCGGTCCAGCAGCCAGCGCAGCCGCGCCGCCGGATCCGCGGTGACCTGTCCGTACGGCGGCCCCCACACCAGGCGTTCCAGGACCTCCAGGGAGTCGGCCGGGGCGTCGGCGAGCAGCGTGGCCATCCGGGCCCGGTCCGTGAACAGGCCGGTGAGGGCGGTCACCGCGGAGACCGAGTCATGCGTCGAGGACAGTCCGGCGGTCGTGACGATGTCCTGGATCCGCCCCGGGGACATCCCGGCGGTGGCCTCCTGGACCGTCGGGCCGAGACCGGTCGGCGAGGGGTGCTGCGGCGCGGGAGCCAGCAGTTCACGTGCCGTGCGCACCAGCCGCAGCCGGTCGTCGCCGCCCCAGACCAGGGCCTGCTCGCGCAGGACGTCCAGGGCGTGCGGCAGGGCGGCGACCACGGCCGGGTCGGCGTCGTCCCCGGCGGTGAGCCCGAGCAGTTCGTCGTACGTCGCCGGTTCCGCCGCCACGGCCAGCGCCTCCGCCGTCTGCAGCGTGAACCGGTCCAGCCGCTCCAGGGCCCGCACGACCGAGGCGCGGGTGCCGGCCCGGGTCGCGAGCTGGGTGAGGTCGGTCGGTACGGGCGTGATGAGGTCCGGGCGGCTGCGCAGCAGCGCGCCCAGCGGGACATCGCCCCGCGCGCGGAGCGCTTCCGCGAGGGAGCGGGGGGCCGGGGGCCTGTCCTCGGTGCTCATCCGGTCCACGGTAGCGGGTCGCCTCCGGCGGCCGGGCCGACCGCGGGCCGCCTCGGCCTCGATCGCCGGGCGGTCTTTTGGCCGACCCGCCGGTCCTCGCGATACCGTCGTCCGACGGCGTCAGCCAACGCACCCGCCCCGGAGGGGACTTCGTGGGGATTGAGAGCGACCAGGTCGTTTACGAGTATCTGAGCCGTGTCGGCGACGTGGCCCAGCAGCGGCAGTTGTCCTCGGCCACCCGGATGCGCCTGGTCGCGGACCTGCGCGACGAGATCGACCGGCGGCGCGCGAAAGCCACCGTCGACTCGCCCGCCGCCGTCCGCCGCATCCTGACCCGCATGGGCAGCCCCGACGAGATCGTGGCGGCGGCAGCGGAGGGCACCGGCGGTGTGCCGCGGAGCGCAGCCCCCGCTCCGGCCTCCGTGCCCGTGCAGCGCGACGCCGAGCCGGAGGAGCGGGCGAAGGGGATGCTGCGGCGCGTCGTCCCGCGGCCCCGCCCCGCGCGGCCCGCCGAGGAGTCGCACCCGGCGCCCGCCGAGGGCCCGGCCCCGCCGCACCTGGCCGCCGGGCACGAACTCGGGGACAGCGTCGTCCAGCCCGACTGGTGGCGGGTGGACAGCAGCCCGTTCGGTGTGGGCGAGGAGGTGCCGGGCTTCGTGGGCGGTGTGGAACTGCCGGACCTGCTGAAGCCGCCGCAGCCGAGGAAGCCGGAGCCGGAGAAGACGGCGGCCGAGCCGCCCGTCGAGGCCGTCGAGGAGGAGGCCGTCGCCGGAACCCGGCGCCGCCGCCTCCCCGGTCTGCCCTCCGGCAACTGGAGCAATCCGCTGCTCCTGGCCGCCGCCGGTCTGCTCGTCGCGGGCGCCGTGCTCGGCAACTGGTTCGTGCTCCTCCTCGGCTGGCTCATCGCCTACGCCTCGCGCCGCCTGACCCAGGCGGAGACGAAGTGGGCGGTCATGGTCCTGCCCGGGCTCGCCGTCACCTCGGGCCTGGTCTGGCTCTGGGGCAGGATGAACGGCCGCTGGGGCACTCCGATCGCCGAGGGCCACATGAACGACGCGGTCTCCGAGACCTGGCCCTGGGTGGTCCGGGGCGCGGCGGTGGCGTCGGCGCTGTTCCTGGTGTGGCGCTCGCAGCGGCAGAAGTAGCCCACGTCCCGGGCACCCCCGGGACGCCTGTCGGCCATACGCCCTGGGCACAATGGCGCATATGGCACTCACCGTCGGTTTCGACCTGGACATGACCCTCATCGACTCCCGTCCCGGCATCCGCGCCTGCTACCAGGCGCTGTCCGAGCGGACGGGGACGTACATCGACGCCGATCTGACGGTCACGCGGCTCGGGCCGCCGCTGGCCGAGGAGTTGATCAACTGGTTCCCGGCCGAGGAGGTCGCGGACATGGCCGTCCTGTACCGCGCGATGTACCCGTCGATCGCCATCGCCGCGACCCCGGCGATGACCGGCGCCGCCGAGGCCATCGCGGCCGTACGGGAGGCCGGCGGGCGCGCGATAGTCGTCACCGCCAAGTACGAGCCCAACGCCAAGCTGCACCTCGCCCACCTCGGCATGGAGCCCGACGCGGTGATCGGCGACCTGTGGGCCGAACAGAAGGCGGAGGCGCTGCGCGAGCACGACGCGGGCGTCTACGTCGGCGACCACGTCGGGGACGTGCGCGGTGCCCGGACGGCCGGCGCGCTGTCCGTCGCGGTGGCCACCGGCCCCTGCCCCCCGGAGGAACTGCGCGCGGCGGGCGCGGACGTCGTCCTCGGCGACCTCACCGAATTCCCCGGGTGGCTTTCGGACTACCGCCCCGCGCGCGCCTGACGCCGGCCGGCCGCCACGGAACGCAGTACTCCCGCGCCGGCCGTCAGGAAACCGACCGCCATGAGCATGCTCAATCCGAACATGTACGTCGGAAAGGGCGTCGTCCCGAGGAACAGCGGGGCGACCGTGACCAGTGTGGCCACGGCACCGATGAAGAAGACGATGGCACCGGCACGGACCAGACGGTCACCGGGCGCGGCGGAATTCGTTTGGGTTTTGTCAGGCACCGGACCAGGGTAGTTCCCTGCCCGAAGGAACAACCCGGTGACGTCTTGTCACCGGCCTGAAGAGCATTAGCCTTGGTACCGGCGGGTCCGTGCGGCCCGCCCGAGTGCTATCAAGAGCCGTTTCCAGAAGCAGTTTTCCGACGAGTACGAGGACGAGGACAGACGTGCCTACCGGCAAGGTCAAGTGGTTCAACAGCGAGAAGGGCTTCGGCTTTCTCTCCCGCGACGACGGCGGTGACGTCTTCGTCCATTCCTCGGTCCTCCCCGCCGGAGTCGAGACGCTCAAGCCCGGTCAGCGCGTGGAGTTCGGCGTGGTCGCCGGGCAGCGCGGCGACCAGGCACTGTCCCTGACGATTCTGGACCCGACCCCCTCGGTCGCCGCGGCGACGCGCAAGAAGCCCGACGAACTCGCCTCGATCGTCCAGGACCTCACGACCCTGCTGGAGAACATCACCCCGATGCTGGAGCGGGGCCGCTACCCCGAGCGGACCTCCGGCAAGAAGATCGCCGGCCTGCTGCGGGCGGTCGCCGACCAGCTGGACGTCTGAGGCTTCTCAGGGAAAGCGCAGCGCGTTCGGGCCGAGGGGCGGTACGAGTCCCTCGGCCGCCGCGCGTGTCAGCAGTCCGCGTACGGCCGCGTAGCCGTCCTCGCCGAGGGCGGCCGTGAACTCGTTGACGTACAGCCCGATGTGCTGGTCGGCGACGGCCGGGTCCATCTCCTGGGCGTGCTCCATGACATACGGGCGGGACACCTCGGGGTCGTCCCAGGCGGCGCGCACGGACGTCCGGATGGAGTCGGCGAGCAGCCGCAGCTTCTGCTCGCCCAGCGACCGCTTGGCGATGATCGCGCCCAGCGGGATCGGCAGCCCGGTGGTGTGCTCCCAGTGCTCGCCCATGTCGGCGAGCTTGTGCAGGCCGTAGCCGCCGTACGTGAAGCGCGCCTCGTGGATCACCAGCCCCGCGTCGACCTTCCCGTCCCGCACGGCCGGCATGATCTCGTGGAACGGCAGGACGACGATCTCGCCGACCCCGTCGGCCAGGGTGTCGGCGGCCCACAGCCGGAACAGCAGATAGGCGGTGGACTTCTCGCTGGGCACGGCGACGGTGCGCCCGGCGAGGTCGACGTCCGCCTCCCGCGTCAGCACCAGCGGCCCGCAGCCCCGCCCCAGGGCGCCACCGCAGGGCAGCAGCGCGTACTCGTCGAGGACGTACGGCAGCACGGCGTACGACACCTTCAGTACGTCGAACTCGCCGCGCTCGGCCATGCCGTTGGTGACGTCGATGTCGGCGAAGGTCACGTCGAGGGCGGGGGCGCCGGGGACGCGGCCGTGGGCCAGGGCGTCGAAGACGAAGGTGTCGTTGGGGCAGGGGGAGTACGCGATCTGCAACTGGTCACTGGTCATGCCGGTTCCAACTCTCCAGTACGGGCACGAGCTTCCCGAAACCCTCGGTCAAAGCGGCCAGAGCGTCCCCGATGCGCCAGGCGGCGCGGTCACGCGGCCCAACGGGATTGGAGATCGCCCGGATCTCCAGCACGGGCACCCCGTGCGCGCCGGCGGCCTCGGCGACGCCGAAGCCCTCCATGGCCTCGGCGAGAGCGGTGGGGTGCCGCTCGCGCAGCGCCGTGGCCCTGGCGGCCGTCCCGGTCACGGTGGACACGGTGAGCACGGCCCCGGCACGGGCCCCGGCGGCCTCGGCGACCCGCCGTACGAGGTCCCCGGGCGGCTGGTGCCGTACGGTCCCGAACCCGAGCTCCGTGACCGACAGGAACCCGTCGGGTGTCTCGGCCCCCAGATCGGCCGCGACGATCTCATCGGCGACGACGAGCGATCCCACGGGCGCGTCCGGCTGGAACCCGCCCCCGATCCCGGCGGAGACCACGAGGTCGTAGGGGGTGCCCTGGAGGGCGGCGGCGGTGAGAGCGGAGGCGACGGAGGCGGCGGCGAGGGCGGGCCCGACACCGGCGTCGATCACATCGATGCCGCTACCGCTGGTGCCGTGGGCTGCGAAGCCCTGTGCCACCGCGTCCCTCTCCACGGGAACAGCGGTGGCGACCAGCACCCTGCCCAGCCCAGCGGCAGCGATTACGCGTCCTTCTCCAGCTTGAAGTTCCACAGGCCGGACGTGTCCTTCTCGCCCTCCTTGATGGAGACCAGCGTCGAGTCGCCCTGCGCGCCGTACTGGGCGTTGAAGAACACGCTGCCCGGGATGGTGCGGTACGTCTTCGTGCTGGCGTCGGTCAGCGGCTGACCGTTCATCAGGATCGTCCAGCCCTTGTCGGCGATCTCCGGGTCGACACCGAAGCGCACGGTCTCGTCCGGGTCGACCGAGATGGACTTGATGCCCTTGTCCTTCAGACACTGCGTGAGGTCGGCGGGCTTCAGGGCGTCGCCCTCGCCGCCACAGGTGGCCTCGGAGTTCACCGAGTCGCTGCCCACGGTGACCGTGGCGATCGGCGTCGGCTTGTCACAGGCCGACAGGACGAGCAGTCCGGCGGATACGACACCGACGACAGCGACGGCGCGGCGGCGTCGCACTACGGATTGCAACGTGTTCATGGGCGAAGGTTATCGGGCACACGACCGGGAGTGCCCACGCGGGGTACGGCGTGCCCGACGGCTACGCCACACGCGGCCGCGTCGCCCCGCCGCGCCGGGCCGAGTGGATCAGCCCCCGTACGGTCGTCAGCCAGCCCCCGGCGACGATCGCCGCGCCCACCGCCAGCCCGACCGGGCCGTCGAGCGGCAGCGCGATGCCGATCGCCCCGCCCAGCACCCAGGCCATCTGCAGCAGGGTCTCGGAACGGGCGAAGGCCGAGGTCCGGACCAGTTCGGGCACGTCCCGCTGGATCAGCGCGTCCAGGGACAGTTTGGCCAGGGCCTGCGCGAAGCCGGCCATCGCCGCCAGGCAGGCCACCAGGACCGCGCTGAAGAACACGGACGCCAGGACCGCCACGCCCACCACACACGCCACCACCGTCACGATGATGATCTCCGGCGCGCGGGAGCGCAGCCACGCCCCGACCGCCGTGCCGAGCGCGTTGCCCACGCCCGCCGAGACGCCCACGATCCCCAGGGACACGGCGGCGCTCTGGCCCGAGACCGGGTGCTCGCGGAGCAGGAAGGCGAGGAAGAAGATCAGGAAGCCGGTGAGGCAGCGGATGGAGGCGTTGGCGGCCAGGGCGTGGGTGACGGCCGGGCCGACCGTGCGCAGCCCCGGGCGTTTGACGGGCCGGCGGTGCGGGCCGTGCAGATGCTGTTCGTCCGCGGCCAGCAGCGCGGTGTCCTCGCCCTTGGCGGAGTCCACCTTGGGCGGCAGCGTGAACGACAGGACCGCCCCCACGATGAAGAGCACGAAGGCGCCGTAGAGCGGCCAGCGCGGCCCGATCTGCTGGAGTCCGGCGCCGATCGGGGCGGCGATGCCGGTGGCGAGGAGCCCGCCGAGGGTGACCCGCGAGTTGGCCTTCACCAGGGAGAAGCCGGGTGGCAGCAGCCGGGGCACGACGGCGCTTCTGACCACCCCGTACGCCTTCGACGAGACGAGGACGCCGAGCGCCGCCGGGTACAGCTCGATCCCGCCGGTGACGACGGCTCCGGACAGGACGATCGCGAGCAGCGCCCGGGCCAGCATCGCGCCGGCCATGGCCGCCCGGCGGCCGTGCGGGATGCGGTCGAGGAGGGGGCCGATCACCGGCGCGAGAAGCGTGAAGGGCGCCATGGTGATGGCGAGGTACAGCGCGACGCGGCCGCGGGCCTCGTCGGTCGGGACGGAGAAGAAGACGGTCGAGGCGAGGGCGACGGTGACCATGACATCGCCGGCGCCGTTCACGCCGTGCAGCTCGATCAGCTTGCCGAGGCCGGACTCGCCGGCGCCGTGCGCGTGGGTGGCCTTGCGGATGCCGCGGGCGGTTCCGGTCACCGGGAAGTGCAGGGCACGGCCGACCGCGCGGAGGGAGCCGCGCATACGGCCCGGTCCGCTCAGTCGGCTGCTTCCCTTGGTGGGCGTCTTCGCGGCTGCCACGACGTCATAGTGCCCCGAGAAGGCTGTGGGTAGTGCCATTACCGCTTGTATAGGGCCTGTGGGGTGACTGTCGGATGACTGCCCGGTCGTCGGGTCATGGGACCGTCGGTGTACGCGACGTGGGGCGGAAGGGTAGCGTGCGTATCTCAGCCATCCCGCAAAATGGATGAAGGATGTCGACGCGGTCCCCCGGTCCGCTCCGTCCGCCCCCGCGCCGGGAGTGGCGCACTCGTGAGACGGCGTATGGAGAGAAGCGATACCTGTGAGCGCAGCGACAACGCGAAGCCGCACCCCTGACCGTCTGTGCGCCGAGGCCGTCGACCTCGCGCGTGCCGCAGCCGAGGAGGCCGCGGCGCCAGGGATCGTCGGCGAGCACGTGGGAACGGTCTCCGAGGGGGACCGCGTTGTCACACACTTCTTCGAATGCCGGGAGCTGGGGTACCGGGGCTGGCGCTGGGCCGTGACGGTGGCCCGGGCGTCCCGGGCGAAGATCGTCACGGTGGACGAGGCGGCGCTGCTGCCCGGCCCGGACGCGGTGCTCGCCCCCGAGTGGGTGCCGTGGAGCGAGCGGCTGCGCCCCGGCGACATGGGGCCTGGTGATCTGCTGCCCACGGACGCCGAGGATCTGCGTCTGGAGCCCGGCTACTCGGGCGAGGACGAGCCGGCGCCGAATTCCCCCGTGTCGCACGAGATGGCCGAGCTGGTGGAGGCGGAGGACGCGGACGTCACCGCGGGACCCCCGTCGGGTTTCCTCCCGGCCATCCCCTCCCGCGGCTCCATCACCGGAGTGGCGGAGGAGCTCGGCATGCGCCGGGCCCGCGTCCTGTCCCGCTACGGCCTGTACACCGCGGCCGACCGCTGGGAAGAAGCGTTCGGCCCCAAGACCCCCATGGCCCAGTCGGCCCCGGCGGCCTGTGTCACCTGCGGCTTCCTCGCCCCCATCGGCGGCTCCCTCGGCCAGGCCTTCGGCGTCTGCGCCAACGAGTTCTCCCCGGCCGACGGCCGCCTCGTCTCCCTCACCTACGGCTGCGGCGGCCACTCCGAGGCCGCGGTCATGCCCCGCCCCCCGCAGCCGCCCTCCCCGGTCATCGACGAGACCCGGGTCGACCCGTTCCCGCTGCGCCCGGCGCCGGACTCGGGTTCGGTCGAGGCGACGGCGGACGAGAGCACGGAGGAGCTGGGCCACTCGTAGCCGTGCCCTCGCCCGGCCGCTGAACGGCTATGTGTCCAGCTCGTCCGAGAAGATCTGCTCGGCAGTGGGTGCGATCACGGCGCGTCGGTGCCAGTGGCGCAGGGTTTCGAGGTCATCGCAGCTCACGATGCGCTCGCGGACCGCTTCGGGGACGTCGATGCCACGGACGTCCAGGACCTCCAGGACGTCTGCGGCCCCCCGCCGAGCCTCACCCTCGGCCCGGCCTGTTCCGCGGCCGGGTGCTTGCCCAGGCCTTGTGCGATGGTTCGACGATCGGGTCTGTGATGGGGTGCGGGGTGTCCCGCAGGACGGTTGCGGTGCATCGCCTCGTGGGGCGAGCTGACCATACGGGGTCCTGTGAGGGTGAGTGTTGCTTACGGGATCGGGCATGCCTCTGGCATATGCCGAAAGGGCTTCGTCTGAGCGTAGGAGCCAACTGCTGCTCTCTTGCTCCCAGTTGATGACGTTCACTCGCGTGAGTGAGTGAGCCCGGGGGCATCGCCGGCGTCGGGCGGCGTGCGCAGCCCCGATCCCCAAGCGGTACCGTCTCCTCACGTCGACGAGGAGAAGGTACGGAACGTGAGCAGCAAGTTCGTGCGGCCTGCCGCCGAGGGGGCCGATCCGTTCGGTACCGCCCGACTGCGGCGCGGTGTCCTCGACGCCTGGGCCACCAGCCCCGCCCGGTTCCGTGAGGACGCCAACGCCGAGGAGGACCTGGTCCTCGGCGGCTACCGGGACCGGCTCGTCGTCGAGCTCGCCCAGAACGCCGCCGACGCCGCGGCCCGGGCCGGGGTGCCGGGACGGCTGCGGCTCACCCTGCGCGACGGGGTCCTCGTCGCCGCCAACACCGGCGCCCCGCTGGACGCGGCCGGTGTGGAGTCGCTGTCCACGCTGCGGGCGTCGGCGAAGCGGGAGAGCCAGGAGCAGGCCATCGGACGCTTCGGCGTCGGCTTCGCCGCCGTCCTCTCGGTCACCGACGAGCCCGCCCTCATCGGCCGGCACGGCGGGGTGCGCTGGTCCCTCGCCGAGGCCCGGGACCTGGCCGCCGAGACCGCCCGGCACAGCCCCGGGCTCGGCGACGAGGTCCGCAGGCGTGACGGGCACGTCCCGCTGCTGCGGCTGCCGTTCGCCGCCGAGGGCACCGCCCCCGCCCCGTACGACACCGCCGTCATCCTGCCCCTGCGCGACGACCCCGCCGCCGCTCTCGCCGAGCGGCTGCTGCACGCCGTGGACGACGCGCTGCTGCTCGCCCTCCCGGGCCTCGAAGAAGTCGTCGTGGAGGTCAACGGCGAGACGCCGCGTACGATCACCCGCCGCACCGACGGCCCCTTCATCGTCATCGACGACTCCGGCGACGGCGTCACCCACTGGCGTACCACCGAGGCCCACGGCCCCCTCACCCCCGAGCTGCTCGCCGACCGGCCCGTCGAGGAGCGGCTGCGTCCGCGGTGGTCCGTCACCTGGGCCGTGCCCGTCGACAGCGACGGCAGCCCGGCCCGGCCCCGCACCAGCCCGGTCGTGCACGCCCCCACGCCCAGCGACGAGCCGCTGGGTGTCCCGGCCCTGCTCATCGCCTCGTTCCCGCTGGACTCCACCCGCCGGCACGCCGCCCCCGGGCCGCTGACCGACTTCCTGGTCCAGCGCGCGGCCGACGCGTACGCCGAACTCCTCGGCGACTGGCGGCCGGTGACCGCCGGGATCATCGGCCTGGTGCCCGGCCCGCTCGGCAAGGGTGAGCTGGACGGCGCCCTGCGCCAGGCGATCCTGGAGCGGCTGCCGAGGACCTCTTTCCTGCCGCCCGCCGCCGAGCCCCAGGAGCACGACGACGACCTGCCCGACTCCCTCCGCCCCCGGGACGCCGAGATCGTCGAGGGCGCGGGCGCGGACACCGTGCGGGTCCTCGCCGAGGTGCTGCCCACCCTGCTGCCCGGCGGGCTGGAGCGGCGCGCGGAGCTGCGGACCCTGGGCGTCGCCCGCGTCCCGCTGACCGACGCCGTCGACCGGCTGGCCGGGCTGGAGAAGGACCCCGGCTGGTGGCGGCGGCTCTACGACAGCCTCGCCGGGGTGGACCCCGACCGGCTGTCGGGCCTCCCCGTGCCGCTCGCCGACGGCCGTACGACGATCGGCCCCCGGCAGGTCCTCCTGCCCAGCGCGGAGGCTGCCCGTATCGACCCCGAGGTGCTGGCCCGGCTCGGCCTGAAGGTCGCCCACCCGGACGCCTCCCACCCGCTCCTGGAGAAGCTCGGCGCCCTGCCCGCGACCCCGCGTGCCGTGCTCACCACCCCGCAGGTCCGGGCGGCCGTCGCCGCGTCCCTGGACGACGAGGGCGGGGTGAACTGGGAAGAGGACACCCTCGACGCCGACGAACTGGCCGACACCGTGCTCGCGCTGGTGCGGGACGCCGGACTGGAGCCCGGCGACGAGCCCTGGCTCGGCGCCCTCGCCCTGCCCGACGAGGACGGCGAACCGGCCCCCGCCTGCGAACTCGTCTTCCCCGGCAGCCCCTTCGCCCAGGTGATGCGCGAGGGCGAACTCGCCGCCGTGGACGCGGAGCTGGCCGGCCGGTGGGGCGAGCAGCCGCTCGCCGCCTGCGGGGTCCTGGCGAACTTCGCGCTGGTCCGCGCCACCGACGTCGTCCTCGACCCGGACGAACTGGAGCCCCGCGAGGGCGACTTCGCCGAGCCCGACGACGCGGGACTGCTGGACGCCGTCGACGTGTGGTGCGAGGACATCCTCGACCGCTTCCCGGACAGCCCGGTCCCGCCGGTCGCCACGGAGATCATCGCCGTACGGGACCTGGACCTGGTCGACGAGGACAAGTGGGCCCAGGCCCTGGCTCTGCTGTCGCAGCCGCCCTACCGGGACGCGATCGTCGAGCCCGTGCGGATCCTGCTGCACGACGGGACCCACGAGGTCGTACGGCCGTACGCGGCGTGGTGGCTGCGCGGCAACCCGGTGCTCGACGGCCGCCGCCCGGCCGGACTGCGCGCCGCCGGCGGCGACCCGCTGCTGCGCGGTCTCTACGACGAGGCCGACGCCACCGGCTTCGAGGACGAAGAGGTGCTGCGCGCACTGGGGGTCCGCACGTCCGTCGCCGCGCTGCTGGACGAGCCCGGCGGGGCCGCCGAGCTGCTCGACCGGCTCGCCGAGCCCGAGCGCGAGGTGGCGGACGCCCAGCTGCACGCCCTCTACGGCGCGCTGGCCGAGCTGGACCCCGAGCAGGTGACCCTGCCGGACGAGCTGCGCGCGGTCGTCGACGGCCGGGTGGAGGTCGTGGACGCGGCCGACGCCGTGGTCGTCGACTCGCCCGACCTGCTCCCCTTCACCGCGGGCGTCCCGCTGCTCCCGGTCCGCCCCTCCCGGGCCGCCGATCTGGCCGAGCTGTTCCAGGTACGGCGCCTGAGCGAGTCCGTCACCGGGCAGGTCGGCTCCGAGGGTGTCGAGCACGACGTACCCGAGCCGGTGCGGATCCTGCTCGGCCGGCTGACCCCGGCCTCCTACGTCGAACACGAGGAACTCGTCGTCGACGGCGTGGAGATCGACTGGCGCCTCACGAACGACGGCGTCCTGCACGCCGCCACCCTGGAGGGCGTCGCGGCGGGGCTGGCCTGGGCGGCCGGGCAGTGGCCGCGACGGTTCGAGGTGGCGGCGCTCCTGGAGGACCCGTCCCGGACGGAGGAGCTGGCGCGGGACCGGTGGTTCGACTGACGACCCGTTCCCGTCAGTCCGCTTCGGGCTCCAGGAAGTAGTCGTACGTCTTCAGGTCGAGGGTGATGCCGGTCAGTCGCCGGACGCGAGCGGCGTGTTCCCGCGTCAGGGGATACACGTCGACCAGTTGGTCCGCCGGCATCCCCAGAAGCTCGCCGAACGCCTCCGCGCCGGTGGCGGTGACGTCGGTGGACGAGTCGGGGATGTCCTCGTCCTTGCGATAGCGGGTGACAAGAAAGACCACGGTGTTGCTTTCCGGGATAGGAGGGGATCTGCGGTCTTGGTCCAGGCCACGTCGGCGGCTCTGAAACTCCCGCACAAAATTTTCACTTCTCGTACAACCATGCGCACCAGTCACGTATCTGATCACGTGAGTCAACAGACTCCACGATCACTTGGGCCCCATGGAGCCGACGACGAGCGCCGGGGCCCCTCTCCACTTGGAGAACGCATGCGCATCCGAGCCACCGTGGCCGCCGTCACCGGCGCCCTGGCCCTTTCCGCCTTCGCCGTGCCGGTCGCGCAGGCCGCCGAGCCGAAGGTTCCCGCGGACATCGCCGCCGCCAGCGCGGTCGTCCACGCCGACTCCGGCCGGTCGGCTCTCGCCGCCGCCGCGGAGGGCGAGCCGTACGCCCTGAACGCGACCTTCTCCTCGGTCAAGGTCAACAACGGCAAGAACATCTCCGCCGGCACCACCAACCTGGTGAAGGTGCCCGTCTCCTTCAAGCTGACGCACGGCGCGGACGTCGACATCCACGCGGCCGACTTCTTCGCGGGCATCGAGCTGTACCGCGGCGCCTCCTTCGAGGACTCGGCCTTCTTCTTCGACAGCAACGACGCGAGCTGCACGGACTCCTCCGCGACCGTCGCCAACTGCAAGGCCACCGTCGAGATCGACCCGTTCGCGCTGCTGAACGAGGACGCCGGCTCCTGGAAGGCCGCGGGCTTCGCGGTCGCCTTCAACGGCGAGAACCCGGAGGAGCCGAACCTGGACAAGGTCGGTGTCGCGGTGACGGACCCGACCAACTCCTTCAAGCTCCAGCGCTTCTCCAAGCTGACGGTCAACGCCTCGCCCGAGCCGGTGAAGAAGGGCAAGACCATCACCGTCACCGGCAAGCTGTCCCGCGCCAACTGGGACGACAACAAGTACCACGGCTACACCAACCAGTCGGTGAAGCTGCAGTTCCGCAAGAAGAACTCCGACACCTACACCACGGTGAAGACCATCAAGTCGAACTCCACGGGCGAGCTGAAGACCACGGTCAAGGCGTCCGCGGACGGCTACTTCCGTTACTCCTTCGCGGGTACGACGACCACTCCGGCGGTCAACGCCGCGGGCGACTTCGTGGACGTGAAGTAAGGCAAGGCGGCTACGCCGGGAAGCGGCGGTCCACCCATCTCCACGCGAGTTCCAGGGTGGCCGCCGCCACCGCCGCGATGCCGACCGCGATCCACGGCAGCGTCATGCCGACCAGCTTCAGGGCGAAGAAGTGCTGGAGCCACGGCACCACCAGGACCAGCAGGAACGCCCCGGCCATCGACGCCACCAGGGCGATGCGCCACCAGGTGTAGGGGCGGGCGATGATCGCCAGGACCCACATCGAGATCAGGAAGAGTGTCAGCGTCGCGGCGCTGGTCTCCGCGTCCAGCGCACCCTCGCCCGTGTAGTGCTCCCGGGCGATCAGATACGTCGCGAAGGTCGCCATCGCGGCCACCACCCCGCCCGGGATCGAGTACCGCATCACCCGCCGGACGAAGTTCGGCTTCGCCCGCTCCTTGTTCGGCGCGAGCGCGAGGAAGAACGCCGGGATGCCGATCGTCAGCGTCGACAGCAGGGTCAAGTGGCGCGGCAGGAACGGGTACTCGACCTGTGAGCAGACCACCAGGACGGCCAGCAGCACCGAGTAGACCGTCTTGACGAGGAACAGCGTCGCCACACGCGTGATGTTGCCGATCACCCGGCGCCCCTCGGCCACCACCGACGGCAGCGTCGCGAAGCTGTTGTTCAGCAGCACGATCTGCGCCACCGCCCGGGTCGCCTCCGAGCCGGAGCCCATCGCCACGCCGATGTCGGCGTCCTTCAGGGCGAGCACGTCGTTCACCCCGTCGCCCGTCATCGCGACCGTGTGCCCACGGGACTGCAGCGCCCCCACCATGGTCCGCTTCTGCTGCGGGGTGACCCGCCCGAACACCGTGTTGTCGTCGAGCGCCCGGGCCATGCCGTCCTCGTCGGCGGGCAGCCGACGGGCGTCCACGGTGGTGCCGGACAGCCCGAGCTTGGAGGCGACCGCTCCGACCGACACCGCGTTGTCGCCGGAGATGACCTTGGCCCGGACGTTCTGGTCGGCGAAGTAGCCGAGGGTGTCCGCCGCGTCCGGGCGCAGCCGCTGCTCCAGGACGACCAGGGCGGTGGGCTTCGCGCCCTCGGTCACCTCGGCGTCGTCGAGGTCGCGTGCGACCCGGGCGAGCAGCAGCACCCGCAGGCCCTGCTCGTTCAGCCGCCCGGTCTCGGCCAGGGCCGGGTCGTCGTCGGGCAGCAGGACGTCCGGCGCGCCCAGCAGCCACGTGCTCGTCTCCCCGCCCGCCTCGGCGAACGCGGCGCCGCTGTACTTGCGGGCCGAGGAGAAGGGCAGCGCCTGGGTGCAGCGCCACTGCTCGCCGTCCGGATAGGCGTCGATGATCGCCTTCAGGGACGCGTTCGGCCGCGGGTCCGACTCGCCGAGGGCGCCGAGCACCTGTCGTACGTACGTCTCGTCGGCGTCCTGGAGCGGCCGCAGCTCGGTGACGTCCATGCCGCCCTCGGTGAGGGTGCCGGTCTTGTCGAGGCAGACGGTGTCGACCCGGGCCAGCCCCTCGATCGCGGGCAGCTCCTGGACCAGGCACTGCTTGCGGCCCAGCCGGATCACGCCGATGGCGAAGGCGACGGAGGTGAGCAGGACCAGGCCCTCGGGGACCATCGGGACGATGCCGCCGACCGTGCGGGCGACGGAGTCGTCGAAGGCGTTCTCCTTCACGAACAGCTGGCTGATGATCAGGCCGATCGCGGTCGGGACCATCATCCACGTCACGTACTTGAGGATCGTGGAGATGCCGGAGCGCAGCTCGGACTGGACGAGGGTGAAGCGCGAGGCCTCCTCGGCCAGCTGGGCGGCGTACGCCTCCCGCCCGACCTTCGTCGCCTGGAACGCCCCGCCGCCCGCGACCACGAAGCTGCCCGACATCACCTGGTCGCCGGGGCTCTTGACCACGGGGTCGGCCTCGCCGGTGAGCAGCGACTCGTCGATCTCCAGACCGTCCGCCTCCACGCAGACGCCGTCGACCACGACCTTGTCCCCGGGGCCGATCTCGATCAGGTCGTCCAGCACGATCTCGGACGTGCTGACCTGCGTGGCGTCCCCGTCCCTGCGGACGGTGGGCCGTACCTCGCCGATCAGCGCGAGGGAGTCCAGCGTCTTCTTCGCCCGCCACTCCTGGACGATCCCGATGCCGGTGTTGGCGAGGATCACGAAGCCGAACAGGCTGTCCTGGATCGGCGCCACGACCAGCATGATCAGCCACAGGATGCCGATGATCGCGTTGAAGCGGGTGAAGACGTTCGCGCGGACGATGTCGACGGTGGAGCGGCTGCTGCGCACCGGTACGTCGTTGACCTGGCCGCGCTCCACGCGTTCGGCGACCTGAGCACCGGTCAGGCCGGTCACCGGTGAGGTGACCGTCGCCGGCCGCGCGGAGTCGAGCCGGGCACCCGCGTCGAGATGCGTCATGCATTCGACGGTACGTGCGGATTTGCCGCTTCACCTGCTGAATGTGGGGAAGATCCGACCTGGGGAGGAGAGGTGTCGTGCCCTGGTCGTACGGCAGTTGTACGTCGTCGGACCCTGGTGTCGCACCGTTGTGTCAGCCCGCTCGGCGGGCGGTGAGCAGGAGGTACTCCCACTCCAGGGCCGTGCCGCCCGGGCCCGTCCCCAGGTCGCCGTCGCGGCCGAGCTCCACCAGGTCGCGGTCCAGGGCGGCGACGCGGTCGGGGTCGTCGGCGATGTTCTTGTAGACGGTGATCGTCGGGCCGTAGCGCTCCTTGAAGTAGTCCCGGAACGCCTCGGGTGTCGCGAAGCGGTCGACCCCGGCGGTGCGGCGCTCGGCGCGGAAGTCGGTGACCCGGTCGCCGTCGCCGAGGAGTGCGCGCACATGGTTCACGTCTCCCCACAGCGGGGGCGGCTGGGCGCCGGGCGGGGGCGGGGGCGCGTACGGCTTCATCACGGCGAACATCCGGCCGATGAAGCCCCGGGGTGTCCAGCTCAGCAGGCCGATGGTGCCGCCCGGCCGGCAGACCCGGATCAGTTCGTCGGCGGCCTGCTGGTGGTGCGGGGCGAACATGACGCCGACGCAGGACAGGACGGTGTCGAACGTGGCGTCGCCGTAGGGCAGGTCCTCGGCGTCGGCCTCCTGCCAGGTGAGGGTGGCTCCCTGCCGTTCTGCCGCGAGCCGGCCCGCCCCGAACAGTTCCGGGGTCAGGTCGGAGGCGATGACGTCCGCGCCGGCCAGGGCCGCGGGGATCGCGGCGTTGCCGCTCCCGGCGCCCACGTCGAGCACGCGCTGGCCCGGGCGCACCCCGCAGGCCTCTACCAGGACCGCTCCCAGGCCGGGGATGACCTCGGCGGCCAGGGAGGGGTAGTCGCCCTGGGCCCACATCGCCCGGTGCTTGGCCTTCAGGGTCCGGTCGGCCTCTTCCGCGCTGTTCTGCGTCGTCATGGCTGCGCTCCTCACCGGGGCCGGGCGTTCGCCGCCTCCTCTTGAGCGTAGGGAGGGGGCGGGGCTGTGTCTCGCCGGAGCGGGTGGGGCGGGGCGGGCGGGCGCGGGTGGCGCCTTCTCGCCGGTGGTGGGTCGGGGCCGCGTCGGAGGGTGTCCGTCCTCGGAACGGCGCGATGGGGTCGGGGACCGACTCGCTGTTCGTTGACGCGCCAACCGCTGCGGGCGGACACCCCCCCCGACACGTCCCCTTCCGTGGTCCGGCGGCTGCGGGCGCGTCTCGGCTCGGGAGCCGTCCTGCGTGGTCCCGCTGGGCGGAAGGGGCCGTGCGGTCGGGGGTGGCTGCTTTTCGCCGTGGGCGGGTGTGTCTCGGCTCGGGAGCCGTCCTGCGTGGTCTCGCTGGGGTGAAGGGGCCGTGCGGTCGGGGGTGGCTCCTTCTCGCCGTGCGCGCCGGCACGGGCCCGCTGGGGCTACTGGGCCGAGGGGGCCGACGGGGTCGGGGGAGGGGTTGTCGGGTCCTGGGTCGCTGCTCGCTTGATCGCGGCGTCGCGCTTGCGGACGTACCAGATGCCCAGGAGGCCCAGGCCGCCTCCGGCCAGGCAGGTCCAGATCCACCAGGTGTGGCCGTGGTCGTCGAACCAGCCATAGAAGGGGAGCTGGATCAGGAAGAGGAGGAACCACAGAATCGTGCCGCCGATGATGGTGGCGACCACGGGGCCCTCCAGGGGCTCCGGCGCCTCGTGCCTGGGGGTCCACTTCGCCATGGGGACAGCTTACGAGGCGATCAGGTCTACGCGCGGAGATGGTCGTTCGGGGGTTTATATGTTCATACTGAAACGGTTTGTGTCTGACCACTTCTCTTCGTAGGAAACACCAAACACATGTCGTCCTCGGCTCCCGCCCAGGTCCCCGCCCCTGAACAGCCGGGAGCCGGGCCCACGTACGGCGCACTCGACCGCTTCTTCCGGATCTCCGAGCGGGGCAGCACCCTGTCCCGCGAGGTCCGGGGCGGTCTCGCCACCTTCTTCGCGATGGCCTACATCATCGTGCTGAACCCGATCATCCTCGGCAGCGCGAAGGACATGTACGGCCACCAGCTGGACAACGGTCAGCTGGTCACCGCGACCGCCCTCACCGCCGCCCTCACCACGCTCCTCATGGGCGTCATCGGCAATGTGCCGATCGCGCTGGCCGCCGGGCTCGGCGTGAACTCCGTCGTCGCGCTGCAGCTCGCCCCGCGCATGTCCTGGCCGGACGCGATGGGCATGGTGGTCCTCGCCGGGTTCGTCGTCATGCTGCTGGTCGCCACGGGGCTGCGCGAGCGGGTCATGAACGCCGTGCCCTTCGGGCTGCGCAAGGCCATCTCCATCGGTATCGGCCTGTTCATCATGCTGATCGGGCTGGTCGACGCCGGGTTCGTCTCGCGTATCCCGGACGTCGCGCAGACGACCGTGCCGCTGCAGCTGGGGGGCGACGGCCATCTCAACGGCTGGCCGGTGCTGGTCTTCGTGCTGGGCGTGCTGCTGACGCTCGCCCTGATCGTGCGCAAGGTGTCCGGCGCGATCCTGATCTCGATCGTCGCGATGACTGTCGTGGCCGTTGTGATCGAGGCCTTGGTCGATGTGCCCAGCTGGGGGCTCACCACTCCGAAGTGGCCCGGGAATCCTGTTGCCAGTCCTGACTTCGGGCTGGTCGGGCAGGTCAGTCTGTTCGGCGGGTTCGAGAAGGTCGGCATGCTCACCGGCGTGCTGTTCGTCTTCACCGTGCTGCTGTCGTGCTTCTTCGACGCGATGGGCACGATCATGGGCGTCTCCGACGAGGCGAAGCTGACGGACGCGCAGGGGCAGATGCCCGGCATCAACAGGGTGCTGCTGGTGGACGGCTTCGCCGTCGCCGCCGGTGGGGCCAGTTCCTCCTCGGCCACGACCGCCTTCGTCGAGTCCACCGCCGGTGTCGGCGAGGGTGCCCGCACCGGCCTCGCGAACGTCGTCACCGGCGGCCTCTTCGCCCTCGCGCTCTTCCTGACGCCGGTCGCCACGATGGTGCCGTCCCAGGCGGCGACCCCGGCCCTGGTCGCGGTCGGCTTCCTGATCCTGGCCGGCTCGGTCAAGGAGATCGACTGGGCGGACTACACGATCGCCGTCCCGGCCTTCGTGACGATGCTGATGATGCCGTTCACGTACTCGATCACCAACGGCATCGGCATGGGCTTCATCACCTTCGTGGTGCTGCGCCTGGCGGCCGGCCGGGGCCGGGAGGTTCCGACGGCGATGTACGCGGTGGCGGCGGTGTTCACGTTCTACTACCTGATGCCCGCGCTGGGGCTGACCTGAGCGGACGGGGTCCTCAGGTGACCCCGTAGAACCTCTCCGTCTCCTCGACGGCGGACTGGAACCGTTCGTCGAAGTCATCTCGAATGAGCGTCCGGACGACATAGTCCTGGACGCTCATTCCCCTTTTCGCGGCATGGTGCCGGAGCCGGTCGAGCAGCTCGTGGTCTATTCGCAGGCTGAGCACGCTGGTCCCCATGGGCATGAGGGTCGCGGCATCCTTCGGTGCGGCGGGTCGCGTTCCGCCGTCGCGTCACCCATATGAGTGATGTCACGGGTAAGTGGCCAGGGTCACGGGGGCTTCCGCGCGTCCCGGTGTTCTTTAGCGAGAGTAATGAGTTACGCTAAAGAACATGCCGGACCTCAGCCATGGCGACGACGTAGCCGCCGTGAACTCCCTCCGATCCGCCGTGATGCGGCTGTCCCGTCGGCTCAAGCACCAGCGTGTCGACGAGTCGCTCAGCCCCACCGAGATGTCGGTGCTCGGCACCCTGTCCCTCTGCGGCAGGGCCACGCCGGGCGAGCTCGCCCGCAAGGAACACGTCCAGCCGCCGTCGATGACCCGCATCGTGGCGCTGCTGGAGGCGAAGGGGCTGGTCCGTCTGGAGCCGCACCCCGAGGACCGGCGCCAGAAGGTCGTGACGCGCACCGAGCAGGCCGAAGCGATGCTCGAGGAGAGCCGCCGCAAGCGGAACGCGTTCCTGGCCACGCTGGTCGAGGACCTCGACGAGGACGAGTGGGCGAAACTCCGCGCCGCCGCCCCCGTGCTGGAGAAGCTCGCGCATCTGTAAGCCGTAGTCGCAAGGAGGCGAACCTGTTGAGTACGGGACCCGGAGCAGCTTCCGTCCCCGCACCTGATCCCCACGATTCCCCGCCCACCTCCGACACGCCTCCCTCCGGCCCGCTCCCGCGCAAGTCCTCGATGTTCTCCTCCCTGAAGGTCAGGAACTACCGCCTGTTCTTCCTGGGGCAGGTCGTCTCCAACATCGGCACCTGGATGCAGCGCATCGCCCAGGACTGGCTGGTCCTCAGCCTCACCGGCTCCTCCGCGGCCGTCGGCATAACGACCGCGCTGCAGTTCCTGCCGATGCTGCTCTTCGGCCTCTACGGCGGTGTCCTCGTCGACCGGCTGCGCAAGCGGCCCACCCTGCTCGTCACCCAGACCTCGATGGGCCTCACCGCCCTCGCCCTCGCCGTCCTCACCCTCACCGGCCATGTCCAGGTGTGGCACGTGTACGTCGCCGCCTTCGCGGTCGGTCTGGCCACGGTCGTCGACAACCCGGCCCGGCAGTCCTTCGTCTCCGAACTGGTCGGCCCCGGACAGCTGCAGAACGCCGTCAGCCTGAACTCCGCCAACTTCCAGTCCGCCCGTCTGGTCGGCCCGGCCGTGGCGGGTCTGCTGATCACCGGCGTCGGCACCGGCTACGCCTTCCTCTTCAACGGCCTGTCCTTCGTCGCGCCGCTCACCGGTCTGCTGCTGATGCGCGCCCGTGAGCTGCATGGCGTGGAGCGCGCCCCGCGCGGCAAGGGGCAGCTGCGGGAGGGCGTGCGCTATGTCACCGGCCGGCCCGAGCTGATCTGGCCGATCGTCCTGGTCGGCTTCGTCGGCACCTTCGCCTTCAACTTCCCCGTCTACCTCTCGGCCTTCGCGGACGACGTGTTCCACGCGGGCGCCGGCGCCTACAGCATGTTCAACACGCTGATGGCGGTCGGCTCCGTCGCGGGCGCGCTGCTCGCGGCGCGGCGCGGTACGGCCCGGCTGCGGCTGTTGATCGCCGCCGCCATGGTCTTCGGCGCGCTGGAGATCGTGGCGGCGACGACGCCGACGCTGTGGATGTTCGCGCTGCTCATGGTCCCGCTGGGCCTGTTCGGCATGACGGTCAACGTCACGACGAACACCAGCATCCAGATGTCCACGGACCCGGCCATGCGCGGCCGGGTCATGGCCCTCTACATGATGGTCTTCCTCGGCGGCTCCCCGGTCGGCGCCCCGATCGTCGGCTGGATCACCGATACGTACGGCGCCCGGGTGGGCCTCGCGGCCGGCGGTGCCGTGGCGGCGGCCGCCGCGGCCGTGATCGGCCTGATCCTGGCCCGCGTCGGCAATCTGCGCCTGTCGGTGGGCTGGCACCACGGACACCCACGGGTGCGGTTCGTCCCCCGGGAGCGGCAGGAGGCGCTGGCTCCGGCGGCGTAGGAGGCCGTTGGTGCGGGGTCCGGGGGGCTACACCCTGCGGGCCAGCAGCTGGCCCGGCCAGTTGTTGTCGCCGACCGTGAAGGACTCGGTGCGGGTGAAGCCGTTGGTCTCGTAGTAGCGGACGAGCTTGCCGTCGTCGCCGGCGTAGCAGTCCACCCGCAGGAGGCCCACCCCGGCCCGCCGGGTCTCCTCGGCGGCGTGCGTGAGGAGCGCGCTGCCGAGGCCGTGGCCCTTGAAGCGGCGGTCGGAGGCCAGCCAGTGGATGTACCGCTCGGGCTCGCCGGGCGGCGAGAGGTGGGCCAGATAGGCGCCGGGCGAGTCGGTCAGGGTGAGGGTGGCGGCCGGGACGCCGTCGGCCTCGGCCAGGAACACGCTGCCCTCGCCCATGTACCGGCCGACCGACTCCACCGTCTTCGGGCTCCGGGACAGGGGCTTCGTCCCCCACTGCCCCGTGCGACCCTGCGCGACCAGCCACTCCACGCAGCTGTCGAGCATCCCGAGTATCGCGGGAATGTCGTCGGGACCGCCTTCTCTGATGGTGATCTCCATGGGCTCATGGTGCCAGGCTGTCCCCATGAGAGTCTTCGCCGCTGTGCTGCCTCCCGACGACGTGGTCCGTGAACTCGGCTCCGTCGTGGACGCGTTGCGGAAGCTGCCCGGGGCGGACGGGATGCGCTGGACCGGCCGGGCCGGCTGGCACTTCACGCTCGCCTTCTACGGGGAGGTCGACGACGGCCTCGTACCGGAGCTGTCGGCCCGGCTGGAGCGGGCCGCCCGCCGTACCGACGCCTTTCCGCTGGCCGTGCGGGGCGGCGGTCAGTTCGGGCACGGCCGGGCGCTGTGGGCCGGGGCCGAGGGGGACCTGGCGACCCTGCGGCTGCTGGCCGACCGGGCCGAGGCGGCGGCGCGGAAGGCGGGGGTGCCGATGGGGGAGCACCGGCGCTACAAGGCCCATCTGACGCTCGCGAGGAGCCGGGAGGCGCGGGACGTGCGGGCCTGTCTGGACGCCCTGGCCGGGTTCATGGGCCGGACCTGGACGGTGGGCGACCTGGCGCTGGTGCGGAGCAATCTGCCGACGTCGGGGGTTCCCGGTGAGCAGCCCCGGTACGAGGCGGTCGGTCGGTGGGCGCTCGGGGGTGCCGGTTAGGCTCGGTGCCGTGGACCCGAAAACCCGTAACCGGATCATGGCCGGTGTGCTCGTGCTGATGTTTCTCGTTGTCGCCTTGGGTGCCGCGCTCGGCAGGTGAGGGGGCGGGGGGCTGCCCGTCGCTTTCCGGCTGCGGGCCGGTGGGGGCTGGTCGCGCCCACGCGGCGGAGCCGCATGTCGATACCAGCCCCGCGCCCCTTCAGGGCTACCAGGCGAAGGCCTCCGGGCTTGGACCCGGGCCCGGGAAGATCTCGTCGAGGCCGGTCAGGAGTTCCTCGGACAGCTCCAGGTCGGCCGCTCGCAGGGCGGACTCCAGCTGCCCCGCCGTGCGCGGGCCGACGATCGGGCCGGTCACGCCCGGGCGGGTGAGGAGCCAGGCCAGGGCCGCCTCGCCGGGCTCGATGCCGTGCTTGTCGAGCAGGTCCTCGTAGGCCTGGATCTGCGCGCGGGAGGCGGGGTCGGCGAGGGCGTCGGCCGCGCGGCCGGAGGTACGTCGTCCGCCCTCGACCTCCTTCTTGAGCACGCCGCCCAGGAGACCGCCGTGCAGCGGCGACCACGGGATGACACCGAGCCCGTAGTCCCGTGCGGCCGGGATGACCTCCATCTCGGCACGCCGCTCGGCGAGGTTGTACAGGCACTGCTCGCTGACCAGCCCGATGGTCCCGCCGCGCCGGGCGGCGATCTCGTTGGCCTGGGCGATCTTGTAGCCGGGGAAGTTCGACGATCCGACGTAGAGGATCTTGCCCTGCTGGACCAGGACGTCGATCGCCTGCCAGATCTCCTCGAACGGGGTGTCCCGGTCGATGTGGTGGAACTGGTAGACGTCGATGTGGTCGGTCTGCAGCCGCTTGAGGCTCGCGTCCACGGCCCGCCGGATGTTGACCGCGGAGAGCTTGTCGTGGTTGGGCCAGGCCGGGCCGTCGGCGCCCATGTTGCCGTACACCTTCGTGGCGAGGACGACCTTGTCGCGCCGACCCTCGCCCTTGGCGAACCAGTTGCCGATGATGCTCTCGGTACGGCCCTTGTTCTCGGCCCAGCCGTACACGTTGGCGGTGTCGAAGAAGTTGATGCCCGCGTCCAGCGCCGCGTCCATGATGGCGTGGCTGTCGGCCTCGTCGGTCTGCGGGCCGAAGTTCATGGTGCCGAGGACGAGCCGGCTGACCTTGAGTCCCGTGCGTCCGAGCTGCGTGTACTTCATGGTGACCAAGCCAACGTCTTGAAGTGCGCTCAAGGCAAGCACGTACGTACGTCAGCGTGCTGTCACGTCGGGGGGGGACCCCGGGCTCGCCCCCGGCCGGACAGGGGGCGGACTCCCGGGCCGATTCGGGTGACAGCCTCAGCGAAACGAGCCGCTCACGCTTCTACCGTGCTGGACATGAGGACTCCCGCGTCATCCACCACCCGCCGGGGCGTGCTCGCCCTCGGCACCGCCGCGGCGGCCACGCCCTGGCTCGGCACGGCCGCGGCCCGGGCCGACACCCACCCCGGCGAGCTGGACGAGCTGGGCATCACCGAGCTGCGCCGCCGCATGGCCGAGGGGCGACTCGACGCCGAACGCCTCACCCGCTACTACCTGGAGCGCCTCGAGCGCCTCGACCCGCTGCTGCACGCGGTGATCGAGATCAACCCCGACGCCCTGCGCGAGGCCCGCCGACGGGACGCCGAACGACGCGCCCGGGGGCCGCTGCACGGCATGCCCGTCCTGCTGAAGGACATGGTGGAGACCGCCGACCGGATGCACACCACGGCCGGTTCGTTCGCCCTGGAGGGCCTGAGGCCGGCGGCGGACGCCACGGTCGCGGCCCGGCTGCGCGAGGCCGGTGCCGTCATCCTCGGCAAGACCAACCTGAGCGAGTGGGCCGGCGGCATGTCGCTCACCCACCACGCCGGCTGGAGCGCCCGCGGCGGCCAGACCCGCAACCCCTACAAGCTCGACCGCTCCCCGAGCGAGTCCAGCTCCGGTACGGGCGTCGCCGTCGCGGCCAACCTGTGCGTCGCCGGGATCGGCACCGAGACCAACGGCTCGATCATCGACCCGTCCTCGGCGAACTGCGTCGTCGGTGTGAAACCGACGGTCGGGCTGGTCGGACGCGGTGGGGTGATCCCCGGCGTGCCCAGCCAGGACAGCGTGGGCCCGATGGCGCGCACGGTCCGCGACGCGGCGATCCTGCTCGGCACGCTGGTCGGGGTCGACGATCGCGACCCGGCGACGCGGGCGAGCCGCGGCCGCTTCCACCGCGACTACACCCGGTTCCTGGACGCGGACGGCCTGCGCGGCGCCCGCATCGGCGTGCCGCGCTCGGTCTACTTCGGCTACAGCCACCACGCCGACGAGATCGCCGAGCGCGCGATCGCCGTGCTCGGCAAGGCCGGGGCCACGATCGTCGACCCGGCCGACATCCCCACGGCCGAGCGGCTGGAGGACCTGCCCGGCTCGATGGTCGTCCAGGTCCACGAGTTCAAGCGGGCGCTGAACGCGTACCTCGCCGCGGCGCCGGGCGACCATCCGCGCAGCCTCGCCGAACTCATCGCGTTCAACCGGGCGCACGCCGACCGGGAGCTGCGCTACGTACGGCAGGACGGCCTGGAGGCGGTGCAGCGGCTGGACTTCACCGAACGGGAGTACCGCGAGGCCCTTGCCGCCAACCACCGGCTGTCCCGCGCCGAGGGCATCGACGCCGTGCTGCGCGCGCACGACCTGGACGCCCTGGTGATGCCGACCACCGGGCCGCCCGCCAAGATCGACCTGATCCGCGGGGACGCCCACGGCGGCGGCGCGTCCACACCCGCGGCCCTCGCGGGCTACCCCGCGATCAGCGTCCCGGCGGGCTTCGCCTTCGGCCTGCCGGTGGGGCTGACGTTCATGGGGACGGCTTGGAGTGAGCCGGTGTTGTTGCGGTTGGCGTATGCGTATGAGCGGGCCAGTGGTGTTCGCCGTCCGCCGGCCTATCGGCGGGCCGATGTGGGGTTCTGACGGGGTGGGGTGTCCGTCGCGGGGGAACTCGTCGGTCTAGAGGGTGAGGCCGAGGTGAGTGGTGGTCATGTCGACGTCCGTGCCGAAAGCGGAGCCAGACCCTTCAGTACACCGGGAAAGTCGATACGCACGGTGACCACGACACGGGGATGCGCGCATATGCCAGAACAGTCCGACACCCACGACCTCGTCCGACTCCTCCACCGCACCCTCCCCGACACCCTCCTCGGCATCTACCTCCACGGCTCCGCCACGCTCGGTGGTCTGCGCCCGCACAGTGACATCGACGTCCTGGCCGTCGTGCGGGAGTCCGTGACGCAGGCTCAGCGGCGGGCACTGGTCGAGGAGTTGCTCAAGGTGTCCGGGGTGGACGGGCGGCGGTACGTCGAGCTGATCGTCGTCGTGCAGGGTGACGTACGGCCCTGGCGCTACCCGCCCACCTGCGACTTCCTCTACGGGGACTGGCTGCGGGAGGAGTACGAGCGCGGGGTGATCCCGCGCCCGGGGCCCAGCCCCGATCTGGCGCCGCTGCTCACCATGGTGCTGCGCGCCGACGCGCCGCTCCACGGGCCGCCGCCCGCGGAGCTGATCGATCCCGTGCCGCACGCCGACCTCAGGCGGGCCATCGTCGCCGGTGTGCCGGAGCTGATGGACGAGGTGGACTCCGACACCCGCAATGTGCTGCTCACCCTCGCGCGGATCTGGACCACCCTCGTCACCGGGGACATCCGCTCCAAGGACGCGGCGGCGTCGTGGGTGCTGGGGCGGCTGCCCGCCGAGCACCGGCCCGTTCTCGCCCGTGCCCGGGCCGTCTACCTCGGGGAGGAGGGCGAGTGCTGGGACGGTCTGGGGACTCGGGCCTGTGCGGAGTTCCTGGTGCGGGGGATCGCTGAGAGCTACGCCTCGTAGGGCTCGCCCAGGTCCCACGCCTGGTACATCGCCTCCGCGAAGGCCGCCGCGATCTTGTGCTCGCCGCTCGGGCCCGGGTGCGTGCCGTCGTAGGTGTCGGTGGGGATGTCGTACGACGGCGGGGTCGAGGCCAGGAGGATGGGGGAGCCGGGCTCGTCGAGGTCCGCGGCCGTCTTGGCCAGCAGTTCGTTGAAGCGGGCGACCTCGGTGGCGAACGCCGCGTCCGTCTGGGCCCGGACGTTCGGGGTGACCGGCAGCCACACCATCCGCACCCGTCGGTTCGCGGCCCGTGCCTCGGCCGCGAAGGCCCGGACGTTCTCGGCGGTCTGCTCCGCGTTCGTGTAGAAGCCCAGGTCGATGAGGCCCAGGGAGACCAGCAGGATGTCCGCGCGCGTCGAGCGCACCGCCTCGCCGATCAGTGGGGCCATGTGCAGCCAGCCCTCGCCCCAGCCGGCCAAGTGGGCGCGGGGGAAGTCCGGTTCGGCGTAGGCGTGCGACGTCGGGGCCTCGTCCAGCTTGTCGTACAGCGTCTCGCGCGGGCCGACGAGGGTGCAGGGGCCGCCGTAGGAGCGGCACAGGTGCTGCCAGATCCGGTAGCGCCACGTGTGTTCGCCCGTGCTCCCGATCGTCATGGAGTCACCTACGGGCATGAACCTGAGCATCCGCTCATCATGGAGGATCACAGGAGGGTCGGGCTGCGGGATGGGGTGTGAGTCGGGCCACGCGGCGGGTGGTCGGCGGGCGGTGGCCGGCCTACCCGTCTGCGGGGCGGTGTGTGTGCCCATCTGTCTCGTCTCCGTCTTGCCTCCGTCCGCCCTCGGCGACCGAGCTGGAGGCGGCGCCCGGGCCGAGGCGGCGTGCGGGTCATCGAGGAGGCGCCCGCCGGGTGCGAGCGGCCCGCTGGATGCGAGCCGGTTGCCGCCGTCGCAGGCCGTGTTCGGGGCCGCCGGGTGATCGCGATCCCCCGCCCCCCCCGGGACCCACGCCGGACGCTCGCAACCCGCCCGCCCCCCCGACCCACGCCGGACGCTCGCAACCCGCCCGCCCCCGTGATCCGTCCCGCCCGTGATCCGTTGTGCCCGGTGAACCGCGGAGCGGGATGGCAGTCTTGGGGCATGCGCAGACCGATCGCCTTCCTCGCCGCGGCTCTCCTCGTGGGCGCCTTCGCCGTGCCCGCCTCCGCCGCCGACGGGGACGAGGAGTTCACGATCAAGGATCCGCGCATCACCGAGTCGAGTGGTCTGGCGGCGTCCCGCCAGCACCCCGGGATCTACTGGACGCACAACGACAGCGACGACGGGGCGTATCTCTACGCCGTCGACAGCGCGACGGGCGAGACGGTAGCCACGGTCACCATGGCCGGGGTGGGCAGTCCGCGCGATGTCGAGGCCATCTCCATCGGGCCGGACAACCAGATCTACGTCGGCGACATCGGCGACAACCTCGGCGGCAGCTGGCCGTACGTGTGGATCTACCGGCTGCCCGAGCCGAAGAACCTGCGCGACCAGACCGTCCGGGCCACGCAGTACGTCGTGAAGTACGCCGACGGCGCGCGGGACGCCGAGTCGCTGGTCGTGCACCCGAAGACCGGCCGCGTCTACATCGTCGACAAGAACGAGAAGGGCGGGCATCTGTACGAGGGGCCGGGCGAACTCTCCTCCTCCGGGGCGAACGTCTTCAAGCCCGTCGCGGCCGTCCCCGACCTGGAGGCGACCGACGCCACGCTCTCCCCGGACGCCGAACACCTCGTCGTCCGCAGCTACTTCGGGGCGATCGCCTACGACTGGAACGGCGGGAAGATCAAGAAGAAGGAGCGGCTCGGCGTGCCGTTCCTCGGGCAGGGGGAGTCCGTCACCTACACCGCCGACGGGAAGAAGCTCATGTACGGCGCCGAGGGGGCCGACAGCCCCGTGGAGCCGCAGGACGCTCCCGGGGCCGGTGGGTCCGGCTCGGCCTCCGGCAGCGGCGGTTCGGCCGCTTCGGACGGTGGCGGCGGGGGCGGGCTGAGCGGGAATCTCAAGAACGGCGCGATCGCCGTCGCCGTGGCCGGTGCCGTGCTGTTCGTACTGCGGGGAATGAGGCGGCGGCGACGGTAGGGGAGCCCGGCAGCCCCTAGCTCGCCGACTGCCCGCGCCGCTCCACCAGGACCTCGAGCCCGTCCAGGATCCGCTGCAGCCCGAACTCGAAGTGGTCGAAGTCGGAGCCGAAGCTGTCCTCGGAGAGCGAGGCCATCACCGGGTAGCGGCCGGAAGCCATGGCCTGTTCCAGGACCGGCACCTGCGCCTGCCAGAACTCTGCGTCCGTCAGGCCCGTCCGGCGCTCCGCCTCCCGCTCGTACAGCTGCGAGCGCGCGGCTCCGACGACGTACCCGTCGATCATGATGACCGCGGAGACCAGCTCGGGGTCGGTCAGTCCCATCGGGCGGATCCGGGTGAGGATCTTCTCCATGCCGTCGACGGCGCTCGGGCCGAGAACCGGGCGTGACTGGTTGACGTGGAGCAGCCAGGGGTGGCGGCGGTAGAGGGCGAGGGTCGTGCGGCCCAGTGCCTCCAGGGCCGCGCGCCAGCCGCCGTCGCCTGGGTCGGACGGGTTCTCGGAGCGGCGCTGCACCCGGTCCAGCATGAGGTCGAGCAGCTCGCCCTTGCCGGGGACGTACCGGTACAGCGACATGGCGCCGGTGCCGAGTTCGGCGGCGACGCGGCGCATGGACAGCCCGCCCAGTCCCTCCGCGTCCGCGACCTGGACGGCGGCTTCCACGACCCGGTCCAGGGTCAGAGTCGGCTTCGGGCCCCGGCTGGGGCGCCGGCCGGTGTCCCACAGCAGTTCGAGGGTGCGGGCGATGTCGCCGCTGCCGCTGGTCTCCGTACTGCCCGCACCACTCGTACCGCTCGTCATGGGCCCAGCTTAGAGGGCCGTACGAAAATTGGGTACGTCGTACGCGTAATAGGGTACGGTGTACTCAGTTCAGGGTCGGCAGGGACGCACACGGGAGGGGCGGCATGGACGGATACGCGGTACGGGCCGAGGGGCTGGAGAAGCGGTACGGCGAGAAACGCGCCCTCGACGGCTTCGACCTGGCCGTGCGCGAGGGCACGGTGCACGGTCTGCTCGGGCCGAACGGGGCGGGCAAGACCACCGCCGTCCGCATCCTGTCCACGCTGATCCGGCTGGACGGGGGCAGCGCCACGGTCGCCGGGCTCGACGTGGCCCGGCAGCCGCGCGAGGTCCGGGCCCGGATCGGGCTCACCGGGCAGTACGCGGCGGTGGACGAGGTGCTCACGGGCCGGCAGAACCTGGAGATGTTCGGCCGCCTGTTCCATCTGGGCGGCAAGCGGGCCAGGGCCCGGGCCGGTGAACTGCTGGAGCAGTTCGACCTGGCCGATGCCGCCGACAAGGGCGTGGGCAAGTACAGCGGCGGCATGCGGCGCCGCCTCGACCTGGCCGCGTCGATGATCCTCGCGCCGGCCGTGCTCTTCCTCGACGAGCCGACGACGGGCCTGGACCCCCGCAGCCGGGGCGAGGTCTGGGAGTCCGTACGGGCGCTGGTGGCGGGCGGCACGACGGTGCTGCTGACCACGCAGTACCTGGAGGAGGCCGACAAGCTGGCCTCGCGCATCACCGTCATCGACCAGGGGCGGGCCATCGCCGACGACACCCCGGACGGGCTGAAGAACCTGGTCGGCGGCGACCGGATCGAGGTCGTGGTCGCCGAGCGGTCCGAGATCCCGCGGGTGGTGAAGGTCGTCGCCCGGGTGACGGACGGCGAACCCGAGGCGGACGAGACCGAGTTGCGGGTGCACGCCCCGGTCGCCGACCGGGTCACCGCGCTCACCGAGGTGGCGCGGACCCTTCAGGACGAGGGCGTCCGGGTGGAGGACATCGGGCTGCGCAGGCCGAGCCTCGACGACGTGTTCCTGCGCCTGACCGGACACCGCACCGAGAAGGAGGCCGCGGCGTGAGCGCCCTCGACCTGAGCACGCCGAGCCCGCGCGGCGGTACGTACTGGCTGCTCTCCGACTGCTGGAACATCGTCCGCCGCGGCCTGACCCACTACCAGCGCCAGCCCGTCAACATCGCCTGGCAGCTGGGCTTCCCGATCCTGTCCGTGCTGCTCTACGGCTATGTCTTCGGCAGCGCCATGAAGGTGCCCGGCGGCGGGGACTACCAGGACTTCCTGATGCCGGGCATGTTCGCGATGACCATGGCGTTCGGCTTCATCAACACGGCGACCGTCGTGGTCTACGACTCCACCAAGGGCGTCATCGACCGCTTCCGCTCCATGCCGATGTCGTCCTCGGCGGTGGTGGCCGGGCGCGGGGTCACCGATCTGATCGTCGCCTGCGCCGAGTTGGCGATCATGATGCTCACCGCGCTCGCCATGGGCTGGCGTCCGGACGGCGGGCTCGGCTTCCTCGGGGCGTTCGGGCTGCTGCTGTGGCTGCGCTTCTCGCTGATCTGGATCGGCGTGTGGCTCGGCCTGATCGTGCCCAACCCGGAGGCGGCGGGTGGCCTCTTCGCGGTCGCCTTCCCCTTCACGATGATCTCCAGCATCTTCGTCGCGCCGCAGCTCATGCCCGACTGGCTGGGCTGGGTGGCGGTCTGGAACCCGATCTCCTCCACGGCGGCGGCGACCCGCGAGCTGTTCGGCACGCCGGTCGGCGGTGACACCTGGGTCGAGCAGCACGCGCTGCTGATGGCCGGGGTGTGGCCGGTGATCCTGACGGCGATCTTCCTGCCGCTCGCGGTACGACGGTTCAAGAAGCTCAGCCGGTAGCGCGAGCGACGCGTACCTCCCGGAGTCTTGACGTGCTCATGGTGCGTCAGTTTCCTGGGAGGTGCGCGGCTTTATGGGAGCGCTCCCATTCGATTCCGGGGCCGCGCCTCCCCCGAGAGTCAGAGAGGAAGCAGCCACATGTTCCGCACTCTGCGCAGAGCGCTGTGTGTTGCCGCGGCGCTCCTGTTACCGCTGGCCGGCACGCAGTCGGCCCAGGCCGACGTGGGCACCAAGGCCGCCGGCGCCGGTTACTGGCACACCAGCGGCCGCCAGATCCTGGACGCGGCCGGAGCGCCCGTCCGGATCGCCGGTGTCAACTGGTTCGGCTTCGAGACCGCCAACCACGTCGTCCACGGCCTGTGGGCCCGTGACTACAAGAGCATGATCGACCAGATGAAGTCGCTGGGCTACAACACCATCCGGATGCCCTACAGCGACGACATCCTCAAGTCCGGCACCATGCCCGACAGCGTCAACTACGACGGCAAGAACACCGACCTGCGCGGACTGACCTCGCTCCAGGTCCTGGACAAGATCGTGGCGTACGCCGGACAGGCCGGACTCAAGATCGTCCTCGACCGGCACCGCCCGGACGCGGCCGGACAGTCGGCCCTCTGGTACACCGCGTCGGTCCCCGAGTCGACGTGGATCGCCAATCTCAAGGCCCTGGCCACGCGCTACAAGGGCAACTCCACCGTCGTCGGCATCGACCTGCACAACGAGCCCCACGACCCGGCCTGCTGGGGCTGCGGCGACACCTCCCGCGACTGGCGCCTGGCCGCCCAGCGCGCGGGCAACGCGGTGCTGTCGGCCAACCCCGAGCTGCTGATCATGGTCGAGGGCGTGCAGTCGTACAACGGCACGAACGGCTGGTGGGGCGGCAACCTCATGGGCGTGGCCCAGTACCCGGTCCAGCTCGACGTGCCGAACCGGCTGGTGTACTCGGCCCACGACTACGCCACGTCGGTGGCCCAGCAGCCGTGGTTCAGCGACCCGTCCTTCCCCGCGAACATGCCGGGGATCTGGGACAAGTACTGGGGCTACATCTTCAAGCAGAACATCGCCCCGGTGTGGCTCGGCGAGTTCGGTACGACGCTCCAGTCGACGGTGGACCAGCGGTGGCTGTCCGCGCTGGTGACGTATCTGCGGTCGACGTCGGCGAACGGCGCCGACAGCTTCCACTGGACGTTCTGGTCCTGGAACCCCAACTCCGGCGACACGGGCGGCATCCTGAAGGACGACTGGCAGACCGTGGACACCGCCAAGGACGGCTACCTCAAGGCGATCAAGGCGCCGGGCTTCGCGGGAGGCGGTTCCGGGCCGGACCCCGGCGGGCCCGGTGAACCCGGTGGCGGGGCCGCCTGCGCCGCCGCCTACACGGTGAGCAGCGACTGGGGCGGCGGTTTCAACGCCGAGGTGAAGGTGACCAACACGGGCACGACGCCGCTGACCTCGTGGAAGGTCGCCTGGACGTGGAGCGGCGCGCAGAAGGTCACCAGCATGTGGAACGCCTCGTACACGCAGAGCGGGGCGAGCGTGACGGCGGTGAACGCCGCGCACAACGGGAGCGTGCCGGTGGGGGCTTCGGTGAGCCTCGGCCTCGGCGGCGCTCCCGGGGGCGGGGCGGTGCCGAGCGTGAGCTGCACGGCGACCTGACGTCGGGGTGAGGGGGTGCCCGGTGCTCGCCGGGTGCCTCGTCCGACCGACGGCTCCGGGGCGGCGTACGCTGACATTTATGGCGCCGTACCGTGCCAAAAGAGGTCAAACAGGGCAGGAATCGTCGAGCGATCCGCGCCTCCCGGTGTTCGTCGACTCCTCCGGCCGGCGTGCGCGCAACCTCCGGCGGGCCGGCTACGGGCTGGCCGGCTGTGCGGCGGCCTACATGGCGGTGCTGGGGCTGAGTCTGATGGGGGCGACGCCCTTCGCGCCGGGCGCGCTGCTCCCCGGCGACGTGGCGGCGCCCGCCGCGCCGAGGGCCCAGGCCCCGGGCGGGACGCCCCTGGCACCGCCCGGCGACGTCTCGGACGCCGCCGGTCCCAGCGCCCTGCTCGTCCCGGGGCTCACCGGGCCCGGCCCCTCCCTCGCCCCGCCCCTGGTGCCCGGCAGCCCACCGGCACCTTCCGACGCCGACCCACCGGAACCGCAGGCCCCGGCGACACAGGAGCCACCCGCACCGGAAGAGCCCGCGGACCCTGACGATCCCGCCGCGCCCACCGCTGAACCGGACCCGGACACCACCGCGCCCTCACCCCCGGCCCCGCCCACACCCGCTCCGCCCACCACTGAGCCACCCGCCCCACCGGCACCTGAGCCCACAGGGCCGGCGACCAGCCCCTCGGCACCGTCCGAAGTCGCCGAGCCGCCCCCGCCCGCCGACCCCTCGGTGGCCGAGGCTCCCTGATGCGGCGGCGCCCCGACCGGTCACCCGACCGCTCATCGAGGCCGTCCGGTCCGCGGCGGACGCGAGCGCCCCTGGCGCCACGGCATCGCTTCCGCATCGTCGTCCCCTTGATCCTGCTGGCCTTCGTCGCCTCGGTCCTCCTGGTCGAGGGCTACACCACCCGGGGCTTCGCCGGTGACCAGGAGGGGCGCGGTGGACGATCGGCCTCCGGTGTCCCCCGCTCGATCGCGGGCGGCGGCCCGGTCGTCGACACCACCAACGATCATCTGCGCAGCTATCGCACGCCGGACAGGACCGTCGTCCTGACCTTCGACGACGGCCCCGACCCGACCTGGACGCCCCGCATCCAGGCCGTTCTCGACCGCTACGGCACGCCCGGCACCTTCTTCGTCACCGGGCAGCAGACCGCCCGGTACCCGGAGGTGCTGCGCCGCGTGGTCCGCTCCGGCCACGAGATCGGCGTGCACACCTTCTCCCACCCGGACCTGACCACCCGGTCCGCGAACGACATCGACCGTGAGCTGTCGCTGACCCAACTCGCCCTCGCCGGGGCCGCGGGCATCCACACCTCGCTGATGCGGATGCCCTACTCCTCGACGCCCGCCGCCGTCGACACCCCGGAGTGGTCCCTGGCCCGGCGCCTGGGGGAGAAGGGCTACGTCCTGGCGTTCATCGACCAGGACACCAACGACTGGCGGCGGCCGGGCGCACGGGAGATCGCCGACGCGGCCACCCCGACCGGGGGCAGGGGCGCGGTCGTCCTCCTGCACGACGCGGGAGGGGACAGATCGCAGACGGTCGAGGCCCTCAAGACCCTGATCCCCCGGCTGCAGGCCCAGGGCTACCGCTTCACCACGCTCGCCGAGCTGGTCGGCGCCGACACCCTCACCAGCCCCGTCGGCACGGCGGACCTGTGGAGCGGCCGGATCTTCGTGGCCGCCGTCACCGTGTCGGCGACAGCGGTCACGGCCGTCAGCGCGCTGCTGCTGGTGGTCGGTTCGCTCGTCCTCGCCCGCTGTGTGCTGCTGCTCGTCCTGGCCCGTCACCACGCCCGCCGCCGACGCCCCGGCCCCGGCGGGGACGGGCCCGTCACCCGGCCCGTCAGCGTCGTCATCCCCGCCTACAACGAGGAGCCGTGCATCCCCAAGACGCTCCGCTCCCTCGCCGCGAGCGAGCATCCCCTGGAGATCATCGTCGTGGACGACGGTTCCCGCGACGGCACCGCCGACCTCGCGGAGTCACTCGCCCTCGACAACGTCACCGTCGTCCGGCAGCCCAACAGCGGCAAACCCGCCGCCCTCAACACCGGTGTCCTGCGGGCCTCCCACGACCTCGTCGTCATGCTGGACGCCGACACCGTCTTCGCCCCCTCGACCGTCGGCCGCCTCGTCCAGCCGTTCGCCGACCCGCGCGTCGGCGCCGTCGCGGGCAACGCCAAGGTCGGCAACCGGCGGCGGCTGCTCGGCCGGTGGCAGCACATCGAGTACGTCATGGGCTTCAACCTCGACCGCCGCATGTACGACCTGCTGCACTGCATGCCCACCATTCCCGGTGCCGTCGGGGCCTTTCGCGCCGAGGCCCTGCGGGACGCCGGGATGGTGAGCGCGGACACCCTCGCCGAGGACACCGACCTCACCATGGCCCTGCACCGGGCCGGGTGGGAGATCGGCTACGTGCCGGACGCGCTGGCCTGGACCGAGGCACCGTCCTCGCTGCGGGAGCTGTGGCGCCAGCGCTACCGGTGGAGCTACGGCACGATGCAGGCCGCGTGGAAGCACCGGCACGCGCTGATCGAGCGCGGCCCCGCGGGGCGCTTCGGCCGCGTCGGCCTGCCCCTGCTGGCCGTCTTCCAGATCTTCACCCCGCTGCTCGCCCCGCTGATCGACATCCTGGCCCTCTACGGCCTGGTGTTCGGGGACCCGCTCACCACCGTGCTCGCGTGGTGCGGTGTGCTGGCGGTGCAGGCCGTCTGCGCCGCGTACGCCTTCCACCTCGACGGCGAGCCGCTCCGGCCGCTGTGGGCGCTCCCTCTCCAACAGGTCGTCTACCGCCAGGTGATGTATCTCGTCCTCACCCAGGCCTGTCTGACCGCGATCAACGGCTACCGGCTGCCCTGGCAGCGGCTCAAGCGCAGCGGAGACGTGATGCTGCCTCCGCAGCCCTCGACCCGCCGGACGTGAGCGGCCGCGGTGGCGCACCGTACGGGCCCGTTCGGGTTCAGTTGCCCGGCCGCGGGGCCGTCAGCCTTCCTCCTGGGCGCTTTTCCGCTCAAGGTGTGATCATGAAAAATCCGCGTTTCTACCGTATGCCTCGATCCCTGGCGCACTCGGCTGGTGCGGCCGTCATCATCCTCGCGGCGGCCCTGACGTCCGCCGCGCCCGTCGCGGCCCAGAGCGCCGCGCCTCCCGGCAATGACAAGGGCAAGGGCCAGAGTTCCTCGTGCGTCACGTCCAACACCCAGAGGCAGGGGCTCGAGAACATCGTCTGGTCCGTCCTGTTCGGGCCCCAGAACAACACGACGGATACCCGATGTGACGGCGACGGCGACGAGGCGAAGGAGAATCAGGAGGAGGCCCCTGGCTTCCTTAGCTCCCTTCCCGGCTCCTGACCTGTTCCTGACCTGTTGGCCCAAACTCCCCTCTTTTAAGGTGCTTTGGGCGCAGGGTATGACTCGATTCGGTCAAGTCTCGGTCGAATATGTATGTGCATGGCGTGCTCTTCCGAAACGATGCGGCACGGCCCGTGTGACACACGGGCCTGACCCCCCTCACCGTTCTGAGAGAACTCCATGAGAAGAAGCGCAGCCGTACTGTGCGGCGCGACCGTCGTGCTGGCCGGGACCCTCACCGCGGCTCCCGCCAGCGCCGACGCGTCGCACTCCGCGAAGACCGCCGCCCAGGTCGCGAAGGTGACCTGGAAGAAGTGCGCCACGGACGACTCCCCGACGATGCAGTGCGCGTCGGTGAAGGTGCCGCTCGACTACGCGAAGCCGAAGGGGAAGCAGATCACGCTGGCGCTGTCCCGCGTGCCGCACACCGCCTCCAAGTACCAGGGCCCGCTGCTGGTCAACCCCGGCGGCCCCGGCGGCAGCGGCCTGTCGCTGGCCGGTTTCGTCGCCTCCTCCCTGCCCAAGGAGGTCGCGGCCCAGTACGACGTCATCGGCTTCGACCCGCGCGGCGTGGGCGAGAGCAAGCCCGCCCTGGACTGCAAGCCGGGCCACTTCGACCCGGTGCGCCCCGACTCCGTGCCCAGCACGCCCGCGATCGAGAAGGCCAACCTCGCGCGCGCCAAGTCCTTCGCCCAGGCCTGCGGCACGAAGTACAAGGACGTCCTGCCCTACATCAACACGGTCAGCGCCGTGAAGGACATGGACTCCATCCGCAAGGCCCTCGGCGCGAAGAAGATCAACTACTTCGGCTACTCGTACGGCACCTATCTCGGCGCCGTCTACGCCAAGTTGTTCCCCGAGCGGGTGCGGCGCCTGGTGCTGGACTCGATCGTCGACCCGACCGGGGTCTGGTACGACGCCAACATCAAGCAGGACTACGCCTTCGACAAGCGTCACAAGGCGCTGATGGCGTGGATAGCCAAGTACGACTCCACGTACAAGCTCGGCACCGATCCGAAGAAGATCGAGGCCAAGTGGTACGCCATGCGGGCGGCCCTCGCCAAGAAGCCGGCCGGCGGCAAGGTGGGCGCCTCCGAACTGGAGGACATCTTCATACCCGGCGGCTACAACAACGCCTACTGGCCCACCCTCGCCGAGACGTTCGCGGCCTACGTCAACAAGAACGACACCGCCGCGCTGGTCAAGGCGTACGACAACATCGCCGCCATCGACGCCTCCGGCGACAACGGCTACAGCGTCTACACCTCCGTGCAGTGCCGTGACGCCTCCTGGCCGCGCGACTGGAACCAGTGGCGCAAGGACAACTGGGCCGTGTACGAGAAGGCCCCGTTCATGGCCTGGAACAACGCCTGGTACAACGCGCCGTGCGCCTTCTGGCCGACCAAGTCGCAGAAGCCGGTGAACGTCGCCAACTCCAAGCTCCCGCCGGTCCTGCTGTTCCAGGCGACGGACGACGCGGCCACGCCGTACCAGGGCGGCGTCACCATGAACCGTCTGCTGAAGGGCTCCAGCCTGGTCGTGGAGCAGGGCGGCGGCAACCACGGCATCACGCTGGGCGGCAACGCCTGCCTCGACAAGCACCTGGCGACCTACCTCACCAACGGCAAGGTCCCGCACGGCAGCGGCACGGCCGACGCGGTCTGCAAGAAGCTGGCCGACCCGAAGCCGCAGGCCGCCGCGGCGAAGACGCCGAGCGCGGCCGGTAAGGCCCTGAGCGGAATCCTGGGCTTCGGCGGCTGAACATGCCCGCCTGAGCTCTGGCGTATATGACTGAGGGCGCCCCGCGTGTGCGGGGCGCCCTCAGTGACGTACGAGAAAGGTCAGAGCTTCTCGATCACGTAGTCGACGCACTTCGTGAGCGCCTCGACATCCGCCGGGTCGATCGCCGGGAACATCGCGACACGCAGCTGGTTGCGCCCGAGCTTGCGGTAGGGCTCGGTGTCGACGATGCCGTTGGCGCGCAGGACCTTGGCGACGGCGGCGGCGTCGACGTCGTCGGTGAAGTCGATCGTGCCGATGACCTGGGAGCGCTTGGCCGGGTCGGTGACGAACGGGTTCGCGTACTTGACGTCCTCGGCCCAGCCGTACAGCGTGCGCGCGGACGTGGCCGTGCGGCGCACCGACCAGTCCAGGCCGCCCTGGCCGTTGATCCACTCCAGCTGGTCGTTGAGGAGGAACAGCGTGGCGAGGGCCGGGGTGTTGTACGTCTGGTTCTTGCGGGAGTTGTCGATCGCCGTGGGCAGCGAGAAGAACTCCGGGATGTGACGGCCGGACGCGTGGATGCGCTCCGCGCGCTCGATCGCCGCCGGGGAGAAGACGCCGATCCACAGGCCGCCGTCGGAGGCGAAGGACTTCTGCGGGGCGAAGTAGTAGACGTCCGTCTCGGCGATGTCGACGGGCAGGCCGCCGGCGCCGGAGGTGGCGTCGACCAGGACGAGGGAACCCTCGTCGGCGCCCTGCACCCGCTTGACGGGGGCGGCGACACCGGTGGAGGTCTCGTTGTGCGTGAAGGCGTAGACGTCCACACCGGCCTCGGCGACCGGCTCGGGGTGCGTGCCCGGGTCCGAGGAGATGACGTCCGGCTCGGCCAGCCACGGCGCGAGCTTGGCGGCCTTGGCGAACTTGGAGGAGAACTCGCCGAAGGTGAGGTGCTGCGACTTGTTCTCGATCAGCCCGTGCGTCGCGACGTCCCAGAACGCGGTGGAGCCGCCGTTGCCGAGCACCACCTCGTAGCCGTCGGGGAGCTGGAACAGCTCACGGACGCCCTCGCGCACCTTGCCGACCAGGTTCTTGACCGGGGCCTGCCGGTGGGAGGTGCCGAGGAGGGAGGTGCCGGTCGCGGCCAGCGCGTCCAGCGCTTCCGTCCGCACCTTGGAGGGGCCCGCGCCGAAACGTCCGTCGGCGGGCTTGATGTCAGCGGGAATCTGGATCTCAGCCACGCAGGGGAGCGTAGCCGTTTCCGGAAACCTGGGCGAAACGTCGTCCGTCGGGTGAGACGGTGTTCCGGCGGCCGTCAGTGCGGCGACGGGCCGGGCCAGACGGCCGAGGCGTCGTCGCGGTGCGGGGCCGGCAGCCGGACCGGGCGGACGGGAACAGGGCGGACGCGGCCCTCGGAGGCGGCCGTCCAGGGGGCGGGGCGGCCGGAATAGCACAGGGTGGTGAGGACGAAGACGCCGTCGGCGTAGACCTCGACGTACTCACCGACGGTGAGGATGCGCAGTGCGGCGGCGGGGTCCGGCAGGAGGGTCTCGCCGAGCGGGGTGCCCTCGGGTCCGGTGACCCGGAGGTTCTTGCCGTCGCAGCCGACCGTGAGCGCGGGCCGGCCTTCGTCGGAGACATGCGTGCGCAGGGTGATCTCGGTGCGGCCGGAGAGGTCGACGTCACCGACCGCGTGCAGGGGGGCGTCGTACGTCTCCTCGCCGAGCCAGGGGTCCAGGCCCGGCCACCATTCCAGGCGGGGCACCGCATCCTCCCTCACGACGAGGGACTTGGGCTGGGCGAGCATGCCGCGGCAGCGGTCGCCGGTGTCGGTGAGGCCGACGCGGCGGGGGGTGGTGTGCAGCACGACGCGGGCGCCGTCGGGGGCGGTGACGACGCGCGGGGCGTACGCGCCCGTCGGGCCGAGCGGACCGCGGCGGGTCCACGGGCCGCGCAGGCGCGGGGCGGTCCACGCCTCGAAGCCCCGGGTGGCGCCGATGGAGCCGAGCAGCAGCCAGCTGCCGTCGTCGAGGCGTTCCAGGACCGGGCACTCCAGTTCGTCGACGTCGCCGGGGGAGATCAGCGGCGGGTGGACGGTCCAGTGCTCCAGGTCGTCGGAGGTGGCCCAGGCGACGCAGCCGCCGGCCTCGACCGGCAGGGAGGCGTCGGCGGCGCAGACCACCATGACCCAGCCGTCGGACTCGTCGTCGCGTACGACGAAGGGGTCGCGCCAGCCCATGCGTTCGCCCGTGCGGTACCAGCGCCCGTCCGCCTCGACGACCGGCCCCGTGCCGTGGCGCCGCCAGCCGGTGCCGTCGGCGCGGTCGGAGTGGGCCAGGCCGACCGACTGCAGGGGCCAGCCGTCGGGGGTGAGCCCGGAGACGGCGGTGTAGAGCATCGCCATGCCGGCGCCGTGCGGGAAGGCGTGCATGGTCCACACCGCCTGCTGGTCGAAGCGGCCCGGCAGGCCGTTGCCGAAGGCCGTGCCCTGCGGCTCCCAGTGGACCAGGTCGGTGGAGGTGGCCCGGCCGTAGGACGTCTCCATGCGCAGGTGGTCGAACTCGGCCGTCCACGGGCCCTGCAGATGCAGCGCGGTGTAGGTGCCGTCCGCGTGGCGCAGGAGGTCGAAGTCGTTCACACAGAGGCCGGGCGGCGCGTATCGCATGGACAGGTCCTGTCTGCCGACAGCGGCACTCAAACGCGTGCGCTGTGATCTGGCTGGCGAGAGTTTCTCTGAGAGTCAGCCGCAGTAAATCTGAACGCAAACGCTTGCGCAACAGGAAGGGCGGGTTTACGGTCTCGTCACTCCCCCTCACGCCGACGTGCTTCCGGGCCCCTGACCCGCGGCGTGCACCCGATCAAGGAGCGTCCCGTGACGGTCAGCATCACCGATGTCGCAGAGGCCACCGGGGTCTCGGCGTCCACCGTGTCCCGCGCCCTGCGCGGCCGTCCCGGAGTGTCGGAGGAGATGCGGGCCAGGATCGTCGCGGCCGCCGCCGAGCTGGGCTACACCGCCTCGCGCTCGGCGTCCAGCCTGGCCAGCGGGCGCACCTACACCATCGGCGTCGTCGTCCCGTACGTGGGCCGCTGGTTCTTCGGCACCGTGCTGGACTCCGCCGAGACGGTCTTCAGCGCCGCCGGTTACGACGTCCTGCTGTACAACCTCGGCTCACCGGAGGCCCGCAAGCGCTTCTTCACCAAGCTGCCGATCCGCAAGCGGGTCGACGCCGTGCTGTCCTTGCTGATCCCGGACCTGGAGGAGGCCGCGGCCCTGCGCTCCCTGGGCGTGCCGCTGGCGACCACGGTCGGCGGCGCCCGGCCCGGTTTCACGATGGTCGGCATCGACGACCGGGGCGGGGCGGAGAGCGCCGTACGGCATCTGGTGAACCTCGGCCACCGGCGGATCGGCATGATCTCCGGGGCCAGCGAGCCGCTGCACTGGACCACGCCCCTGGACCGCCGGCAGGGCTACCTGGACGTGCTGGCCGATGCCGGGATCGAGCCCGACCCCGCCCTGGAGGCGGACGGCGGTTACACCGTCGAGGGCGGCGAGCGGGCCATGACCGAGCTGCTGGCGCTGCGTCACCCGCCGACCGCAGTGTTCGCCCAGTCCGACGAGATGGCGATGGGCGCGCTGCGCGCCCTGCGCCGGCACCGGCTGAGGGTTCCGGAGGACGTGTCCGTCGTCGGCTTCGACGATCACGAGCTGTCCGAGGTGGTCGGGCTGACCACCGTGGCCCAGCCGGTCGCGGCCCAGGGCCGGGAGGCGGCCCGGCTGCTGCTGGCGTGGCTGGACGGCCCGGACGCCGGGCCGCCGCCCCCCGTCGAGATGCCCATCCGTTTCGTCCTCCGCGAGACCACCGCTCCGCCGCACACCGGCCGGCAGCGATAGCTCCACCCGTCCCCTTCGCCGCCCGCGACCGGGGCGCCGTCATCCAGTCCCCGGCCCCTCCCCACCGTCCGCGCACCCACCCGCACACCCCGCACGGAGACATGACCATGATCATCGGTAACGGAAAACACCGTCGTACGGGCCTGACAGCCCTCGCTCTGCTGCCCCTGGCCGCGCTGGCCGCCTGTGGCGGGGGCGGCGGCGGCGACACCTCCGCCGAAGAAGGCAGCGGCAAGGGCACCATCAGCGTCTGGGCCCACCAGGGCCAGGCGAACGAGGCGGCCGCGCTGCAGAACGCGGTGAAGTCCTTCAACTCCTCGCAGAGCGACGTCAAGGCCGAGCTGAAGCTCATCCCCGAGAACGACTACACCAAGACCATCACCACCACCGACGCCTCCGAACTGCCGGACGTGCTGGAGTTCGACGGCCCGACGATGGCGAACTTCGTCTACAACAGCAAGCTCGCCCCGGTCGACGGCCACGTCTCCGCCAAGACCCTCGGCAACGTCACCGACGCGATCAAGGCGCAGGGTGAGATCGACGGCAAGCACTACGGCCTGGGCATGTTCGACGCCGGGCTCGGCATGTACGCCAACAAGAAGCTGCTGGACGCGGCCGGCGTGAAGTACCCGACGAGCGTGGACGACGCCTGGACGGCCGAGGAGTTCGGCAAGGCCCTCGATGCGCTGAAGGGCAAGGACTCCGACGGCAAGGTCCTCGACATATCGGAGCAGTACGGCCTGGCCACCGAGTGGGGCACCTTCGGCTTCTCCCCGATCGTCTGGTCGGCCGGCGGCGGCCTGCTGAAGGACGGCAAGGCGGAGGGCGCCCTCGACAGCCCGGACGTCGTCTCCGCGATGAAGACCTTCCAGTCCTGGAAGACGTACGTCGACCCCAACACCGACGGCAACGCCTTCGCCAAGAGCAAGGTGGCGCTGAGCTGGGTCGGCCACTGGAACTACCCCGCGTACAGCGAGGCGCTCGGTGACGACCTCGTCGTCCTGCCGCTGCCGGACTTCGGCAAGGGTCCCAAGACCGGCCAGGGTTCGTGGGCCTGGGGCATCGGCGCCGCCGGCAAGAACGGCAAGGCCGCGGGCGTCTTCCTGGACTACCTGCTGAACGACACCAACGTCGGCGCGATGACGAAGGCCAACGGCGCGGTGCCCGCCACCAAGTCCGCACTCGCCAAGAGCGAGCTGTACAAGAAGGGGGGCCCGCTCCAGCTCTTCGCCGACCAGCTCGCCCAGCCCTGCGGCGACAGTGACATCAGCGCCTCCTGCGTCGCCGTCACCCGCCCGGTGAGCGCCGGATACCCCACGGTCACCGCCAAGTTCAACACGGCCCTGAACTCGATCTACGGCGGTGCCGACCCCAAGGAAGCCCTGCAGAAGGCCGCCCGCGCCATCGACCGGGACTTCACCGACAACGCCGGCTACGAGATCCCGTAACCCGCTGGACGCATCGGCCCGGGCGGGCCGTCGGCGACGTGGCGACGCAACGGCGCAGCCACGTACCGGCCGAGCCCGCCCCGCCGGGAAGAGGACCCTCCCGTGAAAACCGTGGAACCCGCGCACCCCGCGGCCCCTGGCCGGGCGCAGGCCGCCTCGTCCACGCCCTCCGCGAAGCCCTCGCGTCCGTCGCGCGGCAACCGCGACCGGCTGCACGGGCTGCTGATGTCGGCCCCGGCCGTCGTCGGGCTGATCGCCTTCGTCGGCATCCCGTTCGGCTACGCCGTGGTGCTCTCCTTCTACAACGTCCGCCTCGGCTCGCCGCTGGAGCCCGCCTTCTTCGGCGTGGAGCACTACCGGCGGCTGTTCACCGACCCCGACCTGTCCGGCCCGTTCCTGCGGGCGCTGCTGAACAACCTGACCTTCGCCGCGGTCGTCGTACCGCTCCAGACGGGTCTGGCGCTGACGCTGGCGATCCTGCTCAACCGCAAGCTGAAGGCGATCGGCCTGTTCCGGTCCTTCTTCTTCATGCCGGTGGTCTTCCCGATGGCGCTGGTCGCCGTGATCTGGCGGCTGATCCTCGCCCGCAGTGAGCAGGGCATGCTCAACTCCCTGCTGGACACGGTGAGTTTCGGCAACTGGGGTGCCTTCGACTGGCTCGGCGACGGGCTCACCGCGATGGGCTCGATCATCGTGCTGTCGGTGTGGCAGGGCGTCGGCTTCCAGATGGTCATCCTGCTGGCCGGCCTCCAGCAGATCCCGGGCGAGCTCTACGAGGCCTCCGAGCTGGACCGGGCCTCGCGCTGGCAGCAGTTCCGGCACGTCACCCTGCCCGGCATCCGCGGCACCCTCGTCTTCGTCGCGATGCTGACCTCGGTGCTGTCCTTCCGGGTCTTCGACCAGGTGTACATCCTCATCCGCGGCGGCGGCCTGGACGAGGACGCCACCCGGACGGTGATGTACCAGGCCGTCACCACGGCCTTCGACCAGAACAACATCGGCCAGGCCTCGGCCGTCACGGTGGTGTTCTTCCTGATCGTCGTCGCCCTGACGATCGTCCAGCGCCGCGTCGTCCGGCCCGACAACGAGGACTGACTCCCCCATGGCCATGACCCGTACGCCCGTACGCCGCGTCCTCGACTACACCGTCCTGAGCGTCCTGGCGTTCGTCTTCGCCCTCCCCGCGCTCTACCTCTTCCTCGGCAGCCTCAAGCCGTCCGACGAGGTCCTGAACGGCCTGTCCGGCTTCCTGCCCACCCATCTCTCCTTCGACAACTACACCGCCGTCCTCGACAGCCTCAGCTCCGACAGCACCGGCTACTTCTGGCAGTTCATGGGCGTGTCGGTGCTGCTGTCGTTCGTCGTGGTGACGGGCGGACTGATCGTCAACTCGATGGCCGCGTACGGTCTGACGCGGCTGAAGTGGCGAGGCCAGAACGCGGTGTTCACCCTCGTCCTGCTGCTGATGCTGATCCCGTTCGAGTCGGTGGCGGTGCCGCTGTTCTACATGTTCAACGGCCAGCGCAACACCCTGTTCGTCCAGGCGCTGCCGTTCGTCGCCAACGCCTTCGCCATCTACCAGTTCCACACGTTCTTCAAGAAGATCCCGCCGAGCATCGAGGAAGCGGCCCGGCTGGACGGCGCGGGGCCCTGGCGCACCTTCTTCGCGATCATCGTGCCGATGTCCAGGCCGGTGTTCGCCTCGGTCGCGATCCTCACCTTCCTCATCCAGTGGGGCTCCTTCCTGTGGCCGGTGCTGATGGTGTCCGACCCGTCGGTGCGTCCCCTCCCCCTGGAGATGAGCGTCTTCCAGGGGCAGCAGCCCCCGGACTGGGGCCAGATTCTCGCCTTCGGCGTGCTGCTGGTACTGCCCGTGCTGATCGTCTTCGCGTTCTTCCAGCGCTGGTTCGTCGAGGGCGTGGCCAGCTCCGCCGTCAAGGGCTGAGGCCTCAGGGGGCGCCCCGATCGATCACTGTCAGTGATCGGGTGCATGCTGGACGCATGACGGATGCCGGGGATCTCCCTGCCCTTGAGGCCGAGCTGAGCCGGGTCGTCCGGGGTGACGTGGGTTTCGACGTCACCTCCAGGGCGCTGGTCACCATGGACGCCTCCAACTACCGCCGCGTCCCGCTGGGCGTCGTCGCCCCACGCGACGCCGATGACGTGGCGGCCGTGCTGGAGGTGTGCCGGGCCCACGGCGTGCCGGTGGTGGCGCGGGGCGGCGGGACGTCCATCGCCGGTCAGGCGACGGGGACGGGCGTGGTGCTGGACTTCACCCGGTACATGAACCGGCTCCTGTCACTCGACCCGGTGACCCGTACCGCCGTCGTACAGCCGGGGCTGGTGCTCGACCGGCTCCAGGAGGCCGCCGCACCGCACGGGCTGCGCTTCGGTCCTGATCCGTCCACACACAGCCGGTGCACGCTCGGCGGCATGATCGGCAACAACTCGTGCGGCTCCCACTCGGTGGCGTGGGGGACCACCGCGGACAGTGTGCGTGAGCTGGACGTGGTCACCGCGCGGGGGCGGCGGCTGCGGCTCGGACAGGACTGGGCCGGGGCGCCGGACGGGCTGCGGGCCCTGGTGGACGGCGACCTGGCCCGGTTGCGCACCGGCTTCCCGGAGCTGCCCCGCCGCATCTCCGGGTACGCGCTGGACGCCCTGCTGCCCGAGCGGGGCGCCGACGTGGCCCGCTCCTTCTGCGGCTCCGAGGGCACCCTCGGGGTGCTGACGGAGGCGGTCGTACGACTGGTCGAGGCGCCACGCGCGCGTGCGCTGGCCGTGCTGGGCTACGCCGACGAGAGCGCGGCTGCGGAGGCCGCCGCCGGGCTGCTGCCGTTCGGGCCGCTGACGGTGGAGGGCATGTCGGCGGACCTGGTGCCGTCCGCGACGGCCCTGCCCAAGGGAACGGCCTGGCTCTTCGTGGAGACCGGCGGGGAGTCGGCGGGCGAGGCACGCGCGCGTGCGGAGGCGATCGTGCGGGCGGCCGACGTCGTGGACGCCCTGGTGGTCACCGACCCGGCGGGACAGCGGGCGCTGTGGCGGATCCGGGAGGACGCGAGCGGTACGGCGACCCGCATGCCGGACGGCACGGAGGCCTGGCCGGGCTGGGAGGACTGCGCGGTGCCGCCCGCCCGGCTCGGGGCGTATCTGCGGGACTTCCGGGGGCTGCTCACCGCGCACGGACTGCGCGGCACGCCGTACGGGCACTTCGGGGACGGCTGCATCCACGTCCGGATCGACTTCGACCTGCTGACGGAGCCCGGAATCGCCCGCTTCCGCCGCTTCTCGGAGGAGCTCGCGGAGCTGGTCGTGGCGCACGGCGGCTCGCTGTCCGGGGAGCACGGCGACGGGCAGGCGCGGGCCGAGCTGCTGCCCCGGATGTACGGCCAGGAGATGGTGGGCCTCTTCGAGCGGGCGAAGGGCGTATGGGACCCGGACGACCTGCTCAACCCGGGGATGCTCGTCCGCCCCGCGCCCCTCGACGCCGACCTGCGCTTCTCCGTCCTGCCTCGCGAACCGGTCGACGTCGCCTTCGGCTACCCCTCCGACGGCGGTGACTTCTCGGCGGCGGTACGGCGCTGCGTCGGCGTCGCCAAGTGCCGTACGACGTCGGCGTCCGGCTCCTCCGTCATGTGCCCGTCCTTCCGGGCGACCGGCGAGGAGCAGCACTCCACACGCGGGCGGGCCCGGCTGCTGCACGAGATGCTCGCGGGCGAGGTCGTGACGGACGGCTGGCGCTCGACCGAGGTACGGGACGCGCTGGACCTGTGCCTGTCCTGCAAGGGCTGCCGCTCGGACTGCCCGGTCGAGGTCGACATGGCCACGTACAAGGCGGAGTTCCTCCACCACCACTACGCCGGGCGCCTCCGTCCGGCCGCGCACTACGCCATGGGCAGGCTGCCGGTGTGGCTCCGGGCGGTGTCCCGTACGCGCACGGCATGGCTGGTCAACGCGCTCTCCGCGGTACGGCCCTTCGCGTGGGCGGCGAAACGGCTGGGCGGGATCGCGTCCGAACGGGAGATTCCGCGGGTGGCGAGGCGGACGTTCACCCGGTGGTGGGAGCGGCGGCGGAGGGAGACGGAGGGCGGGGGAGGCGACCTCGTCATCCTGTGGCCCGACACCTTCACCGAGCACCTCTCGCCCTCCGTCGGACAGGCCGCCGTGCGGGTGCTGGAGGCGGCCGGACTGCGGGTGGGGCTGCCGCCGACGCTGCGGCTGGTGAAACCGCCGGTGGGCGACGGGCGGACGGTCGCGATGGATCCGCTGTCGGTGCTGCGCGGCCGGGGCCGGGTCTGCTGCGGGCTGACGTATGTGTCGACGGGCCAGCTGGACCGCGCCCGGGCGGTCATGCGCCGCACGCTCGACCTGATGGAACCGGTGCTGGAGACCGACGCCCCGGTCGTCGTCCTGGAGCCGAGCTGCGCCGCCGCCCTGCGCACCGACGTCCCCGAGCTGCTGCACGACGACCCGCGCGCGGCCCGCCTCGCCGCGAAGGTCCTCACCTTCGCGGAGACGCTGGAACGCCACGCCCCCGACTGGACGCCGCCGCGCGTGGACCGCCCGGTGGCCGGCCAGACCCACTGCCACCAGCACGCGGTGCTGGGCGACGCCGCCGACCGCAGGCTGCGGCAGGCCGCTCTGCTCTCCGGCGAACTGAGCGGCGGCTGCTGCGGTCTCGCGGGGAACTTCGGCTTCGAGAAGGGCCACTACGAGGTGTCCACGGCCTGCGCGGAGGAACAGCTCCTGCCGTCGGTGCGGAACGCCCCGGACGGCACGGTGGTCCTGGCGGACGGCTTCTCCTGCCGCACCCAGCTGGAACAGCTGGCGGGGGTGCGGGGGAGCCACCTGGCGGAGGTCCTGGCGGCGGCGCTGGAGGGGGTGGGGGATGCGGCCGGAGGGGGAGGGATCGAACCGAAGGACGAGGGGTGAAGCGGGGGTACTTGAGGCGTTCGGACCACGCGACGGGCGGACCCGAGTGTCTGAGCCGGAGGAGAGCCGGTGCCGCTCCTACGCTCGCGGGACCAGCCACTCGAAGGAGCCCGCGTATGAGCATCCGCGTCAAACCGATCACCCGTGACGAGCACCTCGCGTTCGTCGCGGCCCGCCCCTCCGCCAGCCACACCCAGGTCCCGTCCTGGGGCGAGGTGAAGCCCGACTGGCGGGCGGAGAGCCTGGGTTGGTTCGACGCGGTCGGGCGGCTCGTCGGCGCCGGGCTCGTCCTGCTGCGCCCGCTGCCCGGGCCGCAGCTGCCCGGGCTGCGGAGATACCTCGCGTATCTGCCCGAGGGCCCGCTCGTCGACTGGCACGAGCCCGGCCTGGAACGGCTGCTGGAGCCGATGCTCGCGCACCTGAGACGCCGGGGTGCCTTCGCCGTGCGGATGGGCCCGCCGGTCGCGGTGCGCCGCTGGAGCGCCGAGGCGGTCAAGGCGGGCATCGCGGACCCGGCCGCCGGGCGGCTGAGCGACGTACGGGCGACGTCGTACGACCCGCGGGCCGGCCGGATCGCGGGCGATCTGCGCCGCATGGGCTGGCGGCAGACCGAGGCCGGCGGCGAGGGCGGCTTCGCCGCGGGGCAGCCCCGGTACGTCTTCCAGGTGCCGTTCGCCGGCCGGTCACTGGACGACATCCACAGCGGCCTGAACCAGCAGTGGCGGCGCAACATCAAGAAGGCCGAGAAGGCCGGCGTGAAGGTCGTACGCGGCGACATCGAGGATCTGCCGGCCTTCCACGAGCTGTACGGCGAGACCGCCGAGCGGGACCGGTTCATCCCGCGCCCGCTGTCCTACTTCCAGGGCATGTGGAGGGCGCTCACCGCCGAGCACCCCGACCGTATGCGGCTCTACCTCGCCTACCACGACGGCGAGGTGCTCGCCGCCGCGACGATGCTGACCGTCGGCGACCACGTCTGGTACTCCTACGGCGCCTCCACCGACCGCCGGCGCGAGGTCCAGCCGAGCAGCGCCGTGCAGTGGCGCATGATGACCGACGCCCACGCACTCGGCGCCGCCGTCTACGACCTGCGCGGCATCACCGACACCCTGGAGGAGTCCAGCGACCTGCTGGGCCTGCTCCGCTTCAAGGTGGGCACCGGCGGCGAGGCCGTCGAGTACCTCGGCGAATGGGAGTACCCCCTCAACCGGCTGCTGTACAAGGCGTTCGGCCTCTACCTCTCCCGGCGCTGACGTCTCGGCGCTGACGTCTCAGAGCCCGAGACAGAGGTAAAAGGGCTTCACGCACCTGACTGAGTCCATTACTGTGGACTGAGTAGTGCATCGGGATGTACGTGGAGTGCATGCGGGTGCACCCACAGCCCGCACCCGGAGCCGACCAGCACAGGACCGCCCGTGACCACCCCCGCCACCCCCGCCAACGCCACCACACCGCAGTCCGCGACGGCCGCCACGCCCTCCCCGGCCGGCGGCCCCGGCCGTCTCGGATCCCTCGGGCCCGTGGGCCTGGTACTCGCGGGCGGCATCTCCGTGCAGTTCGGCGGCGCGCTGGCGGTGACCCTGATGCCGAGGGCGGGTGCCCTCGGGGTGGTGTCGCTGCGCCTGTTCGTGGCGGCGGTCGTCCTGCTGCTGGTCTGCCGTCCGAGCCTGCGCGGCCACTCGCGCACCGACTGGGGCACGGTCGTCGTCTTCGGCATCACCATGGCCGCGATGAACGGCCTCTTCTACCAGGCCGTCGCCCGCATCCCGCTGGGCCCCGCGGTCACGCTGGAGGTCCTCGGCCCGCTCGCCCTCTCGGTCCTCGCCTCCCGCCGCGCGATCAACCTGGTGTGGGCGGCGCTCGCCCTCGCCGGTGTCTTCCTCCTCGGCGGCGGAGGCTTCAGCGGCCTCGACCCCACCGGAGCGGCCTTCGCCCTGGGCGCGGGCGCCATGTGGGCGGCGTACATCGTCTTCAGCGCCCGTACGGGCCGCCGCTTCCCCCAGGCGGACGGGCTGGCCCTGGCGATGGCGGTCGGCGCGGTGCTGTTCCTGCCGCTGGGCATCGCCGAGTCGGGGACGAAGCTGCTCGACCCCGTGACGCTGGGGCTGGGCGCGGCGGTGGCCCTGCTCTCCTCGGTCCTGCCCTACACCCTCGAACTCCTCGCCCTGCGCCGCCTGCCCGCCTCCACCTTCGCGATCCTGATGAGCCTGGAGCCGGCCATCGCCGCGACGGCCGGCTTCCTCATCCTCGACCAGGCCCTCTCCGCCATGGAGGCCGCCGCGATCGCCCTCGTCGTCGCGGCGAGCATGGGGGCGGTGCGGACGCAGGTGGGCCGGGGGCGCAAGAAGACGGCGGCGCTGGAGAGTACGGGGTTGGAGGGCTAGGGCCAGGGTCAGGGCTGGGGCTGGAGGCTAAGGCGCGAGTGCTGCCCGGATCCGGGTGAGCCACTCCTCACCCAGCCGAGGCCCGTCCGGGAACTGGTCGTCTCGATCCCAGCGCCAGGTTGTGATCACGGCCAGCACGAGGATCCGGCACTGGCGCAGCAACTCCCGATCGACCCCCGGATAGTGCTCGCCGACTTCCTCAGGCGCATGCGCGAGGTCCCATTCGACGGGCCCACGGCAGCAGGTCTCCAGGTCGATGAACAGCAGCCCGTTCCCCGTGCTGAGCAGATTCCCCGGGTGCGGCTCGCCGTGCAGAAGCTGCTCGGCCCCGCCCCGCTCCCCGATCACTCGCCTCAGCTTTCGCAACGTGTCACCGAGCAGCTCCCGATCGGCGTCGCCGAGCCCCGGAGTGCGGTCGCGGTCCGCCACGAGCCGTCGAGCCTGCTCGACCCGGTCCGTGAAGTGCTGCGTCGGGATGTCGATTTCACGCATCCCGGCATGCAGGCGCGCGAGCGCGTGGGCGTAGTCGGCCGGTGACACCTCGCTCGGCGTCACGGGTGCGTAGTAGGTCCACAGCGTGATGACGAAGCCGTCCCGCTCATGAACACGTGGCTCCACCCGCGGCTCAAGAACGGCCACCGGACACTCGACCTCGTTGAGCCGCTGAGCCACCTCGACTTCGAACCGCGCGACCTGGTCCGCCACCGGCGCCACCCGGGCCAGGACGTCACAGGGCAGCAGGCGCAGGGTGAGCTTGTTCGAGTCATGCAGAACGATCGCGTCGTCGGCTCTCAGGCCAAGTGACGAGGCGATCGACAGGGCCGCGGCCCTCGCGCGCTGTACCTCTGACACCTGCACAGTCGCCTGACCCCTCTCCTCCGGGCGTGACCGAGGACCACACACCCAACCACTGCTCGGCGCCGTACTCCTCGAACCGCTCCACCTCGGCGAACCCCAGCCTCTCCGCGAGGCGCATCGCACGCCCGTTGGCGGTCCGGGCGCACAGCACCACCGGCTCGCCGGGAAGCGCGTCGCCGAACCAGCCGAGCACCGCCCCGCACGCCTCGGCGGCGTATCCGCGTCCCCACGCCACCTCAGGCACCGCCCGTTCGAGCTCCTCGCGCGGTCGAGGCCCACCGACGTAGGCGCCCACCTCCGGCGATGAGAACAGCTCGATGAACGCCGCCCGGTCTCGGTCCTCGGACTCACGAAGCACGAGCCGTTCGGTCTTCATCGAGGGAGGCGGAGCGTGCGACGCGGAACCCCACATCGTCGATCCGGAACGTCGGATGGCTACGGCGCCGCACCGAGGCCCGGCAGCTCCAGTGCTCGTCGGACCAGCCGCCGCCCTTCAACACCCGGTACGTGCCGTAGACCTCGGCGTCGTAGAGGTCCCAGCACCAGTCCCAGACGTTGCCCAGCATGTCGTACAGGCCCCACGCGTTGGCCCGTTTGCCGCCCACCGCGTGGACCCGCTCGTCCGCGTTCCCCCGGTACCAGGCGACCTCGTCGAGCCGGCCATACCGCGGCCCGGAACTGCCGGCACGGCAGGCGTACTCCCACTCGGCCTCGGTCGGCAGCCGGTACCCATCGGCAGAGGCGTCCCACTCGACGCCCTCGTCCTCGCCGCGCAGCCGATACACGGGCGTCAGCCCCTCCGCCACCGAGAGGGCGTTGCAGAAGGCGACCGCGTCCCACCACGACACACCCTCGACAGGCAGCCGCTCGCCATGAGCGGTACTCGGCCGCTCACCGGTGACCTGGGCGTACCACTCCTGAGTGACGGGGAACGCCGACATCCAGAAGGGCGCGACCTCGGTCGTCCAACTCCGCTGCGTCCGCCGGTCGGAAAGCGTCACCGCCCCGGCCGGGACGGCAACCATCCCGCATTCCACGCCCTCGCCAACTCCCATGTGAGGTAAGCCTATTGAGGATCGCCATGAAATATCCAAGCCGACACCGCAGTTGATCCGTCCATGACTCAACGCCCCGGCCCCCGCCCCCTGTCCGACGAAGCCCTCTCCGACCTCCTCGGCAAGCAGCAGTTCGGCACGCTCGCCAGCGTCAAGCGCGATGGCCGTCCCCATCTGACGACCATGGTCTACAGCTGGGACCCCGAGGCCCGTATCGTGCGGTTCTCGACGACGGCCGAGCGCATCAAGGTCAAGCATCTGAGACGCGACCCGCGCGCGGCGCTGCATGTGCAGGGCGGTGACGTGTGGTCGTTCGCCGTCGCGGAGGGCGAGGCCGAGGTCTCCGAGGCCACGACGGTTCCCGGTGACGCGGTCGGGCGGGAACTGCTCGGGATGATCCCGCAGGGCGCGAAGCCGGAGGACGGAGACGCGTTCCTGGAGGAGCTGGTCGCCGAGCGCCGGGTGGTCGTCCGGCTGAAGGTGGACCGGCTGTACGGGACGGCGCTCGACATCAACGGCTAGACCACCCCGTCCGCGAGACCCCTCAGCGCACCAGGATCCCGCCCACGGTGATTCCGTAACGCACCCGCAGCCGACGCAGCTCCCACAACCCGACCGCTGTCACGGACACCGGGGCCCCGAGCAGGAACACCGCCCGCACCGGCCCCGGCATGCCCGCGTACGCCCCGGTGAACACGTCGATCAGGGTCATCTCCCACACCAGCGTCATCGCGAGCAGCGGCGGCATGGTCTGGTGGATGTCGGCGGTGCGGAACACATGGACCAGGGCGAGGCCGATGCCCCAGATGACGAACGGCAGCACCCACACCAAGGTGAACACGGTCGCCACCCAAGTGACCACGGACATCACGGGGTTGGTGGCGAACTTCCCCTCGACGAAGCCGGTGAGCACGGACGCCGGGAAGACGAAGACCCCGGCCACGAGAGCCACGATCGCGCCGAACGACCGCGCCGCCCGGCGCAGCAGATCCCGGCGGGCCGACGGAGCGGTCAATACCAGCAGGACGCCGACGGCCACCGGGAACGTCACCGACAGCATCAGCACGCTGATCCACGACTGGTCGAGGCGGTCGCTCGCGGCGTCCCCGACGGAGTCGGTGATCTTGTAGGCCACCGACACGTACACGAACGCGCCGAGCCCCACGAGTGTGCGGACCTTCTGCATGCGCGCGATGAACGCGTCCTCGACGAGATCCGGCCGGGACGGCTTGAAGACCCGGCGCGCGGTGTTGATGGGCCCGATCCGCCGCCGCAGCCGCGTGAAGGGGCCGGGTGGTGGCGCCTGCGGCGGCATCGGGTGGGGTGTGTACGGGTGCGGGATGTGGGGCGGATAGCCACCCTGGGGCGGGTAACCGGCGCCCGGCGGGGGATACCCGGCGCCCGGCGGCTGCGGAGGCCGGCCGTGCGGGTCGTACGGCGGCTGCCCGCCCGGATTCCAGGTGCTCATTCTGGTTTCTCCCCCGAAGTCCGACCAATGGAACGAGCGCGACTGGGAGTGTATTGATCGCGCCGTCAAAGAGCACGCTTTCAGCCAGCGCACATTTTCATGCAAGCATGCTTGATTGTTTCTGACCCCGCTGCCATGCTCCTCAGCACGTCGCACCACCCCGCACCACCCCGCACACCGCCGTGCCCCAGGGAGCGCCCGTGTCCGATCCGACGTCCGTGATCGACGACCTGCGCGAGGAGAGCGAGGAACTCGACCACCTCGTGGCCGAAGCGAGCGCGCCGCGCTGGGCACTCGCCACCCCCGCCTCCGGCTGGACCGTCGCCCACCAGATCGCCCACCTCGCCTGGACCGACCGCTCGGCCCTGCTCGCCGTCACGGACGCCGACGGCTTCCGTGCCCTGGTCGAGAAGGCCCTCGCGGCCCCGGGCTCCTTCGTCGACGAGGGCGCCGAGGAGGGCGCGGGACTCCCGCCCGCCGAACTGCTCGCGCGCTGGCGTGAGGGCCGTACGGCACTGGAGAAGGCGCTGCGGGCTGCCCCGCCCAAGGCGCGCTTCCCCTGGTACGGCCCGCCCATGTCGGCGGCATCCATGGCGACGGCCCGCCTCATGGAGACCTGGGCCCATGGACAGGACGTGGCCGACGCCCTGGGTATGGTGCGCCCACCCACCGACCGGCTGCGGCATGTGGCCTGGCTCGGGGTGCGGACCCGGGACTTCGCCTACGGCGTGCACGGGCTGACCCCACCCGCCGAACCGTTCCGCGTCGAACTCCACGCACCCTCCGGCGACATGTGGGCGTACGGCCCCGAGAACGCCCCGCAACGCGTCACCGGCCCCGCCCTCGACTTCTGCCTCCTGGTCACCCAGCGCGCCCACCGCACCGACCTCACCCTGCACGCCGACGGCCCCGACGCCGACCGCTGGCTCGACCTCGCCCAGGCCTTCGCCGGACCACCGGGCAGCGGCCGCACACCGAAGCCGAAGCCGAAGCCGACGGGGGAGGGAGAGCCCGAGTGACCCTGCGCATCGGCAACGCCTCCGGCTTCTACGGCGACCGCTTCGACGCCCTGCGCGAGATGCTCACCGGCGGCGAACTCGACGTCCTCACCGGCGACTACCTCGCCGAGCTGACGATGCTGATCCTCGGCCGCGACCGGCTGAAGGACCCGGCCGCCGGGTACGCCCGCACGTTCCTGCGGCAGTTGGAGGACTGCCTGGGGATCGCCCACGAGCGGGGCGTCAAGATCGTCACCAACGCCGGCGGGCTCAACCCGGCCGGACTCGCCGACGCCGTACGCCACTTGGCCGACCGGCTCGGCATCCCCGTACGCGTCGCACACGTGGAAGGCGACGACCTCACCGCCCGCCACCCCGGCAGCCTCGCCGCCCACGCCTACCTCGGCGGATTCGGCATCGCGGCCTGTCTGCGGGAGGGCGCGGACCTCGTCGTCACCGGGCGGGTGACGGACGCGGCCCTCGTCACCGGGCCCGCCGCCGCCCACTTCGGGTGGCGGGAGACGGACTACGACCGGCTCGCGGGGGCCGTCGTCGCCGGGCACGTCCTGGAGTGCGGGGCGCAGGCCACCGGCGGCAACTACGCCTTCTTCCGGGACGGCGACGTCCGCCGCCCCGGCTTCCCGCTCGCCGAACTCCACGAGGACGGCGGCTGCGTCATCACCAAGCACCCCGGCACCGGCGGCTTCGTCGACATCGGCACCGTCACCGCCCAGTTGCTGTACGAGACGGCCGGTGCCCGGTACGCGGGGCCCGACGTCACCACCCGGCTGGACACCGTACGGCTCGGCCAGGACGGACCCGACCGGGTGCGGATCGACGGCGTGCGCGGAGAGGCGCCCCCGCCCACCCTCAAGGTCGGGCTCAACAAGCTCGGCGGCTTCCGCAACGAGGTCGTCTTCGTGCTCACCGGCCTCGACATCGAGGCCAAGGCCGCGCTGGTGCGGGAGCAGTTGGAACCGGCTCTCGGCAAGGCCGCCGACGTGCGCTGGGAGCTGGTGCGTACCGACCGGCCCGACGCTTCGAGCGAAGAGACGGCGAGCGCGCTGCTGCGGCTCGTCGTACGGGACCCGGACCAGGAGACCGTCGGGCGGGCGCTGAGCGGGGCGGCCGTGGAGCTGGCGCTCGCCAGTTACCCCGGCTTCCATGTGCTGGCCCCACCGGGGAAGGGCTCGCCCTATGGAGTCTTCGAGGATGTGTACGTCCCCCATGGGGCCGTCGACCATGTGGCGGTCCTCCATGACGGACGCCGGATTCCCGTGCCACCGGCCCACGACACCGCCGTACTCGACCGACTGCCCGACCCCCCGCTCCCGGCCCCCCTGCCGAACGGCCCCACCCGCCACGCCCCCCTCGGCCTCGTCGCGGGCGCCCGCAGCGGCGACAAGGGCGGCAACGCCAACGTCGGCGTCTGGGCCCGCACGGACGACGCCTGGCGCTGGCTCGCGCACGAGCTGACGGCCGAACGATTCCAGCAGCTGATCCCCGAGAGCCGCGAACTGCACGTCACCCGGCACCTCCTGCCCCAGCTCCGCGCCCTCAACTTCGTCGTCGAGGGCATCCTCGGCGCCGGCGTCGCCGACCGGCACCGTTTCGACCCGCAGGCCAAGGCCCTCGGCGAATGGCTGCGCTCCCGCCACCTGGACATACCGGAGGCCCTCCTGTGACCGTCCTGACCTCCGCGCTCGACCCCAACAGCCCCGAGCACCGGGACAACCGCGAGGCGATGCTCGCCAAGCTCACCGCACTCGACGCCGAGCACGCCAAGGCCCTCGCCGGCGGCGGCGAGAAGTATGTGGCCCGACACCGCAAACGCGGCAAACTCCTCGCCCGCGAGCGCATCGAGCTGCTCCTCGACCCCGACACGCCCTTCCTGGAGCTGTCCCCGCTGGCCGCCTGGGGCAGTGACTACACCGTCGGCGCGTCCCTCGTCACCGGCATCGGTGTCGTCGAGGGCGTGGAGTGCCTGATCACCGCCAACGACCCGACCGTGCGCGGGGGAGCGAGCAACCCCTGGTCGCTGAAGAAGGCCCTGCGCGCGAACGACATCGCCCTCGCCAACCGGCTGCCCTGCATCAGCCTGGTGGAGTCCGGCGGAGCCGATCTGCCGTCCCAGAAGGAGATCTTCATCCCCGGAGGCGCCATCTTCCGGGACCTGACACGGCTGTCGGCGGCCGGGATCCCGACCGTCGCCGTCGTCTTCGGCAACTCCACCGCCGGAGGGGCCTACATCCCCGGCATGTCCGACCACGTGATCATGGTCAAGGAACGGGCGAAGGTGTTCCTCGGCGGCCCGCCGCTGGTGAAGATGGCCACGGGCGAGGAGAGCGACGACGAGTCCCTGGGCGGCGCCGAGATGCACGCGCGCGTGTCCGGCCTGGCCGACTACTTCGCCGTCGACGAGCCCGACGCGCTCCGCCAGGCCCGGCGCGTGGTCGCCCGCCTCAACCACCGCAAGGCGTACGCCGATCCCGGCCCGGCCGAGCCCCCCAAGTACGCCGCCGACGAACTCCTCGGCATCGTCCCCGGCGACCTGAAGAGCCCCTTCGACCCGCGCGAGGTCATCGCCCGCATCGTCGACGCCTCCGACTTCGACGAGTTCAAGCCGCTCTACGGCACGAGCCTGACCACCGGCTGGGCCACCCTGCACGGCTATCCGGTCGGCATCCTCGCCAACGCCCAAGGCGTGCTGTTCAGCGAGGAGTCCCAGAAGGCCGCCCAGTTCATCCAGCTCGCCAACCAGCGCGACATCCCGCTGCTCTTCCTGCACAACACCACCGGCTACATGGTCGGCAAGGAGTACGAGCAGGGCGGCATCATCAAGCACGGCGCCATGATGATCAACGCGGTCAGCAACAGCCGCGTCCCTCACCTCTCCGTCCTGCTCGGCGCCTCCTACGGCGCCGGCCACTACGGCATGTGCGGACGGGCCTACGACCCCCGCTTCCTCTTCGCCTGGCCCAGCGCCAAGTCGGCCGTCATGGGCCCCCAGCAGCTCGCCGGCGTGCTGTCGATCGTCGCCCGGCAGTCCGCCGCCGCCAAGGGACAGCCGTACGACGACGAGGCGGACGCCGCCCTGCGCGCCATGGTGGAGCAGCAGATCGAGTCCGAGTCGCTGCCGATGTTCCTGTCCGGGCGGCTGTACGACGACGGCGTCATCGACCCGCGCGACACCCGCACCGTCCTCGGCCTGTGCCTGTCGGCCGTCCACACGGCGGCGTACGAGGGTGCGCGCGGTGGCTTCGGCGTCTTCCGGATGTGAGGGACCTTTCCGTGATCACTTCTCTGCTGGTCGCCAACCGGGGCGAGATCGCCTGCCGCGTCTTCCGCACCTGCCGCGAACTGGGCATCCGCACCATCGCCGTCCACTCGGACGCGGACGAGGGCGCCCTCCACGCACGCGTGGCCGACGCGAGCGTACGACTTCCGGGGGAGGCGCCCGCCGACACCTATCTGCGCGGCGACCTCATCGTGAAGGCGGCCGTCGCGGCCGGCGCGGACGCCGTGCACCCCGGATACGGCTTCCTCTCCGAGAACGCCGGCTTCGCCCGGGCCGTCCAGGACGCGGGCCTGCTCTGGATCGGCCCGCCCCCCGAGGCCATCGAGGCGATGGCGTCCAAGACCCGTGCCAAGCAGCTCATGGGCATCCAGCCCCTCACCCACGTCACCGAAACCGACCTGCCCGTACTGGTGAAGGCGGCGGCGGGCGGCGGCGGACGCGGCATGCGCGTCGTACGACGACTCGCGGACCTGGACGCCGAACTGGCCGCCGCACGTGCCGAGGCCGCGAGCGCCTTCGGCGACGGCGAGGTCTTCGTCGAGCCGTACGTGGAGAACGGCCGCCATGTCGAGGTCCAGATCCTCGCCGACACCCACGGCACGGTCCTGCCGCTCGGCACCCGCGACTGCTCCCTGCAGCGCCGCCACCAGAAGGTGATCGAGGAGGCTCCCGCACCCGGCCTCCCCGAGGAACTCCGGCAGGAGCTGAGCACCCTCGCCGTACGGGCCGCCCGGGCCGTCGACTACGTGGGCGCCGGCACGGTCGAGTTCCTCGTCGCCGACGGCAGGGCGCACTTCCTGGAGATGAACACCCGCCTCCAGGTAGAACACCCCGTGACGGAGGCCGTGTTCGGCCTCGACCTGGTCGCCGAACAGCTCAGGATCGCCGAGGGCAGCCCTCTCGAAGGCCACCCCTTCGACAACGACCCTCCACGCGCGCGTGGCCACGCCGTCGAGGCCCGCCTGTACGCCGAGGACCCGTCCCGCGACTGGGCCCCGCAGACCGGCCGCCTGCACCGCCTGTCCGTACCGGAAGGCGTCCGCCTGGACACCGGCTACACCGACGGCGACACCATCGGCGTCCACTACGACCCCATGCTCGCCAAGGTCGTGGCCCACGCCCCCACGCGCGCGGAGGCCCTCCGCGCACTCGCCTCCGCCCTGGAACGGGCCGTGATCCACGGCCCCGTCACCAACCGCGACCTCCTCGTCAGCTCCCTGCGGCACGAGGAGTTCACGGCGGCCCGTATGGACACCGGCTTCTACGACCGCCACCTGCCGGAACTGACGGCCCCCACCACCGACCCGCACGCCCCCCTCGCCGCCGCCTTGGCCGACGCCCACACCGGCTCCCGCGCGCACTCCCGCTTCGGCGGCTGGCGCAACGTCCCCTCACAGCCGCAGATCAAGCGCTATGCGATGGCGGGGGAGGAACACGAGGCCCACTACCGGCACACCCGCACGGGCCTGGAGGCGGACGGGGTGACCGTCGTACACGCAGACGCCGGTCTCGTCATCCTCGAAGTGGACGGCGTACGGCGAAGGTTCGAGGTATCCCGCTACGGCGACCACCGCTACGTCAACACCACCACCCTCACCGCCCTGCCCCGCTTCCCCGACCCGACCGCCCAGCACGCCCCCGGCTCCCTCCTGGCCCCCATGCCCGGCACGGTCGTCCGAGTGGCCGACGGCCTCACCCCAGGAACCCCCGTCAAGGCCGGCGACCCCCTCCTCTGGCTGGAGGCGATGAAGATGCAGCACAAGATCACGGCCCCGGTCACAGGAACGCTGAGCGAGCTACACGCCGTACCAGGCCAACAGGTGGAGCCGGGCGCGCTACTGGCGGTGGTGACAGAAGCCTCTTAGGGGCGCGGGGAACTGCGCGACCAGCCACGGACAACCCGCACCCGAAAGGACTCCGATGGACACGGAAGACCACAAGGCACTGCGAGAAGCCGTCTCAGCCCTGGGCAAACGCCACGGCCGAGGATCCGACCCCACCCAACTCTGGTCAGAAGCGGGCAAACTGGGCTACCTGGGCGTCAACCTCCCGGAGGAGCACGGCGGCGGAGGCGGCGGCATCACCGAACTCTCCCTCGTCCTCGAAGAACTCGGCGCATCCGGCTGCCCCCTCCTCATGATGGTCGTCTCACCAGCCATCTGCGGCACAGTCATCGCCCGCTTCGGCACAGCCGCCCAGAAACAAACCTGGCTCCCCGCCCTGGCAGACGGCTCCCGCCTCATGGCCTTCGGCATCACCGAACCCGACGCCGGCTCCAACAGCCACCGCATCACCACCACCGCCCGCCGCGACCAGGACACCGGCGACTGGATCCTCACCGGCCGCAAGGTCTTCGTCTCCGGCGTGGACATCGCGGACGCGACCCTCATCGTCGGCCGCACCGAGGACGCCCGCACCGGCAGCCTCAAGCCCTGTCTGTTCATCGTCCCGCGCGACACCCCCGGGTTCGGCCGCCGCCCCATCGACATGGAGCTCAACGCCGCCGAGAAGCAGTTCGAGCTGACCCTCGACGACGTACGGCTGCCCGCCGACGCCCTCGTCGGCGACGAGGACGCGGGCCTGCTGCAACTCTTCGCCGGCCTCAACCCCGAGCGCATCATGACGGCCGCCTTCGCGATCGGCATGGGCCGCTACGCACTCGCGCGAGCCGTCGAGTACGCCCGCGACCGCCAGGTCTGGAAGACCCCCATCGGCGCCCACCAGGCCATCGCCCACCCCCTCGCCCAGGCGCACATCGAGCTCGAACTCGCCCGCCTGATGATGCAGAAGGCCGCCCACCTGTACGACGCGGGCGACGACACGGGCGCCGGAGAGGCCGCCAACATGGCGAAGTACGCGGCCGGGGAGGCCTGCGTGAAGGCCGTGGACCAGGCCGTGCACACCCTCGGCGGCAACGGCCTCACCCGCGAGTACGGCCTGGCGCAGCTGATAACGGCCGCGCGCGTGGCTCGTATCGCACCGGTGAGCCGGGAGATGATTCTCAACTACGTCTCCCACCAGACTCTGGGCCTGCCCAAGTCGTACTGAGACGGCCGGCGACGGCCCGCGCGCGAGGAGGAACCATGTTCCGCAGCGAGTACGCAGACGTCCCGCTTGTCGACCTGCCCATCCACGACGCGGTCCTGGCCCGGGCCGCGGAGTTCGGCGGCATCCCGGCGCTGATCGACGGCACCGACGGCACCACCCTCTCCTACGAACAGCTCGACCGCTTCCACCGGCGCGTCGCCGCCGGGCTCGCCGAGGCCGGGGTCCGCAAGGGCGACGTCCTCGCCCTGCACAGCCCCAACACCATCGCCTTCCCCACCGCCTTCTACGCCGCCACGCGCGCGGGAGCCACCGTCACCACCGTGCACCCGCTCGCCACCGCCCAGGAGTTCGCCAAGCAGCTCACGGACTCGGCGGCCCGCTGGATCGTCACCGTGTCCCCGCTGCTGGACGTCGCCCGCCGGGCCGCCGAACTCGCGGGCGGCGTACGCGAGATCTTCGTGTGCGACAGCGCCACCGGCCACCGCTCCCTGATCGACATGCTGGCCTCCGCCGCCCCCGAGCCGATGATCGACATCGACCCCGCCGAGGACGTGGCGGCCCTCCCGTACTCCTCCGGGACCACCGGCACCCCCAAGGGCGTGCTGCTCACCCACCGGCAGATCGCCACCAACCTCGCCCAGCTCGACGGGGCGATACCCGCGGGCCCCGGCGACCGCATCCTCGCCGTCCTGCCGTTCTTCCACGTCTACGGCCTCACGGCCCTGATGAACGCACCCCTCAGAAAGGGCGCCACCGTCGTCGTCCTGCCCCGCTTCGACCTGGAACAGTTCCTCGCGGCCATCCAGAACCACCGCATCACCGGCCTCTACGTGGCCCCGCCGATCGTCCTGGCCCTCGCCAAGCACCCGGCCGTCGCGCGGTACGACCTGTCGTCCCTGAAATACATCCTCAGCGCCGCCGCACCCCTGGACGCCCGCCTCGCCGCAGCCTGCTCCGAGCGCCTCGGCCTGCCGCCCGTCGGCCAGGCCTACGGCATGACGGAACTGTCGCCCGGCACCCACGTCGTCCCCCTGGACGCGATGCCCGACGCCCCGCCCGGAACCGTCGGCAAGCTCATCGCCGGCACCGAGATGCGCATCGTCTCCCTGGACGACCCCGGCAAGGACCTCCCCGCCGGCGAGTCCGGCGAGATCCTCATCCGCGGCCCCCAGGTGATGAAGGGCTACCTCGGCCGCCCCGACGCCACCGCCGCGATGATCGACCCCGACGGCTGGCTGCACACCGGGGACGTCGGCCATGCCGACCCCGACGGCTGGCTCTTCGTCGTCGACCGCGTCAAGGAACTGATCAAGTACAAGGGCTTCCAGGTGGCCCCCGCCGAACTGGAGGCCCTCCTCCTCACCCACCCGGGCATCGCCGACGCCGCCGTCATCGGCACGTACAACGACGACGGCAACGAGATCCCGCACGCCTACGTGGTCCGCCAGCCGTCCGCCGCCGGCCTCTCGGAGGCGGAGATCATGATGTTCGTCGCCGAACGCGTCGCCCCCTACAAACGGATCCGGCACGTCACCTTCGTCGTCGGCGTCCCCCGCGCGGCCTCCGGCAAGATCCTCCGCCGACAGCTCAGGGAGAGCGCATGAGCCTCGTGACGCGCACCCGCGCGCGTGCCGTCGAGACCCTCACCCTCGACTCACCGCACAACCGCAACGCCCTGTCGGCGGCTCTGGTCGCCGACCTGGCCGACGCCCTCACCGACGCCGGCAAGGACACCGACGTCCGCGCGATCGTCCTCACCCACACCGGCAACACCTTCAGCGCCGGCGCCGACCTCAAGGACCCACCGCCCCCCGACGCCCTGGTCGGCCTGCTCCGGCAGATCATCGAACTGCCCAAGCCGGTCCTCGCCCGCGTCACCGGCCACGTCCGCGCGGGCGGCCTCGGCCTCCTCGCCGCATGCGACATCGCCGCCGCCTCCACCGAGGCCACCTTCGCCTTCACCGAGGTCCGCATCGGCGTCGCCCCCGCGGTCATCTCCCTGCCCCTGCTCCCACGCACCGACCCGCGCGCCCTGGCCCGCTACTACCTCACCGGCGAACGCTTCGACGCGGCGGAGGCACAGCGCACGGGCCTGCTCACCACACACGCCGATGAGGTCGACGGAGCCCTCGCCCCCATCCTGGACGGCCTGCGCAAATCCGCCCCCGACGCCCTGGCCGAGACGAAACGGCTGCTCACGGCTAGGGTGCTGGAAGCCTTCGACCGGGACGCGGCCGACCTGACCGCGCTCTCGGCCCGGCTGTTCTCCTCCGCGCAGGCCCGCGAGGGGATGACGGCCTTCCTCGAACGACGGGATGCGGCATGGGTGGTGTGAGCACGGTCGACCGTGCGGAGCGGGTCCCCAAGCAGGACCGCAGCCGCGCCACCCGGCAGCGGCTCCTGGAAGCCGCCGTGGCCTGCCTCGCCGCACACGGCTGGGCCGGCTCCACGGTGTCGGTCGTCGCCGAACGCGCCGGCGTCTCCCGCGGCGCCGCCCAGCACCACTTCCCGACCCGCGAGGACCTCTTCACGGCGGCCGTCGAATACGTCGCCGAAGAACGCTCCACGGCCCTGCGCGCCCTCTTCCCCGAGGGCGCGTCCGGAGACCGCCACGCGGTCGTCGCCGCCCTGGTCGACCTCTACACCGGCCCCCTCTTCCGCGCCGCCCTCCACCTCTGGGTAGCCGCCTCCAACGAGGACCAGCTCCGCCCCCGCGTCACCGAACTCGAATCCCGCGTGGGCCGCGAGACCCACCGCATAGCGGTCGACCTCCTCGCCGCCGACGAATCCCTCCCCGGCGTCCGCGAAACGGTCCAGGGCCTCCTCGACATGGCCCGAGGCCTCGGCCTCGCCAACCTCCTCACCGACGACCGGGCACGCCGGGAGCGGGTCGTCGTCCAGTGGGCGGCACTGCTGGACGCGGCACTGGACTGAGAGGGCCGTCCGGCTCCGGGCCCCGCTCACGGAAGAACATTTCCCTTCCGTCATAAACGGCACCCCCTTTCCGTACGGGACGGTTAAGATCGATCGGCTCCCGTCGCTGAGCCCTGTCCCTGTGGCCGGATTCCCAGGCGACGCTCGCAATCCCGGGAGCGCACCCAACCGACTCGGAGGTTTCCTTCATGTCCCTAGGCAACGTGCATTACGACGAGAAACTCGCCAGTGTCTACGACCAGATGTATCCGATCGAATTCGACACTTCTCTCGCTGTCGATCTCATCGCCTCCCTGGCTCCGGCGGGTGGCCGAGTCCTCGAACTCGGCGTGGGCAACGGGCGGATCGCTCTGCCGCTCGCCGCACGCGGCTTCCAGGTCCATGGCATCGACGGCTCCGAGGCCATGCTCGCCGTCCTGCGGGAGCGCGACGAGAAGGGCGAAGTGACCGCGATCGAGGGCGACTTCACCGAGACCGGGACCGGCCACACCTTCGACGTCGTCACGGTCGTGCTGAACACCTTCTTCGTGGCGACGACCCGGGAGCAGCAGATCTCCTGCCTGCGCATGGTGCGCGAACAGCTCCTCGCGGACGGAAAGTTCGTCCTCGAGGCATTTGACCCGACGCCTTACCACGGCATGGAGAAGCCGGAGTTCTCCATGCGGCACCTCGACGACGGGGCGGTGATGCTCGACACCCTCCAGGTCGACCGCTCGCACCAACTCATGTACGCGACGCACACGATCATCGACGGCGGCCGGCCTGAGACCAAGCATCATGTCCTGCGCTACGCCTTCCCGTTCGAGCTCGATCTCCTGGCCGAGCTGGCCGGACTGCGCCTGGTGGACCGCTGGGAGGACTGGGAGCGCAACCCGTACACGGCCCGGAGCTTCCGTCATGTGTCCGTCTACGAGAGGGCCGACGCCCCCGCGTGACCGGCCTGGGGTGGTTGACCCATGCGTTCCCGGGTTGTCCGGTTTTTCAAGGTGGACGATCGGTAAAGAATTGATCTAGAGTCCCCCATGGCATATGCAAATGGGGGAGGTTGTGTAAACACGTGGGGTTCTTACTGACGGAAGCCACAGACGCGACGGCCGGGCCTGACCAGCTCATCGCCGCCGCGGACAGCACGACCGCATCGTGCGGGTGCGAGGGGCTGAGCGCCCTCAGTTTCGACGCCTCCGGTGTGTCGAAGCTGACCGACAGGGAGCGCGAAGTGCTCCATCTGGTGGCCGTCGCGCTGCCCAACCGCACCATCGCCCGCCGGCTCGGCATCGCCGAACGCACGGTAAAGGCGCACGTGGCGAGCGTCGTCGAGAAGCTGAAAGTGGCATCGCGGCTGGAGGCCGCGCTGCTGGTGAATCTGCATCACGATCTGATCTGCCCGGGCTGAACTGACCTTGGGGTCACCTCCCCAAAGGACAATGGCCAGGGGTCGAATCGTGGGTTCAGACTTAGACGTCCTCAACAGCGCAACGAATGACGGACCACAAGTTCCGAATTCGCTGCTCGCTGCCATTTTCGGCGGCGATTTCACGTAACACTCTAGGAGAGTGCGGAAATGCAGAACGACATCGAGATGATGGAGCTCGTCGGCGGTTTCGAGGCCTACACCGAGGCTGCGGAGCTGAACATCGAGGCGTCCATCGAGGCCCCGGCCGCCACGCCGACCGTCACCATCGTCTACACGAAGGTCTCCGTCGCGAGCGTCTCGCTCACCGCGAAGCACAGCTGCTGAACCACGGTCAGCACACCGTCCCGCCCAGCGGCGGACGGTCGGGCCGCCTTTAGCGGCCGCACCACGACGGTCCTGGACGCGGCTCGTGCGTCCAGGACCGTCCGCGTGGGCCCCGAGCGATCCGGCGGATCCCTCGCCTCGGGCCCCGTCCCATTGTGCGCCAAGCAGCCCTAGGGTGACCCCCTCGCGGCCGCCGTGCGCCGGTCTCACCCACGAACCAGCGGAGCCCGCAGCGATGAGCCGACAAGTTTCCGTCCTCCTGCCGTTCGTCCCCGCGCGCGCCGAACAGGCCGCGCCCTTCGGGGCGTTCGTCCAGTGGCGGGGCGCCCACGCCCTCTGGCAGGGGCAGGGCTCGTCCACCGAGCAGCACCAGATCTTCACCCAGCTCGGCGGCATGGGCATGCGGATGCCCTTCGGGATCGGCGTCTCCCTGATGGCGCTGCGCCATCCGCTGCTCGCCGCGCTGGAGGCCCGTACCCTCGCCGCCTCCTCCGGGCACCCGGTCGTCGCCGGATTCGGCCCAGGCGCCCGCTCCTTCCAGGCCTCGATCCTGGGCGAGCCGTACGCCAGCCCGCTCACCGCGTCCCGCGAATACCTCACCCTGGTCCGTGCCCTGCTCCAGGGCGGCGAAGTCGACCACCGGGGCACCTACTTCTCGTACACCGGCGCCCTGCCGCAGGTGCCCGCGCCGAACGTGGACATCGGGCTCGGCGTGCTGCGCCCCGGCATGGCCCGGCTCGCCGGTGAGAGCGCCGACGTGGCCATCACCTGGCTGACACCGCCCGGATACGTCCGTGACGTGCTGGTACCCGCGCTGCGCGAGGGCGCCGAGGCCGCGGGCCGGCCGATGCCCCGTGTCGTCACGTTCGTCGCCACCGCCGCGGCGGCCGACGACCGCGACCTGGTCGCCACCCTCGCCCAGGGCAGCTCCGGCCACTTCGAGGGCCCGCACTACCGGGACATGCTCCAGCGCGCGGGCGTCCAGGTGCGCGACACCGACCACGACGGCATCGCGCGCGGACTGCTGCGCTCCGGCGGCATGCTCGCCGGGGACGCCGACGAGATCGGCGCGGGCGTGGCCGCCTTCCACGACGCCGGGGTCGACGAGGTCGTCCTCAACTGTGCCGGCGTCGCCATGCGATGGGGGCCCCGTGCTGTCCTGAGCGACCTGGACCGCCTGTTCAGCGGCAACGCCTGGTGACGGAGCAGACCATGACCCAGGAAGTGATGACACCGGCCGCACCCCTGCTGAACGTACGCCGTCTGCTGCTCATCGGCACCGGCTCGGTCTCCGCCCTCGATCTGCCGGGCTGGCTGGGCTGGCTCAGCGCCACCCATCCCGACCTGGAGACCCAGGTCGTCCTCACGCGCAGCGCCGAGCGGTTCGTCACGCTCCAGGCCGTCACCGGCATCACAGGACGCGTGGCGCTCCGGGACAGCTGGCCCGACGAACCGACGGTGTCCGTGCGCCACGTCGAACTGGGCGAGTGGGCCGAGGCCGTGGTCGTCTACCCGGCGACCCTCGCCTTCACCGCACGCTTCGCGCAGGGCCTCGCCGACAGCCCCGCCCTGCTCACCGCGCAGTGCACCCGGGTCCCCGTCGGCCTCGCGCCCGCCCTGCCGCCCGGCGGGGCCGGCAGCCACGCCTACCGGATGCACACCGAGGCGCTGAAGGCCCGCCCCAACGTGGTCGTCCTGCCGCCCGTGCCCGGCCGCAGCCAGACCACCGGCCGCATGGACAGCTGGGCCCCCGGGATGCTCCCCGACCTGCTGATCCGACTGGAACGCTGCCGCGTCGCACGTGCGGGGGCCGGGGTCGGGGCTGGGACCGGCGCTGAGACCGAGGCCAGGACCGGGGCCGAGGCCAGGACCGGGGCCGAGACCAGGACCGGCGCCGAGACCGAGACCGAGACCAGGACCGGCGCCGAAGCCGGGACCAGGGGCCGGCGCCCGCTATGAACCCGTCGGTGAACCCCGCGACCGGTGTGACCCCCTCCGCTGCTCCCGTGACCTCGTACGGCACCGGCCTGCTGACCACCGAGGTGCGCTCCGTGCCCGGCGGCTACGAGTGGCTGCGCGCCCCCGGCCCGGCGGCCCCCGCCCCCTTCCGGCCCGCCACCGACGACCTGCGCCGTCTGTGCGAGGACATCGGCGAGCACGAAGGGGTCCGTCTCGTGGTCGGCACGGAGACCGAGGCCGGTCGACGCTACCCGGCCGGTCATCACGAGTCCGTCGCCCACTACCTGCTCATCGGCGGCCCCTCGGCGGTCCCCGGCGGTGCGCCGGCTCTCCGGCGTGCCCTGCGCGGCACCGGCGCGTTGCTCGCCGCCCTGCACCGCGCCCCCGTGCCCGCCACGGCCCTGGAACCGGGGCCCGCCCGGGGACTCCTGCGGCTGTGGGGCTGGCTCACCGAAGGCACCGGGGCGGCGGCCTTCGCCGCGCATGACGGCGTACACGACGTTCTCCGCGACTGGTGTGCGCGGGCGCTGGGCGCCGGCGGGGACGGGCGGGCCGGTGCCGGCGACGACCGAGACCCGCTGCTCCCCCCGGTGCTCAGCCACGGCGCCCCGGGCCTCGGCTCCCTGGTGCTCGACCCGCGCGACGGCGCCGCCGTCCTGCTCACCGGCGAGGACCTCTGCCTCGCACCCTGGCCGTTCGACCTCGGCTGGATCACCGGCGAACTGGCCGAAATGCGCTGGGCACACGGCGGCGACCCCACCGAGTGGCAGCGGCTCCTCGGCGCCCTGGCCGAGGGATACGGGCGTGGTCCGGGCGATGCGCAGGGCCGCCGCTGGGCCGCCCTGCGCATCGCCCTGCACGCCCACGACACGCTCGCCTACAGCGACGCGAAGAGCGGTGCCGTCGGCGTGTACGTCCACCTGGCCGCGCGTCTCGTGCGGGCCGGTGACGCCCGGTGATCCGCAGGTTCACGCTGGCCAACGGCCTGCGGGTGGTGGTGGACCCCACCGACGCGGGGCCGCTCGCCGGAATCGCCGTGCACTACGGCGTCGGCTACCGGTCCGAGCCGCCCGGGCGGGCCGGATTCGCCCACCTCTTCGAGCACCTCATGTTCGACGGCAGCGAGCACTTCCCCGCCCGGGGCTATCTCGCCGAGGTGCTGGCGGCCGGCGGGGAGGCGAGCGGCACCACCCACCAGGACTACACCGACTACTTCCACACCGTCCCCGCACCGGCGCTGGAGCGGGCGCTGTTCGCCGAGGCGGACCGGATGCGGGCCCCGCGCTTCACCCCTTCCGGCCTCGCCGAGCAACTGACCGGCGTCGAGGGGGAGATCAGGCAGGCCGTGCACGAGGCACCGCTCGGCGGCTTCCCCTGGCCGCTGCTGCCCGCCCTGCTCTTCGACACCCACCCCAACGCCCATGACGGTTACGGGGACATCAGCGCGCTGGCCGGTGTCACGGTCGCGGACTGCGAGGAGTTCTTCCGGCTGCACTACGGACCCGGCAACGCCGTCCTGACCGTCTCCGGCGGCGGCGACGCCCGCCGCGTCGAGCGGCTGGTCACCCGGCACTTCGAGGACATCGCCCCCCGGCCGGTGCCCGGCCCGCCCGTGCTCACCGAGCCGGACCTCACCGGGGACCGCGTGCGCGTACGGCGCTTCCCCGGGCTGCCGCCCGGCTCCGGAGCCGTCGCCGTCGGCTACCGCCTCGAGGACCCCTCGGCCGGGCTGGAGGAGTATCTGGCCCACCTGGTGCTCGCCGAACTGCTGGGCGGCACCTCGCGTTCCGTGCCCGCCGACCGGCTTTACTCCGCCGCGTGCGGGTTCTTCGGACCGCTGGACGCCTGGACGCCCGACACGCTCACCGTCACGCTCCACCACCCCGGCGACGGCGCACCGGAAGAGACCCTCCGCCACCTCGACCGCGCCCTCGAAGCGGCGGCCCACGGGCTGCCCGGCACCGAGGTGGCCCTGGCCGCGCGACGGGTGGCCGCCGGGCTGCGCCGGGACGGCCACGGGCCGACGGCCCGCGCCCGCGGGCTCGGACGGCTGGAACTCCTCTTCGGCCGGGCGGAGCTCCACGACGAACTGCCCGCACACGTCGGCGAGATCGGCGCGGCGCGGGTCGCGGCCGCCGCGCGTGGCCTGCTCGCCGCACACCGTGCCGTCCTCGTCACCGAGCCCGCCCCCGCCCGCACGGCCGTCGCCCCGCTGCTCGACACCACACCCGCCGGCCCTTCCGCCCCGGGCCCGGCCCCCGAGGGCCCCCGCGAGGTGCCCGCCGCAGGGCCATCTCGACCGCTGGGCCTGAGCGCGCACACGGCGCTCGGACAGCCGGGCACGGACCGCTGGCGCGTGGTGGCGGTACGGGACGCGCGCGCGCCCTTGTGCGAGGTACGTCTGCGCCTGACCCCGCAGCCCGGTCTCAGCGCGGCGCTGCTGCACGTCCACTCCCATGTCCTCGGCGCGCGCTGGCAGGCGCAGCCGCTGTTCGCCACCGGTGGGCACACCGTCCGCGTCGAGGGCGGCCGGGTCCACCTGGACGGCTGGTTCACCACCGAGGTGTCCCCGCACTGGCCCGCCCTCCTCGGCGAACTCGTCAGCGCTCCTGTGGACAAGGACGAACTGGCGGCCGCCGCCCCCACCGCCGCCTCGGCACTGCACACCGCCCACCGCACCGAGGCAGGCCTGCTGGACCACGTACTGCCCCACCTCCTGGCCGGCCGCCCCGTCCCGCCGCTGGGCCCCCCGCTGCCCGCCGAGGCCCTCACGGCGGACGCGGACGGGCCCGGGCCTTGGGCGAACGGGCTGGTCGTGCTCGTAGGGGACATCGCGGAGGAGAGCGTGGCGGCGCGGACGCTGGCGGCTCTCGCCCCTGGCGCTCCCGACACGGCACCGGACGGAGCCGCACCGGAAGGGGCGGCCGCCGTCCCCGTTCCGCCGCCCACCACCCCGGCACCGCTCACCCGCCCCAAGCTCCTCCACCTGCCCGTCCCGGGCCCGCCCCGGCTGATCTGGACGGCCCGGGAACGGCCCTACCCCGCCCGGCAGGCCTCCGCCCGTGACCTCGCGGCCCGCTACCTCGCGGCCGTCGTGCTCGGCAGCGGGCACCCGTCCGCGCGGCTGACCCGGCTGACCACGCCCGAGGCGCCGCTCGGCTTTCCGGTCTTCGCCGGGCGGGACACCGCGTACGGGGCACCGCGCCTGTTCGTCACCGCGCAGCCGCCCGCGAGCGGGGCCGCCCGCGCGGCGCTCGCCGTGCGCGCGGAGATCCTGCGGCTGACCGCCGCACCGCCCACGGCCCAGGAGGTCGAGGCCGCACGGCGGTTCGCCGACGGCCAGCTGCACGGCATCTTCGAGACGCAGACGCACCTCGCCGACCGGATCGCCGCCTGGGAACTCCTGGGCCTCGACACCGGTCACACGGCCGCGTTCACCGAAGCCGTACGGAACCTGACGCCCGCCGAGGTGGCCCGCGCCTGTGCCGCGATCCTGCCCGACCCCGGTCTCATCGGTGTGCTCACCGGTCGGACCAGCGACCCCGAGGTGACACCGTGACCACGCTGCTGCGCTTCCTTCCGATCCCCCTGGCGGACGCACCAGAGGTGGAGGCCCTGCTGGTGCGCCTGGGACTGGGCCCCTTCGACCCGGCCACCCTCTCCGCCCTGCCCGGCCGCAACGACACCTGGGCGGGCACCACCGCGTCCGGGACCGCCGTGTTCGTCAAGCGGCTCACCGGGCCCGCCGAGGACGTACGGCGGCGCATGGACCGTGCTCTCGCCTTCGAGGCCCTCACGGCCACCGGACCCGAACGGGCCATGCGCGGCCCCCGGCTGCTGGGCAGCGACGAGGAAGGCGGCCTGCTGGCCTTCGAGTACCTCGAAGGGGCCCGCAACGGCACGGAGTTGATGCTGGACCAGACCTTCGGCCCGGACCTGGCCGCCCAGGCCGGCAAGGCCCTGGGCCTGCTGCACGCCACCGCCCTGCCCTGCGGGACCGGCGGCGGGAACGGTCGGGACGGCCAGGCCGTCCGCGCACTCGACACGTCCACCCCGCCACTGCCCTCCCTCGGTCTCCTCGAGGCACTGCCCCTGCCGATGTACGAGGAGGCCAGCAGCGCCGAACTCCAGACCTGGCAGCTGCTCCAGAACGACGCGTCACTGATCGCCGCCGTCACCGCCCTGCTGGAGGCCGAGCGCACGGCACCCAAGGTGCCCGCCCACTGCGACCTGCGCATGGACCAGTTCCTGGTGACCACCGGCACCACCGCCGAAACCGGCACCAAGACCGACACCACTGCCGACCCCGGCCGCCCCCGACTGTTGGTCGCCGACTGGGAGGAGTTCCGTGCCGGTGACGCGGCCCGCGACATCGGCGGCTTCGTGGGGGAGTGGCTGCACCGGTCCGTCCTGGACATCGTCATGCACCGGGGCGGCAGCGCACAGCAGGACGCCGACCCGCTGTCCGGCGCGGAGGCGTTCTCCCAGGCGGGCATGAGCCGCAAGACCGTGCTCCACCGGGGCCGCTCCAACCTGCTGCGCGTACGCCCGGTCATCGAGGCGTTCTGGGCCGGGTACCGCCAGGCCCGCCCCCGCGTCGACCCCGGCCTGGCACACCGCGCCACCGGCTTCGCGGGCTGGCACCTCCTGGACCGGCTGCTGGCCGGCGCCGCCCGCGCCAACCACCTGCGCGCCATCGAACGGGCCGCCGCCGGCATCGGACGCACCGCGCTGATCGCGCCGGCCCGTTTCACCACCACCCTCGGCCTCGGAGAGACCTCGTGACGGCACCCGCATCCACTCCCGCCCGGCCGCACACCGCCCCGGAACTCCTCGACGCGCTCCTCGGCATCCGGATCTCCGCCGACCTGCGCACCGCCTCGGCGGGCGGGCACACCACGGAACCGGGAGAGCCGGACGAGCTCCGTCCACGGCTCGCCGCCCTGCTCTACGACGTGGTGCACAGCGGCCGCCCGCACGGTGAGAAGACCCGGCTGAGCCTGCGCGACCCGGCCCTCGAGCAGGAACTCCGCGCAGCGGTCCCGCACCGGACGGTCCGCAGGCCCGCGACCCTCCTTCCCCCGCGCCGGACGACGCCCGACCTCGCCCCCGGCGTCCTCGTCGACCTCAACGGCGTCCGCGTCATGGTGCCGCCCGAGGCCGTCTCCGGTCCCGAGGCCCCCGCCACCACCGTCGCCGTGGCGTCCGCCCGTCCCGCCCTCTCACCCGGTTTCTTCTACGTCTGCGGCAGCAACGAGCCCACGAGCGACGATCAACTCCTGCGCGTGTACGTCCACTTGACCGACCCGCGACTCGCCGCACCGGTGTGGGCCGCCGTCCTGGAGGTCCTCGAGGACACCGGCGCGACCTACCACGCCAAGGCGCTGTCCTCCCCGTCGCTCTACCCGCGCAGGGACGCCCTCGTCGTCTACCTCGGCCGCCGGTCCTGGGCCGCCTGCCACACCGTGGCCGCCACCGTCCGCGACCTCCCCGGCATCGCCCCCGGCACCTCCGCGTTCACCCACCGCCTCGCTCCCGGTGCCGCCATCGCCTGGGAGCCCGACGACACCCGGCCCGGCATGGCCACCATGAGCTTCGGACAGCACCGCGCGAACGCCCTGGCCGAGGCCGCCGTACGGGCCGCGCACGAGGGCTTCGACCCGGCCGCACCCCAGTCCCGCACGGCCCTGGCCACCGTGCTCGCCGAGGTCTGCCACACGGCCGGCATCGACGCCTCGGCCCCCTTCAGAAGCCTCGGTTCCCCGGCGGTACCCAGCCCGTGACCGCCCCCATCCCCCCCCACAACGGGCCGCCCGCCCCGCAGCGGGCAGAGAAAGGAGTGACACCGTGACATCGTCAGCCGCCGTCGAGGTGCGCGGCCTGCGGAAGGCATTCGAGGACAAGGTCGCCGTCGACGGCGTCGAACTGACCGTCCCCAGAGGCAGTTTCTACGGCCTCGTCGGCCCCAACGGGGCGGGCAAAACCACCAGCCTCTCCATGATCACCGGCCTGCTGCGCCCGGACGCGGGCACCGTCACCGTCGCCGGCCACGACGTCTGGCAGAACCCGTACGAGGCCAAGGAACGCATCGGCATCCTCCCCGAGGGCCTGAGGCTCTTCGAGCGCCTCGGCGGACGGGAACTGCTGGCCTACACCGGCCGGTTGCGCGGCCTGTCCGGAGCCGAGACGGACGAGCGTGCCGACCAGCTGCTCGACGTCCTGGGCCTGACCGAGGCGGCGGACAAACTGGTGGTCGACTACTCGACCGGTATGCGCAAGAAGATCGGCCTGGCGGCGGCCCTGCTGCACAACCCGCCGGTGCTGTTCCTCGACGAACCCTTCGAGAGCGTCGACCCCGTCTCCGCGCAGACCATCCGCGAAGTGCTCCGCAGCTACACCGAGTCCGGCTCCACCGTGGTCTTCTCCAGCCATGTGATGGAACTGGTCCAAGCACTGTGCAGCCATGTGGCGATCATGGCGGACGGCCGGATCGTCATCACCGGAACCCTCGACGAGGTGCGCGGCGGACGCAGCCTCAACGACGCCTTCATGGACCTCGTCGGCTCGCCCCGCACCACCGGCACGACCAAGGGGAAGGGGGCGCTCCAGTGGTTGGGCTCTTCGTCCGCCTGAAACTGGCCCTGCTCAGGGGAAGCCTGCGTCGCAGCCCCTCCCGGGCCACCGGTTTCGTCATCGGCGTGCTGGCGGCACTGACCACCGCCGGTCTCACCGCCGCCCAACTCGCCCAGCGGCACGGCGAACCCGGCGCGGCCGACCTCGTCGTCCTCACCTACGCCGGTCTGCTGATCGGCTGGGTCGTGCTGCCGCTCTCCGCGGGCTCCGGGGCGGGGGACGAGAGCGCCGACCCCACCCGGCTCGCCGTACTCCCGCTGCGCCCCCGGCCGCTCATCATCGGTTCCACCGCCGCCGCACTGGTCGGCCCCGGCCCGCTGGTCACCCTGGTGGTACTCGCCGGCGCCACGGCCGCCGTGACCGGCACGGGCGCCGCCCTCGCGGTCGCCCTCCCGGCCGCGCTGCTCGCCCTGCTGCTGTGCGTGGTCACCTCCCGGGCCGTCATCGCCGCCTACGCGCGTGCCCTGACCAGCCGACGCGGCAAGGACGTCGCGGCCATGGGCGGACTGCTCGTCGCCGTCGTCTCCTTCACCGCGTACCTGCTGCTCTCGTCGGCGGGAACGCCCGAGCCGAGCGTCCCGCCCGTCGTGTCCGAGGTGCTCCGCCGGACGCCCCCGGGCTGGCTCGCCGACGCGCCGCACGCCGCCACCGAGGGCCGGTACGGCGTCGCCCTTGCCGAACTCGGCGCGACCGCCCTGCTGATCCTGCTCCTGATGGGGTGGTGGCACCACTCCCTGGTGCGGCTCATGACCACCAGCGACCGGTCCACCGCCCAGTCGGCCCGCTCCCGCTCCACCGGCGCGGGCGTCCTGGCCCGGCTGACCTCCCGCAGCCGCACCCTCCTCATCACCCACCACCAGCTGCGCTCCTTCGCCCGGGCACCCAGGCACCGCATGCTGATGGTCACCTCGCTGGCCTACTCCTCGATCTTCCCGCTCGTCCTGGTGGCGGTGGCCGTCAAGAATCCGTACGCCGCCCTGGGCGGGGCCTGGGTGTTCGCGCTGAGCTCCCCGTCGATGCTGTTCACCATGGACGGTTCCGCCGTCTGGACGAACGTTGCCACCACCCGCAGCGTCGCCCACGCCCGCGCCGAGGTGACCGGCCGCTTCCTCGCCCAGCTCCTCGTGGCCGTGCCCTGGCTGACCGCGATCACCGTCGTGACCGGACTGGCCACCGGGACGACGGCGCAGATCCCCGAAGTCCTGGGCCTGATCTACGCGCTGCTCGGCGTGACCTTCTCCATGGGCGCGGTCATCAGCGTCCGCTGGCCCTACGCGTTCGAGCACGACTCGATCCTCGCCGGGGTGCCCGGACAGGGCGGCACCTACCACCTGATGAACTTCGTCGCCTCGATCGCCGGCCCCCTGGCCACCACCCCCCTGGTGGTGGGCGCGGTCCTGCTGCACGACACGGGCTCCGCCTGGCTGCTGCTGCCCGCGGGGCTCGGCTACGGCCTGCTCGTGACCTTCGTGGTCCTGCGACGCACGGGCACCCGCCTGTTCCACACCTACCCGGACGTACTCAACGCCCTTCGCCTGGGCTGACGTACGGCCACCGCCACCGGACGACAAGGACCCCACCCGCCGTGACGACCGCTGCCCACGACTCGTCCTTCCGACAGCTCCTCGTCCATGCCCGGCCGCACCGAGGCACGCTGGCCTTCGGCGCGGCGCTCACGACAGCGGGTGCCCTGACCGAACTCGCCCAGCCCCTCGTGGCCAAGTCGGTGGTGGACGCCCTGGCCGTCGGCGACAGCATGGTGCGGCCGGTCCTGCTGCTGGCCCTGCTGGTGCTCGGCGGGGCGGTTGTCGGCGCCTTCGGCCGCTTCCTCATGGAACGCGCGGCGGAGGGCGTCGTCCTCACCGCGCGCCGCGGCCTCATCGCCCGGCTGCTGCGGCTGCGCGTGGACAGCCTGGACCGGCAGCAGCCGGGCGACCTCATCTCCCGGGTCACGGCCGACACCACCTTGCTGCGCTCGGCCGCCACCAGCCATCTGGTGGAGGTCGGCGTCGGCACCGTCTCCCTGATCGGCATGCTCGTCCTGATGGCCCGGCTCGACCTCGTGCTGTTCCTGGTGGTCCTCGGCGTGGTCGTCCTGATCGGCTGCTGCTCCCTGCTCGTGATGCCGAGGATCGGCCGGGCCGGCCGCCAGGCCCAGGAGGCCCTCGGCGAACTCGGCGCCGGCCTCGAACGGGTCCTGGGCGCCTTCCGCACGGTCAAGGCCGCCGGCGCCGAGGACCACGAGGCGGCGGTGCTGAACGACGCCGCCGCACGGGCCTGGCAGCGCGGGGTGCTCGCGGCCCGCTGGGGCGCCATCGCCGGTGTCGCGAGCGGCCTCGCGATCCAGCTGTCGTTCCTTTCGGTGCTCGGCGTGGGCGGCACCCGCGTCGCCGACGGCACCCTGCCCGTCTCCTCGTTGATCGCCTTCCTGCTCTACCTCTTCTACCTGGTGGCGCCGATCCACCAACTGGTCTCCGGTGTCACCGGCCTCCAGATCGGCATGGCCGCCGTGCGCCGCATGGGCGAACTGGAGGACATGGCCCAGGAACCCTCCCACGGGCCCGCCGCGACCCCCACCGCCCACGGCCGCGCCAGGACCGACGACGACGCGCGGCCGAGCGGAGCCGCCGTACGGTTCCGCGACATCGCCTTCCGGTACGACGAGACCGGCCCTGCGGTCCTGGACGGCCTCTCCTTCGACGTGCCGTCCAACGGCCTGACCGCCGTGGTCGGCCCTTCCGGCGTGGGCAAGAGCACCCTGTTCGCCCTGCTGGAGAGGTTCTACGAAGCAGACGCCGGCAGCATCGAGGTCGACGGCCGGGACGTGCGCGACTGGCCGCTGCCCGAACTGCGCCGCGCCATCGGCCTGGTGGAACAGGACGCCCCCGTCCTCGCCGGGACCCTCAGGGACAACCTGCTCCTCGCCGCCTCCGACGCCACCGAGGAGGAGCTCGAACGAGCCGTCGCCACCGCGCGCCTGTCCGCTCTCGTGGACCAGTTGCCGAAGGGCCTCGACACCCCCGTCGGCCACCGCGGCACCACCCTCTCCGGCGGACAGCGCCAGCGCGTCGCCATCGCCCGCGCGCTGCTGCGCCGCCCCCGCCTGCTGCTGCTCGACGAGGCGACCAGCCAGCTCGACGCCCTCAACGAACTCGAGCTGCGCGACGCCATCGCCGAGATCTCCCGGACGACCACGGTGCTGGTGGTGGCCCACCGGCTGTCCACCGTCACCGGGGCGCACCAGATCCTGGTCCTCGACCAGGGCCGGGTCCGCGCCTCCGGCACCCATGAGGAACTGGCCCGCACCGACGACCTCTACCGGGTCCTGTCCTCGACCCAGATGCTCGGCCCCGACGCACACCCCTCCATCCCTGTCCTGAAAGGACGATCCTGATGCGACGTATCGCCACGGCCGCCGGTGCCCTCTTCGCGGGCGCCCTCACCCTGCTCGCCGCCGCGCCCTCCGCCACCGCGGCGGACGGCGCCTGGTCCGTGAAGCACGGGGCGGGCAGCGCCTCGGGCGTGATCCGCCCGGTGGACGGCAAGAGCCTGCTCCAGGGCGAACTGCGCGGCGCCGGCCCGGAGTGCTACTCCCTGCTGATCCAGCCGATGTCCGGCGTCTTCCCGTTGCCCTCGACCAAGGTCGCCACCCATTGCGGTGCCGGCGCGACGCCGGTCAACAGGGAGTACGTCGGCACGCCGAACCTGATGGTCTGCCGGGGCAGCGCCGCGCCCTTCGCGGACTGCGGCCCCGCCCAGCGCCTGCCCGAGGGCTTCAACCCGCCGCAGGGCTACGTCAAGGAGGCCGAGTGGCTGGGCACAGAGGCCATGTGCCGGGCCGAGGGAGACAAGGGAGTCGCCGCGGGCCGGTGGAGCGCGTACCTGTGCCGCTCGGTCTACCGGACGGTCGACGTGCCCATGCTCTACCAGCAGCTCTACGTCAAGAAGTGAACAGGAAGGGGCGGCTCGCCGGAGGCCGGAGGGCCGCCCCTTCCTGTTCACGGACTGAGCCGCTCCACCCGCCAGCTCCCATCCGCCTGCTCCACATACCGCAACCGGTCATGCAGCCGGTTCTCCCGGCCCTGCCAGAACTCCACCGCCTGCGGGGCCACCCGGAAGCCGCCCCAGTGCGGGGGCACGGGCACCTGCTCGCCCTCCGGATAGCGGGCGGCCAGTTCGGCGTACGCGTCGTCGAGGTCGGCGCGGGTGGAGATCACGGAGGACTGCGCGCTGGCCCACGCGCCCAGCTGTGAGCCGTGCGGCCGGGTCCGGAAGTACGCCGCCGTCTCGTCCCGGCCGGTGCGCCGCGCGACACCGGTGACGAGGACCTGCCGGGCCATCGGGTGCCAGGGGAAGAGCAGCGAGACGTACGGGTTCTCCGCCAGGTCACGGGCCTTGCGGGAGTCGTAGTTCGTGTAGAAGACGAAGCCCTGCTCGTCGAAGTGCTTCAGCAGAACCGTACGGGCGCTGATCCGCCCCTCGGCGTCGGCCGTAGAGACGACCATGGCGTTCGGCTCGAACAGCCCGCCGTCCGTCGCGGCCTGCTTGAACCAGCGCGCGAACTGCTCGACGGGCGTGGCGGCCAGCTCGGTCTCGGAGAGCCCCTCGGCCCGGTACTGCTTGCGCATCGAGGCCAGATCGAAGGGGACGGCGTCGCGGTCGGTCACCCGGTCATCTTGCCGTATGGACGGTGTCCTTCGTCACTGCGTGGCACTGAGTGCCGTGAACCCTCCCCAAAGGTGGCACTCGGGGATATCGTTCTGATGCCGATCCGGTTGGGTGACCGCCAGCCGCACGGGGCATCACAGGGGAGACCGGCCAGGGCCGCGAGTCGCCGCGACGACCGTGGATCCTCCGGACGGCCGCCCGCTTCGCAAGCTGACTGACACATGGTTCACCCGTCTCACCCCACCAGACACCATCTGTCACTTACATCACGAGGAGCCGCCTGATGTCCGACTTCGTACCCGGGCTCGAGGGAGTAGTCGCGTTCGAGACGGAGATCGCCGAACCGGATAAGGAGGGCGGCGCACTCCGGTACCGGGGCGTCGACATCGAGGACCTCGTCGGGCATGTCTCCTTCGGCAACGTCTGGGGCCTGCTCGTCGACGGCGCCTTCAACCCCGGCCTGCCGCCCGCCGAGCCGTTCCCCATCCCGGTCCACTCCGGTGACATCCGCGTCGACGTCCAGTCGGCCCTGGCCATGCTGGCCCCGGTCTGGGGCCTCAAGCCGCTCCTCGACATCGACGAGGAGCAGGCCCGCGCCGACCTGGCCCGCGCCGCCGTCATGGCCCTCTCCTACGTCGCCCAGTCGGCCCGCGGCCAGGGCCTGCCCATGGTCCCGCAGCGGGAGATCGACAAGGCGCAGTCCGTCGTCGAGCGCTTCATGATCCGCTGGCGCGGCGAGCCGGACCCCAAGCACGTGGCGGCGGTGGACGCGTACTGGACGAGCGCGGCCGAGCACGGCATGAACGCGTCCACGTTCACGGCCCGGGTCATCGCGTCCACGGGCGCGGACGTGGCGGCGGCCCTCTCCGGCGCCGTGGGAGCCATGTCCGGCCCGCTGCACGGCGGCGCCCCCTCCCGCGTCCTCGGCATGATCGAGGAGATCGAACGCACGGGCGACGCCGAGGCCTATGTGAAACAAGCCCTCGACAAGGGCGAGCGCCTCATGGGCTTCGGCCACCGCGTCTACCGCGCCGAGGACCCCCGCGCCCGGGTCCTGCGCCGCACCGCCCGTGAGCTGGGCGCCCCGCGCTTCGAGGTCGCCGAGGCCCTGGAGAAGGCGGCCCTCGCGGAACTCCACGCCCGCCGCCCCGACCGCGTCCTCGCGACGAACGTCGAGTTCTGGGCGGCCATCGTCCTGGACTTCGCCGAGGTCCCGGCGCACATGTTCACGTCCATGTTCACCTGCGCCCGCACGGCCGGCTGGTCCGCCCACATCCTCGAGCAGAAGCGCACCGGCCGCCTGGTCCGCCCCTCGGCCCGCTACGTCGGCCCGGGCACCCGCGACCCCCGCGACATCGAGGGCTACGGCGACATCGCCCACTGACACGAACGCAGTCGCAGAACGCAGACGACCCGCGAGCCTGGTCCTCCTGTGGAGGGCCGGCCGGACGTACCGGCGGCTCGCGGGTCGGGTGACTGCTGGAGATTGGGCCGGCTGCGCGCTTCGCTCACGCGCTGGTCCGGCACCGCACTGTGTGTGGTGACGGGCCGCTAGCCCGCAGCCACCTCACGCGTCCGGTTCTCATACATCTGCCGAACCACCTCCCTTCTCGTGTACCTGGAACCCTAAGAAACGGATCGGCCTCGCATCAACCGTTTTTCTGAGACCTTGACTCCGGGCCGCGCCCGAGGAGACGGGGTTCGTCGGCGGATGACGTGGGGAATGCCCTCGTACAACGATTCCTTCAATGTTGTGGGAACACGGTGTGCGCTGGGTCACGTTCCAGTTGAATGATTGCAAGTAGCGAACCGACGTGCGGTACGTGCGGACGCAGCCTGCAGGGGGTCCAGGTGAGTGCTTCCCGGCGTAGTGGGACCACCGACGAACTGGGGCCCGACGAGCCAGAGCCCGAGCGGGACGGCTCGGACGGGTCCGATCTGCTTGCCGCGTTGCTGGACGGGATGGACGCGGCGTTGTGTGCCTTCGACGCCGACGGTGTCGTGACGCACTGGAACCGTGAGGCCGAGCGGATTCTCGGCTGGAGCGCGGACGAGGCCGTGGGGCGGCGGGGCCTGGCCGGATGGGCCGTGCGCAGCGCGGACGCCGAGGAGGTCGAGAGCCGGCTGCTGTCCGCGATGCACGCCCCGGGCCGGCAGGTGAACGAGTTCGCGCTGCTGACGAAGGACGGCGGGCGGGTGCTCGTACGGACCCAGTCGGCGGCCGTGCGAGGGCCCGACGGGAAGCCCGCGGGCGTGTACTGCGCCTTCAGCGAGGTGCACGCGCAGATCGATCTGGAGCGGTCGATCGCGCTCAGCGAGGCGCTGTTCGAGGACGCCAGCTGGGGCGTCGTGCTCGTGGATGTGGACCTGCGGCCGGCCGTGGTGAACGCGCACGCGGCCAAGGCACTGGGCACGGGGCGTACGTCCGTGCTCGGCCGGCCGCTCGGGGATCTGCTGTCGCAGGGCGTGGAGGAGCTGGAGAGCGCGCTGCAGCATGTGCTGGCGGAGGGCGCGCCGCCCGCGCCCGCCGAGGTGTGGGTGGGTGTGCGCATGCCGGAGGGGGAGCGGCGCCGGTGCTGGCGCAGCGGCTTCGTACGGCTGGCCTCGCCGCTCGCTGAGGAACCGGTTCCGCTGGGTGTGGGGTGGCTGTTCCAGGATGTGACGGAGGCCAAGCAGAGCGAGCAGGAGGCGTCGCTGCTGCGGTTCCGTACGCAGCAGCTGCACCGGGCCTCGCGGGCCGCCGCCGAGTGCGAGGACCCGGCGGAGGCGGCGACGGTCCACCTGGACTTCGCCCTGGCCGGGTTCGCCGACCACGCGCTGATCGACCGGGTGGCGGGCGGCGCGCTGGTCGACGCGCAGACCGAGGGGCCGGTGCGGCTGGTGCGGGTCGCCGCCACTCCGTCCGGCGCGCCGGGGCCGAGCAAGCTCTCGGGCCACGCGGGGCTGCCCGCGCGGTATGCCGAGGGGCATCCGGCGCTGCAGTGCGTGGAGCGGGTCGGTGCGCTGCGGGCGAGTGCGGGGTCCGCGTCGCCCGAGGAGGCCCGGCTGTGGGCGCAGGCCCGGCAGTGGCCGCCGGACGCGGTGCACGCGTTGTGCGCGGTGCTGCGCAGCCGGGGGCGGACGCTGGGTGTGGTGACGTTCCTGCGGGGGGCCGGGCGCAGCGCGTTCGAGCGGTCCGACGCGATGTACGCGGAGGATGTGGCGGTGCGGATCGCGGCGTCTCTGGATCTCGCGGGGTTGTCGGACGAGCCGGTGTGAGACCGGCCTGGTGCTCTCAGTGCCGGTAGAAGATCCGGTCCCGGTATTGCTCCATCACGCGGCCGTTCCAGTCGTGCCCGCCGTCGACGTTCCCCGAGCGCAGGAGCGGGGGCTCGAGGCCGCGGTCGGCGAGGGCGGCGGCGGTGGTGGCCATGACGGCCTGGAGGAGGGCCGAGGTGACGACCGTGGAGGCGGGGGCGAAGGGGGCCGGGACGTTGTCGAGGGTGAGTTCGGCGTCGCCGACGGCGATCTTCGAGTCGAGGACGAGGTCGCAGTGGTCCTTGAGGTACGTCCCCGAGGCGTGCCGGGACGTGGTCTCCGAGGCGTAGGCGACCGAGGTCACGCCGATGACCCGTACGCCCAGGGCGCGGGCTTTCGCGGCCATCTCCACGGGGAGGGCGTTGCGTCCGGACAGGGAGATGATCAGGAGGGCGTCGCCGGCGCGGAGCGGGGAGCTGTCCAGGACGGCGCTCGCGAGGCCGTCGACGCGTTCCAGGGCGGAGCCGAGCGGCGCGGGCATGACGTCGACGCCGACGACGCCCGGCACGGCGAGCAGGTTCATGAGGGCGAGACCGCCGGCGCGGTAGACGAGGTCCTGCGCGGCGAGGGAGGAGTGCCCGGCGCCGAAGGCGAAGAGACGGCCCCCGCTCTCGACGGTGTCGGCGAGGAGCGTTCCGGCGGCCGTGATGCTGTCGGCCTCCTCGTCGCGGACCCGCCGCAGCAGGTCGATCGCGGCGTCGAGGAACTGGCCGGCCGGCGCGCGGTCGCTCATACGGGGTCCCTTCGGGATGGCCACGGTAGGCGCGTGTCGCGGATACGGTGCGGTCTGGACCAGTGCGGTGTCAAGACGGTCGTGACGGCCGGGTCCAGGGCGCTCCGCGGGGCTCCAGGGCCCTCGAAGGGAAGGTCCGTACCCCTCCGCCGGGCCCGGTAATCCCCTGCTTTCCCTCCCGCGGCACGGTTGTCGGTGGTATCCGGCAGAATTGGGTGCAGGGCCAGCGCACGCGCCGGTGAGCCGTCCAGCCTCCGGCAGATCTCATCGAGGGGCATGTATGTCCGGACTGATCGACACCACGGAGATGTATCTCCGCACCATCCTCGAGCTGGAGGAAGAGGGTGTGGTCCCCATGCGCGCCCGTATCGCCGAGCGGCTGGACCAGAGCGGGCCGACCGTCAGCCAGACCGTGGCGCGGATGGAGCGCGACGGTCTGGTGTCCGTCGCCAGCGACCGGCACCTGGAGCTGACCGACGAGGGGCGCCGTCTCGCCACGCGCGTGATGCGCAAGCACCGGCTCGCCGAGTGTCTGCTCGTCGACGTGATCGGCCTGGAGTGGGAGCAGGTCCACGCCGAGGCGTGTCGCTGGGAGCACGTGATGAGCGAGGCCGTGGAGCGCCGCGTACTGGAGCTGCTGCGGCACCCGACGGAGTCGCCGTACGGCAATCCGATCCCCGGTCTGGAGGAGCTCGGCGAGAAGGACGGCGCCGACCCGTTCCTGGACGAGGGGATGGTGTCGCTGGCGACGCTCGACCCGGGCGCCGAGGGCAAGACGGTCGTGGTGCGCCGGATCGGCGAGCCGATCCAGACGGACGCGCAGCTGATGTACACGCTGCGGCGGGCGGGCGTGCAGCCCGGCTCGGTGGTCAGCGTGACCGAGTCGGCGGGCGGTGTGCTGGTGGGGAGCGGCGGCGAGGCGGCCGAGCTGGAGTCGGAGGTGGCCTCCCACGTGTTCGTCGCCAAGCCCTGAGCCCGGCCGGGACGGCCGCGGCGGTGGCGTTGGCGTGATCCCGTCGTATCCGGGATTCAGTCCGTCGAATGGCAGCGCTCGTCCGCTTCCCGTGCGACGCTGTCGCGTGAGGCATATGACCTGAGGGCTCTTGGTCGTGGCTCGACAGCGATGTCGCCCGGCCGGGGAGGGGGGCGGGAGGATGTGCCGTGGAGATGTGGAGGGCCCCGGCGCCTTGTGGCGCCGGGGCCTGTCCTCCCCTGTGCTGACCTGGAGCCCCGAGCTCTCAAGGTCATCCCCCGCGGACCGGTTTCCCCGAGCGGTCCGCCTCCCGATGAAGATCTCCCCTCGGCAGCGGCTATCAATCCCTGAGGGCGGTCACTCGAACGAGGGGTGTTGTCCGCGAGAACGGCATCCTCGAATGGGTATTCGATAGTGTGCGGGTGACGCACGGCACAGCAAGAAGGCGCAGCAGGCAGAACACGGTTCACAGGACCGGACGGCCGGTGACGGCCACGGTCCGCGCGAAGCTTGGGGGGTGCCAGGACATGGCGCGACGCATCGACGTGACCGGGACGGACGGCGTACGCCTCGCGGCCTGGGAGTTCGGAGACCCGCCCAAGACCGATCCGGCGCACGACCCGCACGACCCGCAGCGCACGCCCGGCGCACGGGCCGCGGCGAACGGCTCGCCCGGCGTGCTGTTACTGCACGGCCTCATGGGCCGCGCCTCGCACTGGGCGTCCACCGCCCGCTGGCTCTCCGGCCGGTACCGCGCCGTCGCTCTCGACCAGCGCGGCCACGGCCGCAGCGACAAGCCCCCGCGGGGAGCCTTCTCCCGCGACGCCTACGTCGACGACGTCGAGGCCGCCCTGGAACAGCTCGGGCTCGACCCGGTCGTCCTCATCGGCCACGCCATGGGCGCGCTGACCGCCTGGCAGCTCGCCGCCAAGCGCCCGGACCTGGTCCGTGGGCTGGTCATCTGCGACATGCGGGCCTCCGCGCTCGGCGCGGCGTCGCAGCGCGAGTGGGACCAGTGGTTCCAGTCCTGGCCGCTGCCCTTCGCCACGCTCGCCGACGTCCGCAAGTGGTTCGGCGAGGACGACCCCTGGGTGGAGCGGCCCAACCCGGCCCGCGGCGCGTTCTACGCCGAGGTGATGGCCGAGTCCCCGGACGGCTGGCGCCCGGTCTTCGAACCGGAACAGATGCTCCGCTCCCGCGAGACCTGGGTGTACGACGCGCACTGGGAGGAGCTGACCCAGGTCCGCTGCCCGGCCCTGGTCGTGCGCGGCCTCGACGGCGAGCTGGGCCGCGCCGAGGCCCAGGAGATGGTCCGCGTCCTGCCCCGCGGCCAGTACGCGGAGGTCGCCGACGCCGGCCACCTGGTGCACTACGACCAGCCGGAGGCCTGGCGCGCGGCGATCGAGCCGTTCCTGGACGCCCTCAGCACCAACTGAGGCGCGCACAGGAGGACGGCGGGGTCACCCCTTGCTGACCGCCCCCAGGATCTCCGGCAGCCGCCGGGCCGTCTGTGGAGCCGCCAGCCGCAGCCCCAGCACCGTGAGCGCGGCCCCGTAGACCGTGCCCGTCGGCAGCAGCAGCCACGTCCAGTCCTCGCCGCCCGCGCTCACGTTCAGCCAGATCGTGAGCGCGATGACGGGCCCGCACAGCACAGCCGCGGCGATCATCCCGCCGAAGATGGAGATCCAGGCGAGCCCGGTCTGCCCGGGGGCGACGTTCTTGTAGCCCTCCTGCGGGATGGAGTAGGGGAAGCGGGCGGACGTCCACGCCCCGGTCGCGAGCATCGCGCCGAGCAGCGCGAAGGTCAGCCCCAGCGCCTCGGGCAGCCGCCGCCAGTCGCCGAGCATCGCGGTCGTCACCACGGTGACGAGGGTGGCGTACGGCAGCGTGATCAACAGCAGGGCCAGCGCGCGGGCGCGCAGCTCGACGTAGGCGTCCCGGCGTGAGGAGATGGTCATGGCGACCATCCAGAACGCGGAGGTGTCCTGCCCGAACTGGTTGTACATCTGGATGCCGAGCATCCCGGCGGCGAAGCACGCGATGTACACGGAGCCGGTGCCCTGCCAGGCGTTGAACACCGGCACGATGAGCCCGAGGGCGAGCGAGGTCACCCAGGCGGTCTTGGTCTTGGGGTCGCGCCACACATACCGCAGGCTGCGCTCCATGGCCGTGCCGGTGCGCCCGGAGGGCAGCAGCCGCCCGAGCCCGCTCGACGACCCCTCGCGGGCGGCCGACTCGGCGGTGGGCAGCGTGGATCCGTCGGGCGAGGTCATCAGCCGGGTCAGATGCCGGGACCACACCGCGAGCGCCGCCACCAGCGCACCGGCGGTCAGCGCCAGTTGGACGGCGGCCAGTCCGTACGACCCCTCGCCCACCGCGTGCACGGCGCCGAGCGCCGACGCCGGCGGCACCCACTGGAGCACGTCCGCGACCGGGTCCAGCTCGCCGAGACCCGCCGAACCGAGCCGCTGCGCGCCGAAGTTGACGACCTGCGCCCCGACGGCGATGACGAGCCCGCTCAGCACCGCGAGGTCGCGGCCCTTGCGGCTGCTCAGCAGCCTTACGTTGGCGGCGGCGACGGCCCGCGCGAACGCCACGCACACCAGCAGCGCCAAGGCGACCGCGACGACACCCACCGCGAACGCCGCCCCGCCCCGCGCGACCGCGATCACGGAACCGACCAGCAGGCACAGCGTGAACAGCGGCCCGATGCCGACCAGCGACGCCGTGAGCAGCGCCCGCACCAGCGGCTGGGGCCGCAGCGGCAGCATCACCAGCCGGGTCGGGTCCAGCGTCTCGTCACCACTGGGGAAGAACAGCGGCATCACCGCCCAGCCCAGCCCCAGGACCGCGACGGCCAGCACGACCAGGGACTCGACGTGCGCGTGCCCGCGCAGCGCGACCAGACCGAGCAGTTGCAGCGCGGCGAAGAGCAGGGCGAAGACGGCCGAGGCGATGTAGGCGGCCTTGCGCCCGCCGGACTGCTTCAGCCCGTTGCGCAGCAGCGACAGCTTCAGCCGTACGACGACGGGGGTGAGGGCGGGGGCACTCACCGGGCCCCGCCGCCCAGCCAGTCGAGGTCGGACCCGGCGTCCCGGCTCTGCGCCCCGACGAGTTCGAGGAACGCCCGCTGCAGCGAGGGCGCGTCCCCGCGGACCTCGGCGAGGGTCCCGGTGGCCCGGATCCGCCCGGCGGCCATGACGGCCACCCAGTCGCACAGCGACTCGACGAGCTCCATGACGTGGGAAGAGAACACGACCGTGGCGCCCGAGGCGGTGTACCGCTCCAGCACGCCCCGGATGGTCTGGGCGGAGACGGGGTCGACGCCCTCGAACGGCTCGTCCAGGAACAGCACTTCGGGATTGTGGAGGAGAGCGGTGGCGAGCCCTATCTTCTTGCGCATGCCGGTCGAGTAGTCGACGACGAGTTTGTGCTGGGCACCGGCCAGATCGAGTACGTCGAGGAGCTGTGTGGCCCGCTTGTCGACCTCGGCACCGGGCAGCCCGCGCAACCGCCCGTTGTACGCCAGGAGTTCCCGCCCCGACAGCCGCTCGAACAGCCGCAGCCCCTCCGGCAGCACCCCGATCCGGGCCTTCACCTCGACGGGGTCCCGCCACACGTCGTGCCCGACCACCTCGACGGTCCCCTGATCGGGCCTGAGCAGCCCGGTCACCATCGACAAGGTGGTGGTCTTCCCGGCCCCGTTCGGCCCGACCAGCCCGATGAACTTCCCCGCCGGCAACTCAAGATCGACCCCGGCAACAGCCACCTGCTGCCCGAACCGCTTCCAGAGCCCCTGCACCCGTACAGCGCTGGATCCCACCGCGTCTCCCTCCGTCACGGAGAACCCTACGGTGGGAAATCGCGCTTGTTAGGGGCGCGGGGAACTGCGCGATCAACCACGACGAAGCCGCAGCCGCCAATGAACACAAAGCAGGCAGACGCGACGGCTACCGATCCCGACCGCACGCATAGGCCAACGGCGAGATCAGCTCCTCCGCGTCCGGCAGCCACCGATTCGCCGGGGTCGGCCGGCAGGCCCACTGCACAGCCCCCCGCGACCCGAACCGCGTGGGCGGCGCCGCCACATACGCCCCTTCACCCCGCACGGTCAGATCCAGCGACGACACCGACCACCCCAGCTTCCGCACCAGGTCCGGCACCTTCACACCGGCCCCCGGCAGCACGAAGAACTCCATCCGCCGATCCGGCGTGAGCGTCACCGGCCCCAGCGTCAGCTCCATCCGCTCCATCCGCGCGAGCGCCAGGAACCCGGCCGTCTCCGGCACGGAGATCGCGTCGAAGGTCCGCCCCGTCGGCAGCAGGATCGACGCGGTGGGCTGCTTCTGCCACATCCGTCGCGCGACGGTCGCACTGCCCGTCGCCTGCGTCGCCCAGTCCGGACGCGCCGGGTGCGATCCGGGTGCCGGACACGCGGCGTCACCGCAGGAGCACCGCTGACTTCCGTCGACCGCTTCCAGCCAGGTGCCGGGGAACACGTCCCAGTGGCGCTCCTCGGCGTAGCGGACGGCGGTCTCCAGCAGCGATTCCCCGCGCTGCTTCGGGATCTGAGCGGCTTCGGTGCCCGCGATCGTCTCTTCCACGATGAACACAACTCTGGTCGTCACCAGGGGTTACGCCCGCCGCCGTGCGCGGGGAGGAGCACCGCCCCTGTCCTCGGGGCGCATGGGTGCATGTGCGGGGGCGCGCAGGAGGATCCGTGGCCGGAGGTGGGTAACCACGAGTGGGGCCGGCAACAGCCGTTACCCCGGCAATCCTCACATGCCTCGCATTTTCGCCTGGTCGACGGGGCATTGATCTTCACGGCCGGATCCTTTCGCTGGGACGTGAGGGGTCCGGCCGCGGAAGACACGTCAACTCGGTGCGTGGGCAGGCACCGCAGCCACAGGGGGTACGCCATGGCCGCAAGGCCGCTCGTCGCTCGGCAGCCGAACGAACGGCTCCAGGCGCTCATCCAGGAAGCCGGATGCTCCAACGCCGGCCTCGCCCGCCGGGTCAACATGTGCGGTGCCGAGCACGGCCTCGACCTGCGCTACGACAAGACGTCGGTGGCGCGCTGGCTGCGCGGGCAGCAGCCGCGGGGCCGGGCGCCGGCGATCATCGCCGAGGCCCTGGGCCGCAAACTCGGCCGTACGGTCACGATCGACGAGATCGGCATGGCCAACGGCAAGAACCTCGCCTCGGGCGTGGGTCTCCAGTTCTCGCCGACGGTACTGGGGGCCATCGAGCAGGTCTGCGAGCTGTGGCGCAGCGACGTGGGCCGGCGGGACTTCCTGTCCGGCTCCTCCGTCGCCGCGTCCGCGCTGGTCGAGCCCAGCCGGGACTGGCTGATCTCCGCGCCCGACGGCCAGGTGTCGCGCTCGGCGGGACCGCGCGTGGGGCAGTCCGACGTACAGGCGGTCCTCGCCATGACGCAGGCGCTGGTGGATCTCGACCACCAGTACGGCAGCGGGCATGTGCGCCCGGTCGTCGTCCACTACCTCAACAGCGTGGTCTCGGGGCTGCTGGCGGGGTCGTACCGGGAGGCGGTGGGGCGGGACCTGTTCGCCGCGGTGGCCCGGCTGACGGAGCTCGCCGGATACATGGCCGTGGACACCGGCCAGCCCGGTCTGGCGCAGCGCTACTACATCCAGGCGCTGCGGCTCGCCCAGGCGGCCGGGGACCGGGGCTACGGCGGATACGTCCTCGCGGCCTCCATGAGCCATCTCGCCGCGCAGCTCGGGAACCCGCGGGAGATCGCGCAGTTGGCGAGGGCGGCGCAGGAAGGGGCGCGGGGGCGCGTGTCACCGCGCGCGGAGTCGATGTTCTACGCGGCGGAGGCGCGCGGGCACGCCCTGATGGGCGACGTGCGCGCCACCCAGTCCGCGGCCGGGCGCGCGGTGAGCGCCCTGGAGGCGACCGACCCGGCCGCCGGGGACGACCCGGTGTGGATCGCGCACTTCGACGAGGCCTATCTCGCCGACGAGCTGGCCCACTGCCACCGGGACCTGGGGCAGGCCGACGCGGCGGCGCGGTGCGCGCGGGAGTCGCTGGACGGGCATCCCGAGACGCGGGCCCGTCGCCGGGCCATCGGTTATGTGCTGTTGGCCACGGCGCAGGTGCAGCAGCGCGAGGTCGAAGAGGCGTGCAGCACGGGCATGAAGGCCGTGGAACTGCTGGAGGGACTGCGGTCCAACCGGGGCGCCGAGTATCTGGAGGACTTCCAGCAGCGGCTGGAGCCGTACCGGGACGAGGCCGTGGTCAGGGAGTTCGGGGCGCGGCTGGACCTGCAAACCGCGGCGTGAACACACGGTCTGCGGATGCGTGAACGTGCGGGAAACGGCCGCCGCGCGAGCAGGAGGTGACATGAACAGCGTGCCGTGACCCGGTTGTGTTACCGCGCTCACAGGGCTTGAGGTCAGGCCCTGTGCTGCGTGGCACGGGGCTCTGGGGACCCGGTAGCGTGACCCGACGATTCACAAGGTCCCCCATAAGTAGGAGTCCCGGTGACGCAGAGTGGACAGGGCGAGGAGCCCTCGGCGCGCCAAGCGCGCGAAGGCATCGTGCTGCCCTCCGACGGTGGCGAACCCCTGCTGCCGGGGATGACGGGCGGACCCGGTGACACCCCGGCAGGCCATCGGCCCGGCCCGGCCCCGACCGGCCAGACCTCGGCCTCCGCTCCCGCCGGGGGCCAGACCTGGGGTCAGCCGTGGGGCCCCGACCAGCAGACCCCGCCCCCGCCGCAGGACAACAGCTGGCAGTCCCCGCAGTCCCCGCAGCCCCAGCAGTCCCAGCAGTCCCAGCAGTGGACCACTCCGGAACCCCCGGCATGGGACGCCCAGCACCCCGCCGCCCCGGGCGCGCTCCCCCAGGAGGGCATCCAGCCCCCCAACCCGTACGCCGGGTACGGCACTCCGCCCGACGCTTCCCCACTGCCCCCGTCCCCCGGCCCGTACGGCACCCCGCTGCCGCAGGCCACGGACGGCTACGGCTCCCCCGCCGGGGGCGGCTATGGCTCCCCGGCCGGCGGAGGCCCGATGCCCCAGCCGACGGACGGCTACGGCTCTCCTGCCGGGGGCGGTCTGCCGCCGGGTTCCGAGGCGTACGGGTCCGCTGCCGCGGGCGGTCCGCCTCCGCAGGCCGCGGGCGGCTATGGCGCCCCGGCTGGGGGCGCCCCGCTGCCGCAGGCGACTGACGGGTACGGGTCTCCTGCCGGGGGCGGCCTGCCGCAGTCCTCCGACGCGTACGGGTCCGCTGCCGCGGGCGGTTCGTCGCCGTCGGCCGCCGGTGCGTACGGCGCTCCCGCCGGGGGCGCCCCGCTGCCGCCCGCGACGGATGGGTACGGGGCACCTTCCTCGTCCACGGGCGCCGGAGGCGCACCCCTGCCCGCGCCCGTCGACGAGGGCGCGACCCAGTTCCTGCCGCCCGTCGCCGCGGCCCCCGACGAGGGGGCGACGCAGTACATACCCCCGGTGGGCCCGGGGGCGCTGCCGCCCGAGACGCCCACCGGACACGACCCCGAAGCGACCACGTTCCTGGGGACCGCGCCCCGGGCCGGAGCCGGGCCGTTGCCGCCCGCGTCGAATCCGGACGCCGAGGCGACGCAGTACATCGCGCCGGTGCCGGGCGGGGACAAGCAGCCGCCCGCCGAGTTCGACAACCTCTTCCGCAGTGACCACGGCGCCGAGAGCCCGGCCGGGGCCACGCAGCAGATGCCCCGTGTCGAGCAGCCCCAGCCCCAGCCCTCCTACGCCCCGCCCGGCCACTCCGGCGGCGGTCGTGGCGGTAGGGGCGGCCGCACCGGCTCGCGGGTGCCGGTGATCGCGGCCGTCGGCATCGGCATCGCCGTGCTCGGCGTGGGTGCCGGCGCGCTGCTGGCCGGTGGCGGAGGCGGGGACGACGACGGCGGTGACAACAACAAGACCGTGGCCGCCTCGGCGCCCGCGACGGACGAGTCCGCCTCGCCCTCCGCCGACCCGGCCCGCGCGCAGGCGGTCGAGCTGGACAAGCTGCTCGCCGACAGCGGCGACAGCCGCACCACCGTGATCACCTCCGTCGCCGACGTCAAGCGCTGCGACAACCTGCCCCAGGCGGCCAAGAACCTGCGCGACGCGGCCAAGCAGCGCACCGAGCTGGTCACCCGGCTCTCCGGCATCACGGTCGACCGGCTGCCCGACCACGCCGCGCTGACCACCGCCCTCACCAAGGCGTGGCAGGCCTCGGCGTCGGCCGACAACCACTACGCGGCCTGGGCCGACCAGACCGCGGGCAAGAAGGGCTGCAAGAAGGGCCAGGCCCGTGCCACCGGCCAGACCCAGGCCGGCAACCGCGCCAGCGGCGTCGCGAGCACCGAGAAGACCAAGGCGGCCGGGCTGTGGAACGCGATAGCGAAGACCTACGGCCTGACCGAGCGTCAGCCGACGCAGCTGTGACGTGAGGTGACGTGATCCGGTCCGGGCGTGAACCGCTGAGCGGGGCTCAGTAGTTCACGTCGGCGTCCTGCAGCGTCCTCGTCGTGTCGACGAAGCCCTTCCGCGCCGACACCAGCCGCCCTTCCCGCACCACCTGAAGGGTCACGTTCGCGTTCACCAGGCGCGGGAAGCCGACGGCGGCGAGCTTGTCCTGGAACCGCCACCGCAGCGTCGGCGTGAGCCCGCCCGTGCCGACCCTGAGGCCGTCGTCGAGGGCCTCCGTCACCGTGTCGGCGCTCACCTCGCCGCCGCCGAGCGACTCGACGACCTTCTTGAACACGGTGTAGGCGATCCAGGTGGTCTGCACCCCGGCGTCCGCGGCGTCGATGCGGTTGTCGCCGAAGGCCTCCTCCTTGATCACCCGCTTCATCCCGTCCCAGCGGGCATCGCTCGCCACGGGGTACCAGCCGGTGATGTACGAGCCCTCGTACGGCCCCGACGCCCCGCCGGTCGCGTCGATCACCGTCTGGTCGACGCTGCCGAGCACGGTGGCCGTCCGTACGTCGGGATAGTCCTCGCGGGCCCGCCGGAAGGAGTCCATGAAGGTGCCGTTGCGGTCCCCGAGGGCGGGCACCACGCAGCCCTCGTCCCCGGGGGCGGCGGTCGTCGTCTCCAGCGCCCGCTCGGCGTGGCCGTCGTACTCGGTGGCGTCCTCCGGCGCCCGCTGGTCCCGGGCCGCCGAGTGCCCGGCCGCCTTCAGGCCGGAGTCGAGCAGCGGAGGCAGCTGGTCGCCCGCGATGGTGTCGGGACGCACCAGGGCGACCGGCCCGCAGCCGGCCAGGGACCTGCCGAGACCGGCGAGCAGCGCGGGCTGGCCGCCGTTGACGGGGTAGGACAGGGGGCTGGTGAACTCGGCGTTGGTGATGCCGTAGCCGCCTATGTACGGGATCCCGGCGCCCTCCAGGGACGGGAAGAAGGAGTCGGCGTACTGGCTGTACGATCCTACGACCGCGACGACGTTCTCCTTGGCGGCCCGCCGGGCGCACTTGGCGGCGGCCACGCTGTCGTTGTGGTCGTTGCAGGTCAGCACGTTGAGCTTGCGGCCGTTGATCCCGCCCTTGGCGTTGATCCAGCGGGCGTACGCGTGGGCGAAGGCGGGCATGCCGGGCTTGTTGGTGGCCTTGGTGTCCTGTGGCGCCCAGGTCATGACGGTGATCGGATCGTCCCCGGCATCCCCCGTGGTGCCGGGGACGACCCCGCAGCCGGCGAGGATCGACGCGCACGCGGCCGCCGCGCCCGCGGAGAGGACGCCTTTTCTGGCGTGACGGGTGAGGTGGCCGGGGAGGAATGTGCTGCGGGTGCGTCGCCTGCCGGTCATGGTTCCGCACGATTCCGCCACATGACCAACCCGAGAGTGATCTCTGCTCAACAATGGGTGACGCGCAGGTGAATTGCGGGGGCAGGGGTGACCGATGTGGAGGGGAACGTACGATCGATGACCGTGCAAGCTTCGGAGAACTCTTCCCGTCGTGGCCGTCGCTCATCCACCATGGGCGGCATGCCTGTCAACGACATGCCGTGGTGGCGCTGGCGCAGCAACGTGCGCTCGGCGCTGCACATGCTCTCCGATCCCGGGTTCCAGCGGGACGTCTGGCTGGCCGGCGTGGACGGCTACGGCGACGTGACCGACGCGGTGTACCGGCTGGTCGAGGACACCTGGCTGGATCACTGGTCCGCCGAGAAGTACGTGGGCACGATCTTCCGCGACTCGCAGGAGGCGGCCCTGGTCGACAGCGCCGTGCTGCGGGTGCTGCGGATCATGCACCAGGTCGGGCCGGACGCGCCGGTCGCCGCGTACCTCGAGCACCAGGCGTGGCCGGAGGCGATCCAGGCGGCCCGGGACGCGCATGTGCGGCTCGCCACGAGCGACGGCGAGGAGCTGGACACTCCGCCGCGCAGCCTGGAGGTCCTGCGGATCATGACCAGGTCCGCTTAGGGGTCCGTACAGCGGGACGATTGCGGGCGGTGCGGGCGCCTGTGGGACCCTGTCCTGCATGAACGAGCAGTCCACCACCGCCGCGACCCCGCCCGACCAGTACGTCCTCACCCTTTCCTGCCCGGACAGGAAGGGCATCGTGCACGCCGTGTCGAGCTACCTCTTCATGACCGGCTGCAACATCGAGGACAGCCAGCAGTTCGGCGACCACGACACGGGACTGTTCTTCATGCGCGTCCACTTCTCGGCGGACGCCCCGGTGTCCGTGGAGAAGCTGCGGGCCAGCTTCGCGGCGATCGGTGACTCCTTCCAGATGGAGTGGCAGATCAACCGGGGCGACCAGAAGATGCGCATCCTGCTGATGGTCAGCAAGTTCGGGCACTGCCTGAACGACCTGCTGTTCCGGGCGCGGACCGGGGCGCTGCCGGTGGAGATCGCCGGGGTGGTGTCCAACCACACGGACTTCGCCGAGCTGGTGGGCTCGTACGACATCCCCTTCCACCACATTCCGGTGACGAAGGACACGAAGTCCGAGGCGGAGGGGCGGCTGCTCGACATCGTGCGTGAGGAGGGTGTGGAGCTGGTCGTTCTCGCCCGGTACATGCAGGTGCTGTCGGACGATCTGTGCAAGGCGCTGTCCGGGCGGATCATCAATATCCACCACTCGTTCCTGCCGAGCTTCAAGGGTGCGAAGCCGTATCACCAGGCTCATGCCCGGGGTGTGAAGTTGATCGGGGCGACGGCTCACTATGTGACGGCTGATCTTGATGAGGGGCCGATCATCGAGCAGGAAGTCGAGCGGGTGGGGCATGACGTGACGCCTGAGGGGCTTGTTGCCATCGGGCGTGATGTGGAGTGTCAGGCGTTGGCCCGTGCGGTGAAGTGGCATGCCGAGCGGCGGATTCTGCCCAATGGGCGGCGGACTGTGATTTTCGCCTGAGAGTTCGGGTTGTCCCGTTTAGTGGCGGGTGCGGGTGCATCGTGGTTGTTCGCGCAGTTCCCCGCGCCCCTGGGGCGTGACCCTGCTGTGAGTTCTACATCCGGCTCAGTGACGCGGCCGCGAAGAGGACGTCTCTGATGGCCTCTCTGTCTCCCAGTTGGCCCGCTGCCGCTTCCTGTGGGGGTACGTGGCCTGCTGCGAGGCGGCAGAATTCGACGCCGTCCAGGGCTACGTGGGCCACCTCGTGTTCCGCGGAGCCCTTGGCCGCGGGGGAGTCGAGGGGGATCAGCCACTCGCCGCCGCCGAGGCCCTCGATCTCCAGGCGGAGGCTGCGGCCCGGCTCGCCCGCCGCCACGAGGTGGCGGTGGTGGGCGGGTGCCGCGAGACCGGCCTGACGGCGTTGGGCCAGGGCCAGCGGCAGCATGCGGGCCGCCAGGTCGATCATGCGGTGCAGATGGCGCGGCGAGGGCGGGTCGTAGGGGTAGTCGACCGCGTCCGCGATGTCCTCGGCGTGCACCCAGCACTCGAAGGCCCGGTCGAGCATCGCGTCGTGCAGGGGCAGCGCGAAGTCGCCGTACGGCACGGGCATCTTCCCGGCGGTGCCGCCCGTGAAGGACACCGTGCGGACGAGGTTGTGGCTCTGCTCCCGCCAGGGCGCCCGCACGGCCCGGGTGGGCGGGAAGTGGGAGGCCTGCCAGTACGCCTCGGTGCGGGCCGCGGGAGTCGGGTGCCGGGACGTGACGTCGCCCAGCGGGTCGTCCAGGCCCAGCGCGAGCGCGACAAGACCGTCGACGCTGAGCAGATGCGCGATGACCCCGGCGACGGTCGTACGGCGGCTCGTGGACTCGTCGGCCCGGAACCAGCGCAGCCGTACCGGCGCGTGCCACTCGGCCTCGCCGAAGTCCTGGAGCAGGGCGTCCAGGCGCGCGGTCTCGGCGTCGTACGCGGCGGCCCAGTCCGGCACCGGGATGCGCGGCGGGCGGCGCTCCAGGCAGGTCTCCAGGACGCGGGTGCGCAGGGTCGGGTCCAGGTCGAGGCTCTCGGGCCGTTGCAGCAGCCCGACCGCCTCGCGCAGCCGCCGCGCCTCGTCGGCGCACTGCCCGCACTCGCCGAGGTGCTCCTCGACGGCCACGGCCTCCTCGGCCGAGCAGGCGGCCAGCGCCCAGGCGCCGAGCAGGGCCTTCAGCACGGGGTGCTCCAGCACGGGCCCTACGGGAGGGAGCGGCGCCGCGTCGCCGAGGTCCTCCAGCGCGGGCAGCGGCAGCCCGCTGTCCTCGACGGAGGCCCGGGGCGTGGGGATCCGCGGCGGCTTCCCCGGCTGCTGTCCGTCGTCGTACTCGGGTCCGTCGGGCTCGCCCGGGCCCGAGGGGATCTCCGACCCGCTCACACCGCACCCCCGTGTCCCTGCGGTGCGCCGGGTGGCTCGGTCTCGTGGGCGGTGGACAGGAGCTGGAGGCCCAGACGCAGCCGGCGGCGGGCCTCGTCCTCGGTGATGCCGAGGTCGGTGGCGGTCTGGCGGTAGTCGCGGCGCTGGAAGTAGGCCCGCTCCAGGGCCGAGCGCAGCGGGGCCGGCATGGACTGGACGATGTAGTCGGCGCGGGCGGCGACCGAGGCGCGGCGCACCCGGTGCTCCAGCTCCTCCGCGGAGCCGGAACCGTCGCGGGCGAGGGCGGCGGTCTCGGTGGCGCGCAGGCGCTGCACGGCCAGGCGGTGGGTCAGTGTGGCGACCCAGGTGCGCAGCGGGCCCTGCCGGGGGTCGTAGGCGTCCGGGTGTTCCCAGACGTGGACGAAGACCTCGCGGGTGATGCCGTCGGCCGCGCGTTCGTCGCCGAGGACGCGGTGGGCGAGGCCGTGCACGAGGGAGGCGAACCGGTCGTACAGCTCACCGAGGGCGGCGGCCTCCCCGCGGGCGAGCCGCTGCTGCATCTTGCGGTCCCAGCGGGGCGGTACGTCCTTTTTCGCCATGCGGCCCCCTCACCCCCTGCTCTTGTCCCGCGCCCGTGCCCTGTCCAGCCTGTGCCTGATGTCTCCTCGAATGTAGTCGGCACGTCCGGTAGCGCACGCCCCTTTGTGGCAATGTGCGCCCCCTGACCGGCCGCAGGTGGTAGAGGCGTCTACCCCTCAGGCGCCCGATCAGACCTGACTGAAGGGGATCGAACAGGATCGAAGCCGACTGAAACAAGCCTGATTCGACAGGGATCCGTTTTTCGGGTTGTGTTTCAGGGAACGGCCGCTGGGCAGCCGCGCTGCAAGGAAGCGTAGGGACTGCTTCCGTTTTGGCGATCGAAGGGCGTGGTGGTGACCTTCAAAGTGACCGGCGGCGAGCAGGGCGAATGGGCCGTGCTCCAGGTGTCCGGCGAACTGGATCTGGTGACCTCGCCGGTGCTGCGTCAGCGTGTGCACGACGTAGTGGCCGAGGGGCACCACTGTCTTGTCCTCGACCTGTCCGAGGTGTTCTTCTGCGATTCCAGCGGCGTCGGCGTGCTGATCGCCGCCCGCCGACTGATCCGCTCCTGCCAGGGCCGGCTCCGGCTGGTGCTGCCCGCCCGGGGCGCGGCCGACGGGTCCCATGTCAACCGGGTCCTCGGCGCGCTGGGCGTTCGCAGGCTGTTCGACGTGTACGGCGATGTGGACGCGGCCCTGGGTGACGAGGGCGAACCCCTGTCCGCGTGAGGGGCCGATGACGCACGGTAGGGCGAGTGTTGCCGTTCTGACACGCTGTTGTCCCGGAATTCCCCCGGTCTTGGCGCAAGTGACGTTTTCCCGCGCCCGAACGGCCCCCTCCGTCGTACGCTCCGAGCGAGACGCACCCCACCTGACGTAAGGCGGCCTGAAAGAGACATGGTCAGCAGCGAGTACGAGCGCAGGATCGCCGCCCGGTTCGCCATCTTCGACCAGGACGGCAACGGCTACATCGACCGCGAGGACTTCTACGGGGCGGCCAAGGCGCTGCTCGGGGAGTTCGCCGTAGCGGCCCGGTCCGACAAGGGCCAGGCGCTGTACATCGGCGCGGAGGCGTTCTGGCAGGGCATGGCGGGCATCGCGGACCGCGACGGCGACCAGCGCATCACGCGCGAGGAGTTCGTGGGCGGCGCGGTCAAGCGCCTGCGCGACAACCCGGACCGGTTCGCGGAGATCGCCCGCCCCTTCCTGCACGCGGCACTGGACATCGCCGACACGGATGGTGACGGCGCGGCGACCCTCGAGGAAGTGGCCCGCGTCCTCACCTGCCTCGGCGCCCCGGAGGACATCGCCCGCACCGCCGCCGGCGCGCTGGACGCGGACGAGGACGGCAAGGTCGGCGAGACCGAGGTCGTACCGGCCTTCGCGCGGTATTTCACGGTGCCGGAGTAGCCGGAGTAGAGCGACTGGGCCGGGCGGAGCGACTGGCGTGGGCGGAGTTGTTGGCCCGGGGAGAGTGACTGGCCCGGGTGCGGTGACCAGCCCGGTGGAGCCGCAGGCCCGGGCGCCGCTCTGCCGATCTGAGCGAGGGATCGCCGGCCCGGGCGGGGCGCACGCCCGGGTGGTGCCAGGGTCGCGGGTTGTGCCGCCGGCCTGGGTGGCGACGCGCGGGTCTGGTGATGGGCCCGGCCCGGACGAGGCGCACGCCCGGGTGGCTCCACGGTCGCGGGTTGTGTCGCGGGCCTGGGCGACGACGCGCGGGCCTGGTGACGGACCCGGCCCGGGCGGCCCACCGGCGCGGGACGTGATGGCGCGGTAGGACCCGAGCCGCTTCGCCCGCCCGGGTCGCCGGGTCGTGTCGCTCGCCCGCGCCGCCTGCCCGGCCGCGTCGCACCCACTTCGGACCGTTGCGGCAGTGCACCGTCGCCAGGACCCGTGGCCACCTCGATTCCGCCCGAGTCCGCCTGACGGGCCCGCCGGAGGGAATGAGTTGAGCTACGACCTCAAGGCAGTGATCGCGAGAAGGCGTCTGCTGGCTGCCATGGCGAGCGCGCTGTCATCGGCTCGCCTCGTAGACCTGCAGCACGGCCTGGCACTCCTGCCGGTGTACGGCGCCATGTCCGATGCGGTAGCCGATCCTTCCCAGCCCCGACGTACCGACTTCTGGAGCCTTCCGCGTGGCTTCGACGGGGTGTTGGCCGAGTGGTCGAATCAGGGGCCCGTGGCCTATGTGGAAGCCGAGTACTTCGGAGGTGCCGGCGAGGAGAACGCGGCAGTCTGGCACGACGGGCAACTCGTCCTGGGGCCGCTCCACCTCGTGGAGGGTGAGCCGCCCTCGACGGACGGAACTCCCGTCTGCCGGGCACTGCGCGCACTCGGGGTCCGTGCGGCCGAGGGAGAGGACGAGTTCACGGCCGTGGGCCTGGGCAAGCACCGGAGCACCGAGGAGTGGGCCGGCATGACGACGTGAGGCTGATCCCAGCCGACGAGCACACGGCGCCCGAGGTGCACCCGCAAGGAGAAGTCGGTGCGCACAACAAGGGCTTCCCGAGTACAGGGGAGTGGGTTCATGCGCCACCCCGGCCAACCTTCCCAGCCCGGGGCGTGTCACGTGCCGTACCGCTCACGCAGCTTGTACTTCAGTACCTTCCGCAAGGTCTCCCCCCGCGGAAGCGCGTCCACCACCTCCAGCCGCTCCGGCAGTTTGTGCACGGACAGGCCCTCGGTGCGCAGATGCGCCGTCACCGCTGCCAGCGTCAAGGGCTCAGCCCCCGGCGGCTGTTCCACCACCGCGCACACCAACTCCCCGCGCGCCGCATCCGGCAGGCCGATCACCGCCACGTCTCCGACCGAAGGGTGCCGGTGCAGCAGGTCCTCGATCTCCTGGGCCGAGATGTTCTCGCCCTTGCGGATGATGACGTCCTTGAGGCGGCCGGTGAGGACCAGGTGGCCGGTCTCCGTCAGGTGGCCGAGGTCGCCGGTGCGCAGGAACCCCTCGTCGTCGAAGGCCTCCGCCGTCTGCCCCGGGTCCAGATAGCCCCGGCACACCGCCTCCCCGCGCAACCGCACCTCCCCGTCCACGACCCGGATCTCCATGCCCTCCGGCGGCCGTCCCTCGGTCGTCGCCAGCAACTCGGGGGTGTCGTCCGGCGCGCCCATGGTGATCATCGGCACCTCGGTCATGCCGTAGCCGTGGGTGAGCTGTACGCCCATCTCGCGGACCACCGCGTGGTAGAGCTCCGGCGGCTTCGGGGCCCCGCCGCCCGCCAGGAGCCGTAGCGTCGGGACCACAGGGGTCCCCGGCCGCTTCCGCTGCTCCGTCAGGAACATCGAGTAGAAGGCCGTGGAGCCGCCCGCCATGGTCACCCCGTGCCGACGGTAGGACTCCAGCGCGTCCGGCAGCGCGAACTGCTCGAACAGGACGGCCGGGAAGCCGTACAGCAGCAGCATCACCGTGTAGTCGGGCCCGCCGATATGCGCGTACGGGAAGGCGATCGACCCCACGTCGTCCGCCGAGGGACGCAGGGCGTGCGCGAGGCAGGAGCCGCCCGCGATCAGGGAACGGTCCGTGTGCAGCACGCCCTTGGGGTCGGAGGTCGTGCCGGACGTCCAGTAGATCCAGCGGACCGTGGTGCCGTCGGCGGGTGGGGGAGGCAGGGACGAGGGGTCGCCGTCGGGCAGGTCGCCGTACGCCTCGAAGACCCCCTTCGCACCCAGCCGCCGGGCCATCTCCGCGTGGTCGAAGCCGCGCCACACGCCCGGCACCGCGAAGAACTCCGCCCTCGACTCGCGCAGCGCGAAGCCCACCTCGCGGTCCCGGTAGAAGGGGATCACCGGCGTCTGCACGGCCCCGAGGCGGGCCAGCGCGAAGGACAGCAGGGCCGTCTCGATCCGGGTGGGCAGCTGCCAGGCGACCACCGCGCCGGGGCGGACGCCCATGCCGTACAGCCCGGCCGCCACCCGTTCGGCCCGCGCGTGAAGTCCTCCGAAGGTCAGCGCGCGGTCGTCCGCCAGGAAGAGCGGCCGGTCCGGGGTGAGGGCGGCGCGGCGGGTGACCAGCTCCCACAGTGTGCGGGACGAACTCAGGGCGTGCGGGGTCTCGTTCACGACTGCCCCCTGCTCCTTGGCTGACGGGTCGTCAGGTGGGATGCTATCTGACGCTGCATCAGATAAGCATCAGTCCGGCGGAGGGGACCCATGGCGACCGAACTGCCCCGCATCATCAGCGTCGACGACCACGTGATCGAGCCCGCCCACCTCTTCGACACGTGGCTGCCGGCCAAGTACCGCGACCGCGGCCCCAGGCCCCTGACCGCCGGGATCGGTGAACTCGCCTACGTCGCGGGCAAGTACCGCATCACGATGGACCCGGACGGCCCGCCCACCGACTGGTGGATCTACGAGGACCTGAAGTTCCCGTACAAGCGCAACATCGCCGCCGTCGGCTTCGACCGCGACGAGATGACCCTGGAGGGCATCACCAGGGAGGAGATGCGGCGCGGCTGCTGGGACCCGAAGGCCCGCCTGGAGGACATGGACCTCAACCACGTCGAGGCGTCCCTGTGCTTCCCGTCCTTCCCGCGCTTCTGCGGCCAGACCTTCGCCGAGGCGCACGACAAGGAGGTCGCCCTGGCCTGTGTGCGCGCCTACAACGACTGGATGGTCGAGGAATGGTGCGGGGACAGCGGCGGGCGGCTCATCCCGCTCTGCCTGATCCCGCTGTGGGACGTCGGGCCGGCCGTCGCGGAGATCCGGCGCAACGCCGCGCGCGGGGTACGGGCGGTGACCTTCTCGGAGATCCCCACCCACCTCGGGCTGCCGTCCATCCACTCCGGCTACTGGGACCCGTTCTTCGCGGTCTGCCAGGAGACCGGGACGGTGGTGAACATGCACATCGGGTCCTCGTCCCAGATGCCGGCCGCCTCCCCGGACGCCCCGCCCGCAGTGCAGGCCTCGCTCAGCTTCAACAACGCGATGGCCTCGATGATGGACTTCCTCTTCAGCGGGGTCCTGGTGAGGTTCCCGCGCCTCAAACTCGCCTATTCCGAGGGCCAGATGGGCTGGATCCCGTACGCCCTGGAGCGCGCCGACGACGTCTGGGAGGAGCACCGCGCCTGGGGCGGCGTCCGCGACACCATCCCCGAGCCGCCGTCCACGTACTACTACCGGCAGATCTACTGCTGCTTCTTCCGTGACAAGCACGGCATCGCGTCCCTCGACGTCGTCGGCCGCGACAACGCCACCTTCGAGACCGACTACCCGCATGTCGACTCGACCTTCCCGCACACCAAGGAAGTCGCCCTCGACCACGTCAAGGGCCTCGACGACGAGACGGTCTACAAGCTGATGCGCGGCAACGCGATCCGCATGCTCGACCTGGATTTCGACAAGTAGATGGACCTCACGTACACCCCGGAGGAAGAGGCGTTCCGGGCACGCCTGCGGGAGTGGCTCGGCACGGTGCTGCCCACGCTCCCTCCCAAGCCGTCCCCCGACGACTGGCCCGCCCGCCGCGCCTACGACCTCGGCTGGCAGCGCAGGCTCCACGACGCCGGATACGCCGACGTCCACTGGGACGCCTCCCCGACCACCCGGCTGATCTTCCTGGAGGAGACCGAGAAGGCCGGGGCGCCCTATGTGGGCGCCAACTTCGTGGGGCTGCTGCACGCCGGGCCGACCATCGCCGCCGAGGGCACGGACGGGCAGCGGGCGCGCTGGCTGCCGCCGATCCTGCGCGGCGAGGAGGTCTGGTGCCAGGGCTTCAGCGAACCGGAGGCCGGCTCGGACCTCGCGGCCCTGCGCACGCGCGCGGAGCGCGACGGTGACCACTACGTGGTGACCGGCTCCAAGATCTGGACCTCCCACGCGGAAGTCGCCGACTGGTGCGAGCTGTTGGTCCGCACGGACCCCTCGGCGCCCAAGCACCGGGGCATCACCTGGCTCGCCCTGCCCATGGACGCGCCCGGCATCACCGTACGGCCGCTGCGCACGCTCGCCGGGTCGGCCGAGTTCGCGGAGGTCTTCCTCGACGAGGTGCGCGTGCCGGTCGCGAACCGCGTCGGGGACGAGAACGACGGCTGGCGCGTGACGATGGTGACGCTGTCCTTCGAACGCGGCACGGCCTTCGCGGGCGAGGTCGTCGCCTGCCGCCGCGTCCTGGGCGAACTGGCCGTCGAGGCCCGCAAGAACGGCCGCTGGGACGACCCGGTGCTCCGGCGCCGGCTGGGCAGGCTCAACGCCGAGTTCCGGGCGCTGTGGCGGCTCACGCAGTGGAACGTGAGCGCGGCGGAGGCCTCGGGCGGGGTGCCCGGGGCCGGAGGCTCGGTCTTCAAGCTGCGGTACTCGCACGCCCGCCAGGAGCTCTACGACGCCGCCGCCGACGTCCTGGGCCCGGACCGCCTCGACCTGGACCGGCCCTGGACCCTCGACCGCCTCTCCTCCCTCTCGTACACCATCGCGGCCGGTACCTCGCAGATCCAGCACGGCATCGTCGCCGAGCGGATCCTCGGCCTGCCGAAGGGACGGTGACCGTGCGTTTCCGGTTGACGGACGACCAGCGGGCGTTGCGCGACGGGGTACGGCAGCTGCTGGCCCGGCGCTTCGACCCGGAGGCGCTGCGGGCCGCCGTGCGGGGCCCGGTGCGGCTGGACCGGGTGCTGTGGCGGGCCCTGGGCGACGCCGGGTTCTTCGCCCTGCGGCTGCCGGAGGCGGACGGCGGGGTCGGACTGGGTCTGCCCGAGGCGGTGTTGGTGTTCGAGGAGGCGGGGCGGGCGCTGCTGCCCGGGCCGCTGGCCGCCAGCCATCTCGCGGCCGGTGACGTACCGGGCGCGGCCACGGGGGAGACCGTCGTGACGGCCGTAGACGGCGGCCTCGCGGAGTGGCTGGCGGAGGCCGACGTCGTACGCGGCGACACCGCCGGAGCCGTGCCGCTGCGCTCCCTCGACCCGCTGACGCCCCTGCACCGCGTGCCCGGCGGCGCGGCGGCGGCCCCCGACCCCGTCGCCGTCCTGCTCACCGCCGCGGAGCAGCTCGGCACGGCGGTCCGCGTCTGCGAACTGGCGGCGCAACACGCCCGGGCCCGCGAACAGTTCGGACGGCCGATAGGGGCCTTCCAGGCGGTGGCACACCTGTGCGCGGGGACGCTGGTCCGGGCGGAGACGGCCCGCGCCGCGGTGTACGCGGCCGCCGTCACCGCCGACCCGGCCGACATCGCCGCCGCCCGCCTGCTCGCCGACGAGGCCGCCGTGCGCGGCGCCCGCGACTGTCTCCAGGTGCACGGCGGCATGGGCTTCACCTGGGAGTCCGAGGTCCATCTGCATCTGAAACGCGCATGGGTTCGAACCCAACGTGCGGGCGGTGTCACGGAGAGTGAGGAATTCCTCGCGGCCGATCTGGCGGCCGGGGCGGTCTGAAAGGCCCGCTGGCTGCGACATTGCCGACGATGCCCGAAAAGATGTCGCGGATTGTGGCATGCCGGAATTACGGAGTGTTGATACCGGGTCGTATCCGATGCGTGACTCGTAACAGCCCGGAGTCGGCTGTCCGCTCCGGTACCTTGTGTGAGATGCGAGTGGCTCAGAGCGCAGTGCGACCCAGGGGCGCGGCCTGTTCGACTCCCCGCGGTGAGCGTCGCACAGTATCCCGCAGGGGTACTCCTTCGCGCTGGAATATGCCCGAAGCGCTTGTTGGGGTGACTGTACGTCAACCATGCTGTCCCACAAGGGATTCACGGTCCGTGATCCCTGTCCCGGCCGTTGTTCTGGCCATGCAGAAAATGGCTACGATCGTGGCCCTCGTGAGGCGCGAGCCTAAGTGTCCGCCGGTTCGGATGGTGTGAGCGGTGCAGGTGCTTCAAGTGCAGCTGGAGATCCGGCCCGACCCCGCAGAGGTGGGGCGTGCCAGGCGGTGGGCCCGCTCGCGCCTGGCCGGGTCCGGCATACAGGCCGACGAACCGCTCGCCGAGACGCTGATCCTGCTCGTCTCCGAGCTCGTCACCAACGCCGTGGTGCACACCGGCCGCCCCGCGGTCCTGCTGCTGTCCCTGCCGCACGCGGTGACGGACGAGGCCACGGTCCGGCTCGAGGTCGCCGATCGCAGCGGCCGGGCCCCCGTGCCCCGGTGCGCTGACGACGACGCGACCGGCGGCCGGGGCCTCGCCCTCGTCGACGGCCTCGCCGACCGCTGGGGCTGGAGCGTCGAGAGCACCGGAAAGCGCATCTGGTGCGAGCTGGACCGCTGCGCCAAGTCCGGTGAGGTCACGACGTCGTGCGGAGGGGGCGCGGCGGTGTACGGCGGCGGGACGTCCTTCGAGGGGCTGGCGTACGAGGCGGTGTAGGGCCGGGCCCTTCAGGCCGCCCGTCCCGTGCCCGCCGACCGTGTGGGACATGGGGTGTGGTGGACGGCGGCACATGCCGCGGGGTCTTGCGGCGAAGCAGGGGCACGGGTGCACGGCAGGCCGGCCGGTTCCGTCGGGGCATGCGGCGATGCGCCGGGATGTGCTTCCGTGCGCGCCTGCGGCACATACCGCATAAGCGACAAATCACCGAACCGGGCGTTGACGCGTCGTGACCATGCGCTCACGCTGGTGAGCAGCGATTCGCCGTGAGGGGACGGCGAGGGCTTCGGTGACGGCGGCCCTCGGCGAGTGTGAGTCGTGATTCGGCGTCGGCTCCCTTCAGGGTCAGGGGAGCCGGGGCGGGAGCGCCGGAGATGGGTGGCGGCGCACGCTGCCGTGCTCGGGGCGAGCAGCGGGGCGCCGCCATCCAGCTTCAGCGGATCCCTGGGAGGTCGATGCCCTAGAGAACGGCGACCGGTGCCACGGGAGACCCGGTCGCCCCGGAGAACGGCTCGGGCGTCGCCGCCAGCAGGAAGGCATAGCGCCCCGCTTCTCCACAGGCTGTGGACAACTTTTCGAGATTCCAGTTCTGGCCCTGCGGCATCCCCATCTCCACGAGGTCGAGGGCGTGCACCGGCAGCCACAGGCCGTCCACCTCGGGCGGGAACACCTCGAAGGTCAGGGTGTCGTTGGCGACGGCCGCGACATCGCGCGCGTGGAACCACTCCGGCGTCCGGATCGACAGCCCCGGCGACGGATAGGCGTAGGCGTGCCGGTCCCCGGCCAGGCAGACCTGGACCTGCCCCGTCCGTACGAGCACGATGTCGCCGGCCCGCACCCGGGTACCGGCCAGCTCCTCGGCGGCGTCCAGGTCCTCGGGAGTGACGGCGTACCCGCCGTCGAGCCGGTCCGTGCCCCGGGCCCGGGCGACGTCGAGCAGGACCCCGCGCGAGACGAGGTGCCGGACCGTGCCGATGCCGCTGAACCCGGCGCCGCCGTGCGCCGTGACGGAGTCGGCCGGGCGGCCGTTGTAGATCCGGCCCGAGTGCGAGACATGGGGCAGCGCGTCCCAGTGGGTGGCCGCCTGCAGCCCCATCGTCACGACGTCGTCGCTGCACGCGACCGTGCCCGGGCCGAACAGCTCCTGGTTGATCTGCACCATGACGTGCAGCGGGTCGATACGGCCCGGGATCATCCCCGTCTGGACGCCGTTCTGTTCGAGGGGCAGCGCGAGGGGGACGCGGTGGCCGCTGCGGACGGTGGCCGCGGCCTCCCGTACGACCTCGTCGCTGATCAGATTCAGCGTGCCGAGCTCGTCGTCCGCCCCCCAACGGCCCCAGTTGTTCACGCGCTTGGCGATGTCATGGAACGCGTCCGGCAGCGACATGAGTCCTCCCCGGGGCTTGTCTTCCCGTATCTGACGGGTCGTAGAATTCGAGAACCTGAAATCTAACGGTCCGTCAGAAACCGTGGGGCGGGAAGGGGCCGGGCGTGGGGAACTTCTTGGCAGGGAAGGTCGTCGCCGTCACCGGCGCCGGGCGGGGCATCGGCCGGGCGGTCGCGCTCGCGGCGGCGTCCGAAGGGGCGAAGGTCGTCGTCAACGACTACGGCGTCTCCGTCGACGGTGCCTCGCCGACCAGTGAGATCGCCGAGGGCGTGGTCAAGGAGATCGAGGCGGCCGGCGGGGAGGCGGTGGCGGTCGCCGACGACATCTCCACCATGGCGGGCGGACAACGGGTCGTCGACGTGGCGCTGTCGTCGTACGGGCGGCTCGACGGGGTGGTCTGCGTCGCCGGGATCCTGCGCGAGCGGATGCTGTTCAACATGACCGAGGAGGAGTGGGACCCGGTCGTCGCGACCCATCTGAAGGGCACGTTCACGGTGTTCCGGGCGGCCTCGGCGGTGATGCGGAAGCAGCGGGCCGGGACGTTGATCGGGTTCACGAGCGGGAATCACCAGGGGTCGGTCTCGCAGGCCAATTACAGCGCGGCGAAGGGCGGGATCATCTCGCTGGTGCGGAGTGCGGCGCTGGGGCTGCACAAGTACGGGGTGACCGCGAACGGGGTGGCGCCGGTCGCGCGGACGCGGATGTCGGCGGGGGTGCCGATGGAACTGGCGGAGATCGGGGAGCCGGAGGATGTCGCCGCGCTGGTGGTGTATCTGCTGTCCGACGAGGCCTCTCGGCAGGGGATTACCGGGCAGGTGTACACGGTCGCCGGGGCGAAGATCGCGGTGTGGGCGCAGCCGAGGGAGTTGCGGGCGGCGTATGCCTCCGGCGGGTGGACCGTGGAGAAGATCGCGGAGTTTTTGCCGGGGTCGGTGGGGGTGGATCCGATGCCGTTGCTGGAGCGGGTGGCGGGGATGGAGAGGGCGGCTCGGGACGGGGAGCGGCCTAACGCGTGAGGGGGTGGGCTTGTCTGTGGTGTGGCGGGTGCGGGGCGGTGGGGGTTGGTCGCGCCCACGCGGCGGAGCCGCAAATCGATACAGCCCCGCGCCCCTAGGGGGTTGGAGACTGCGGCGTTGAGAGGGGAAGCCTGATGGACTTCGGGTTCACCGCGGAGGACGAGAGGTTTCGCGGCGAGGTCCGTGACTGGCTCGCCGCCCATGCCACGGGCGCGAGGGATCGGCGCGCATGGGAGCGCACGCTCGGTGCGGCCGGGTGGATCGGGCTCGGGTGGGGGGTGGGCGGGTACGGGAATCGGAGGGCTGGGCTCACCCGGCAGGTCGTCTGGGCCGAGGAGTACGCGCGGTCGGGGGCGCCTCCGCGCTCCGGGCACATCGGGGAGAACCTGCTCGCGCCCACGCTGATCGCGCACGGCAGCGAGGAGCAGAAGGCCCGGTTTCTGCCTCCGATCGCCGCCGGTGATGAGCTGTGGTGTCAGGGGTACAGCGAACCGGGCGCCGGGTCGGATCTGGCCGGGATCCGTACCGCGGCCGTGCGGGAGGCGGACGGGCGTGCGTATCGCGTCACGGGGCAGAAGATCTGGACGTCGCTCGCGCACGAGGCCGACTGGTGTTTCGTGCTGGCCCGTACCGAGGCGGGGTCCCGGAGGCACCGCGGGCTGAGCTTCCTCCTGGTCCCGATGGACCAGCCGGGCCGTATCGAGGTCCGGCCCATCCGGCAGCTCACCGGCACCAGCGACTTCAACGAGGTCTTCTTCGACGGTGCGCACGCGGAGGAGGTCGTCGGGGGTGAGGGCGACGGGTGGCGCGTCGCCATGAGCCTGCTCGGTTTCGAGCGGGGGGTGTCCACGCTGGCCCAGCAGATCGGGTTCGCCCAGGAGTTGGAGGGCGTCGTACGGGCGGCCGTGGAGTCGGGGGCGGTGCGGGATCCCGTCGTACGGGAACGGCTCGTACGGCAGTGGGCCGAACTGCGCACCATGCGCTGGAACGCCCTGCGCACGCTGGGCGGTTCGGGCGACGCGGGGGCGCCGAGCGTGGCGAAGCTGCTGTGGGCCGGCTGGCATCAGCGGCTCGGGGAGCTGGCGGTGCTGGTGCGGGGCGCGGCCGCGAGCGTCGGTCCCGCCGACTGGTCGGTCTCGTCACCGTACGAACTCGACGCGGCACAGCACCTGTTCCTGTTCTCCCGGGCCGACACCCTCTACGGCGGCTCGGACCAGATCCAGCGCACGATCATCGCCGAGCGCGTGCTCGGCCTGCCCAGGGAGCCCAAGGGAGCCGTGTGATGCGAGGCGTGATGTTCGACGGGAAGCAGGTCCGGGTCGTGACGGACCTGGAGGTGCGGGAGCCCGGGCCGGGTGAGGTGGCGGTCGCGATCCGGGCGGCCGGGCTGTGCCACAGCGATCTGTCGGTGGTGGACGGGACCATACCTTTCCCGGTTCCTGTGGTGCTGGGCCATGAGGGGGCCGGGGTCGTGGAGGCGGTGGGTGTGGGCGTCACCCATGTCGCGCCCGGTGACCATGTGGCCCTGTCCACGCTGGCCAACTGCGGGACGTGCGCGGAGTGCGACCGGGGGCGGCCGACGATGTGCCGGGGCGCGATCGGGCGCCCGGGCCGGCCGTTCAGCCACAAAGGCCTGCCGGTGTATCAGTTCGCGGCGAACTCGGCCTTCGCGGAGCGCACGGTGGTGAAGGCCGTGCAGGCCGTCCGCATCCCCGAGGACATCCCCCTGGCCTCGGCGGCGCTCATCGGCTGCGGGGTGCTGACGGGGGTGGGTGCCGTACTGAACCGGGCACGGGTGGACCGGGGCGACAGCGTGCTGGTGATCGGGACGGGCGGCATCGGGCTGAACGTGCTGCAGGGGGCGCGGCTCGCGGGCGCCCTGCGGATCGTCGCCGTCGACGCCAACCCGGCGAAGGAGGAGGTGGCGCGGCGCTTCGGCGCGACGGACTTCCTCACCTCGACCGAGGGCGTGCGCGGTGTCCTGCCCACCGGCGCGGACCACGCCTTCGAGTGCGTCGGCCGGGTGGAGCTGATCCGCCAGGCGATCGACGCGCTGGACCGGCACGGCCAGGCGATCCTCCTCGGCGTGCCCCCGGCCACGGCCGAGGCCTCCTTCCGCGTCTCGTCGATGTACCTCGACAAGTCCATCCTGGGCTGCCGCTACGGCTCCTCCCGCCCGCAGCGCGACATCGCCCTGTACGCCGACCTGTACCGCCAGGGACGGCTGCTGCTCGACGAACTCGTCACCCGGACCTATCCCGTCGAGGAGTTCGAGAGGGCGGCGGCGGACGCGGAGGCGGGGCGGGTGGCGCGGGGGGTGCTCACGTTCTGAGGTCTTCATGGGTTTTGGCTTCCCCGGCCCGGAAGGTCCGCCGGTAGGCGGTGGGGGTGACGCCGAGTGCCGTCTGGAGGTGCTGGCGCATCGACTGGGCCGTGCCGAAACCGGCGTCGTGGGCCACCTGGTCGACGGAGCGGTCGGTGGACTCCAGCAGGTGCCGGGCCCGTTCCACGCGCTGCTGGGTGAGCCACTGGCCCGGGCTGACGCCGGTCTCCTCACGGAAGCGGCGGGTGAAGGTGCGGACCGACATGGACTCCTGGGCGGCCATGTCGCGCAGCTGGATCGGCTCGTGCAGACGGCCCAGGGCCCAGGCGCGGGCGGCGGTGGTGGACGCCTGCTGCGGATCGGGCACCGGCCGCTCGATGTACTGCGCCTGCCCGCCGTCGCGGTGGGGCGGTACGACCGTACGGCGGGCCACTTCGTTGGCGACGGCGGCACCGTGGTCGCGGCGCACCATGTGCAGGCACAGATCGAGTCCGGCGGCGACGCCCGCGGAGGTCAGCACGTCGCCGTCGTCGATGAACAGCACGTCCGGGTCGACCTCGACCTGCGGGAAGAGCCGCTGGAGGCGCTCCGAGTCGGCCCAGTGGGTGGTGGCGGGGCGACCGTCGAGCAGGCCGGCGGCGGCGAGGACGTAGACGCCGGTGCAGATGGAGGCCAGCCGGGTGCCGGGCCGCAGGTGGGCGAGGGCGGCGGCGAGTTCGTCGGTCAGCACGCCCTCCTCGTAGACGGGGCCGAGTTCGTACGACGCCGGGACGATCACCGTGTCGGCGGTGGCCAGGGCCTCCGGGCCGTGGGCGACGTGGATGGTGAAGTCGGCGTCCGTCACGACCGGGCCGGGCGGCCGGACCGAACAGGTCACGACCTCGTACAGGTGCCGCCTCCGGGCGTCCTTGGGGCGGCCGAAGATGCGGTGCGGGATGCCCAGTTCGAAGGGGAGCAGGCCGTCGAGGGCGAGGACGACGACGCGGTGGGGGCGGAAGCCCGGGTGTGCTGCGCTCACTGCCATGGCCCGATCCTAGCGAATGCTGTCCTTCGGGCCACTCGATGAGCCCCGGGCGCGGATCGGAAGCTCTATGGCGTGACCCAGACAAGCCAAGCCCCCGCAGTCGTGGAGCAGCCGTCGAAACCGAACCGCAGGCGTGTGCACCGCGCCTGGTTCGTCGCCGCCGTCACCTTTGTGACGATCATCGGCGCCGCCGCCTTCCGTTCCGTACCGGGCCTGCTCATCGACCCGCTGCACGACGAGTTCGGCTGGTCGCGCGGCACGATCGGTGCCGCGGTCTCCGTCAATCTCGCGCTGTACGGTCTGACGGCCCCGTTCGCGGCGGCCCTGATGGACCGCTTCGGCATCCGCCGGGTGGTCGCGGTCGCCCTGACGATCATCGCCCTCGGCTCCGGCCTGACGGTGTGGATGACGGCGGCGTGGCAGCTGATGCTGTGCTGGGGCCTGCTGGTCGGCCTCGGCTCCGGCTCCATGGCGCTGGCGTTCGCGGCGACCGTCACCAACCGCTGGTTCACCGAGCGGCGCGGTCTGGTCAGCGGCGTCCTCACCGCCGCGTCGGCCTCGGGCCAGCTGATCTTCCTGCCGTTGCTGTCCTGGATCATCGACCGGTACGAGTGGCGTCCGGCGGCCGTGACGGTCGCGCTCGCGGCGCTCGCGGTCGTGCCGTTCGTGTGGCTCCTGCTGCACGACCACCCGGCCGACGTCGGCCAGAAGCCGTACGGCGCGAAGGAGTTCGTACCCAAGCCGGCCCCGGTGGTGGGCGCCGCCCGCCGTGCCGTCTCCGTCCTGTTCTCGGCCGCCCGCACCGGCCCGTTCTGGCTGCTCGCCGGTACCTTCGCGATCTGCGGTGCCTCCACCAACGGCCTGATCCAGACCCACTTCGTGCCCGCCTCCCACGACCACGGCATGCCCATCACGGCCGCGGCCTCCCTGCTCGCGGTCATCGGGATCTTCGACGTCGTCGGCACGATCGCCTCCGGCTGGTTCACCGACCGCTTCGACGCGCGCCGCCTGCTCGCGGTCTACTACGCCCTGCGCGGTGTCTCGCTCCTCTTCCTCCCCCTGCTGCTGGCGCCCTCGGTCCACCCGCCGATGATCTTCTTCATCGTCTTCTACGGCCTCGACTGGGTCGCCACCGTCCCGCCCACCCTCGCCCTGTGCCGCGAGCAGTACGGCGAGGACAGCGCGATCGTCTTCGGCTGGGTCCTCGCCTCCCACCAGGTGGGCGCCGCCCTGGTCGCCTTCCTCGGCGGGGTCGCCCGCGACACGTTCGGCTCGTACGACGTGGTCTGGTACGCGTCGGGGGCGCTGTGCGCGGTGGCGGCGCTGATGGCGCTGGTGATCCGGCGGCGGGCGGGGGATGCGCCGGCGACGGTGTGAGGCCTCACATCTGTATTTCTGTGAGGGCCCGAAAAAAAGTCGGACGGGGATGTCGAGAACCCGCGTCCGGCTCCGTCCCCGGTGTGAACGCGACCACAATGGGTCGCACGAGCACCGAGGAGAACACCATGGCGAAGTACCTGCTGCTGAAGCACTACCGCGGCGCCCCGGCTCCGGTCAACAACGTGCCGATGGACCAGTGGAGCCCCGAGGAGATCTCGGCGCACATGCAGTACATGAACGACTTCGCGGCCCGGCTGGAGAAGACCGGCGAGTTCGTCGACGGCCAGGCGCTCGCACCCGGGGGAGCGTGGGTCCGCTACGACGGTGAGGGGCGCCCGCCGGTCACCGACGGGCCGTTCGCCGAGACCAAGGACCTCATCGCCGGCTGGATGATCATCGACGTAGACAGCTATGAGCGTGCCGTCGAGCTGGCCGGGGAGCTGTCCGCCGCCCCCGGGGCGGGCGGCAAGCCGATCCACGAGTGGCTGGAGGTGCGCCCGTTCTACGGCGAGCAGCCCACCATCACGGAATGACGTCACCGGAATGACGCCACCGATGGACGAGGCCCTGCTCAGGAGCCTCACCCCGAGCGTGCTCACCGTCCTCGTCCGCCGCGGAGCCGACTTCGCGGCGGCCGAGGACGCCGTGCAGGACGCCCTGGTCGAGGCGCTCCGCGTCTGGCCTGCGGACCCGCCGCGCGATGCCAAGGGCTGGCTGGTCACCGTGGCCTGGCGCAAGTTCCTCGACGCGACCCGGTCGGACCTCGCACGCCGCCGGCGTGAGGACCGCGTCGAGGAGGAACCGGCGCCGGGGCCCGCGCCCGCGCTGGACGACACGCTCCAGCTCTACTTCCTGTGCGCCCACCCGTCACTGACCCCGGCATCGGCGGTCGCGCTCACCCTGCGCGCCGTCGGCGGCCTCACCACGCGCCAGATCGCCGAGGCCTACCTCGTGCCCGAGGCGACCATGGCGCAGCGCATCAGCAGGGCCAAGCGCACGGTCTCTCGTGTGCGGTTCGACCAGCCCGGGGACGTGGCCACCGTCCTCCGCGTCCTCTACCTCGTCTTCAACGAGGGCTACTCCGGCGACATCGACCTCGCCGCCGAGGCCATCCGCCTCACCCGGCAGCTCGCGACCGCGATCGACCACCCCGAGGTGGCCGGCCTGCTCGCCCTCATGCTCCTCCACCACGCCCGGCGTACCGCCCGGACCGCACCCGACGGCAGCCTCGTGCCGCTCGCCGAGCAGGACCGCGGCCGCTGGGACACGGCGTCGATCGCCGAGGGCGTCGTGATCCTCCAGACGGCCCTCGCACGCGACCGCCTCGGCGAGTTCCAGGCCCAGGCCGCCATCGCCGCCCTCCACGCCGACGCCCCCACCGCCGCGGAGACCGACTGGGTGCAGATCGTCGAGTGGTACGACGAACTCGCCCACCTGACCGACAGCCCGGTCGTCCGCCTCAACCGCGCGGTCGCCGTAGGTGAGGCCGACGGACCACGCGCCGGCCTGGCGGCGCTCGCCGAACTGGACCCCTCCCTGCCCCGCCACACCGCGGTGGCGGCCTACCTCCACGAACGCGACGGCGACGTGGCGACGGCGGCCCGCCTGTACACCGAGGCGGCCCGACTGGCCCCCAACCTCGCCGAACGCGACCATTTGACGCGGCAGGCGGCGCGGCTCAATGCGGGCCGGGGTGGCTGACGGGTCGAGCGATCCGTGCTGTGGGGCCTGCCTGCCGTCCGGCGTAATTCGGTGTTCGGGAGGGTGTGGGGCGTCCTACGGTGAGGCCCATATGACTCTCCTGCATGCGCATGACTATGGGGGCGATGGCCCGCAACTGGTTCTTCTGCACGGGTTCGGGCGGTCGCTGGTCGACTGGAGTGCCTCGGCGGCTCGGCTCACCGATGGGTATCGGGTTCTTGGTGTCGATCTGCCCGGGCACGGGCGTTCTCCCGATGTGTCTCCCTGGGGGATTCCCGCCGTGGTGCGGGGCATCACCGACACGCTCGACGCGCACGGTGTGGCCGAGGCCGTCGTGGTGGGGCATTCGCTCGGTGGACTGGTTGCCGTCGAGTACGCACGGGCGTATCCGGACCGGGCTCGTGCGGCCGTGAATCTCGACGGGTTCTGGTGGCGGCGTGAGTATCCGGGCGCCGAGAAGGTGACCGAGGGGCTGCTGGCGTCGGTCGGGGCCGTCGTGTCGGAGGGGTACGTCGAGCGGCAGGTCGCCCACTCCGCGCGGTTCGGGGTGCCTGCCGGCCGGGCGGAGGCCGCTGCTCGCGCGGCGGCGCGGCCGCTGCCCGACGGTACCTGGCAGACGCTGCCGGAACGGGCCGCGGCGCTGGAGATCGTCGACGAACTCCACCGGCTCGGCGCGCACGGTGTCGCCGCCTGGCTGGACGGGGTGGACCGCCCGTTGCTGCTGGTGCAGGCCGGGCGACGGCTGCCGCCCGCGCCCGGCATGGAGTGGTTCGACGAGTTCAGCTCCCGGTTCGCCCGAGAGGTCTCCGACGAGCTGGCCGCCCTCTCCCGCACCCGGCCGATGATCGGCGTCGAGCGGATCGACGCCACCCATCCCATGATCCTCGAGGCTCCGGAGGCGGTGGCGACGCTGGTCGCCGGGTTCGTTCGGGCCCTGCCCGGCTGAAAACTCCGGCACACTGAGCCCAGCTGCTTCGCCGCTTCGAAAGGTCCGTTGATGACAGTCGGCATGGTCCTCGGCGACGTGGACGTCGTGACTCAGCACGCTCGTTCACGCCCGATCTTCCGAGGAGTACGCCGTGTCCACGATCAACTGGATCGAGACCCAACCCCGTTCCGCCCGCTGGCATTCTGAGTCCGGACTGCCCCTGCCCCGCACGGTCGTCGTCGCCGACGACCGGATGCGGGCCGCCGTCGCCTACCGGCTGGCCTGCGAGGGCACCGCGTTGCTGTGGCGCGGGGACTTTCACAACGCGCGGCAGTTGCTGAGTGCCCTGGACCGTCGTGTCGGGCGTACCGCGCCCGGCGCGGCGGACACGGCGGCCGAGACCTTCCGGTCGCAGCGGCGGTTTCGTGCCCACCGTGCCCGCGTGCTCGGCAAGTTGCTGGTTCTGCTGGACGCGGATCACGGACTGGACCTCCGTCGGGCTCCCGATGTGCGTCGGGCCGTCGCCGAGGCGTACGGGGCGTTCGACGGGCCCGTGGCCGTCGCCCTCTCCGAGCTGCTGGGTGTGATCAGTGCCCGGCAGTGGCGGGAGAAGGGCGTGTACGTCCCGGCACTGGAAGCCCTGGTGCACCCGCACTACGGGGTGTTCGCGCCCACCCGGAGCGAGTACGTCGACCTCGTCGCCCAGGCCCCGCTGCCACGAGGCGGTGACGTACGGGTCGCCTTCGACCTGGGCACCGGAACCGGCGTGCTCGCCGCCGTCCTGGCCCGGCGGGGCGTCGGGCAGGTCGTGGCGAGCGACGTCAGTGCGCGGGCCCGGGCGTGTGCGCGGGACAACGCGGGGCGGCTGGGGCTCTCGGAGGTGGTCCGGGTGGTGAGCGGGTCCGAGCTGTATCCCGAGGGGCGCGCCGACCTGGTCGTGTGCAACCCGCCCTGGATTCCCGGCCGACCCGCCTCCGACCTCGACCTCGGCGTCTACGACGCGGGCGGCGGCATGCTGCAGGGCTTCCTGAGCGGACTCGCCGAGCGGCTGGAACCCGGAGGGGAGGGCTGGCTCGTGCTGTCCGACCTCGCCGAGCGGCTCGGGCTGCGCAGCCGCGAGCAGTTGACGGCCCTCGTAGGGGACGCCGGGCTGCGGGTGGTCGGCCGGTCGGACACGCGTCCGCGCCACGCCCGTGCGCGGGACACGGACGATCCGCTGCACGCCGTACGGGCCGCCGAGGTCACCTCGCTGTGGCGGCTGGCCGTCGTCCAGCCCTCCGCCTAGCCCTCCGTCAACCGCCCGAAGCGCCCTCGGTGGAACAGCAGCGGTCCGTCCGGACCGTCCGTGCCCGTGCCGAGGGCGTTCACCCGGCCCACCACGATCAGGTGGTCGCCGCCGGTGTGGACGGCGTGGATCGCGCAGTCGATCCACGCGACCGTGCCGGAGAGGCGGGGCGAACCGGAGACGGGTGCCCTGTCGTACGCCACGCCCGCGAACTTGTCCGCGCCGCTCACCGCGAAGGAGCGGCACAACTCGGCCTGGTCGGCGCCCAGGACGTTGACGCAGAAGACGCCCGCGCGGGCGATGCGCGGCCAGGTCGTCGACGTACGGCCGACCATGAAGGTCACGAGCGGCGGGTCGAGGGAGAGGGAGCTGAAGGACTGGCAGGCGAAGCCGGAGGGGGCGGTGCCGGGGGTGGCGGGGGGTGCCGTCACGATCGTCACGCCCGTCGCGAAGCGGCCCAGGACACGGCGGAACTCCTGCCGGTCCAGGGGAGCGCGCTCGTCCTCGCCCACGCAGCGCAGCTCCGGGCGCGGCAGCGGTTCCACGGGCCGTGGGGCCGGGGTGCGGGTCGTCGACCTGAGGTAGCGGACGGCGGCCTCCGCCATCCCTGCTTGTCCCATCACACCCCCGATTGAAGCTGACGGAGTGTCAGATGGGAAGGGTTTCAGCGGCCGTCGTACGTCGCCTTCCGCCGCTCCACGAAGCTCCGTACCCCTTCCCGCGCGTCCGCCGTCGTCATGTTGATCTCCTGCGCCGCGGCCTCGGCGGCGAAGGCGGTGGCCCGGTCGGTGTCCAGGGACGCGTTGACGAGCTGCTTGGTCAGGGCGAGGGCGCGGGTCGGGCCGGTGGCGAGGCGTGCGGCCCAGGATCGGGTCGTATGGGCCAGGTCCCCGTCCGGAATGACCCGGTTCACCAGGCCCAAGTGCTCCGCTTCCGTCGCCGTGAGCGCGTCGCCGAAGAACATCAGCTCCTTCGCCCGCTGCGGGCCGACGAGGCGGGGGAGCAGGTACGCGCCGCCGCCGTCGGGGATCAGACCTCGCCGTGCGAACACCTCGATGAACTTCGCCGACTCCGCTGCCAGGACGAGGTCGCAGGCGAGTGCCAGGTGGGCTCCGAGGCCGGCCGCCGTGCCGTTCACCGCCGCGATCACCGGCTTCTCGCAGTCGAGGACGGCGGCGATCAGGCGCTGGGCGCCCGTGCGGAGGGTGCGGGCGACATCGCCCGCGGTGCGTTCGGCTGTGGTGGCGGCGCCCCGGAGGTCCGCGCCCGCGCAGAAGCCTCGGCCCGTTCCCGTGATGACGACCGCGCGGGTGTCGGCTGTCGCGGAGGCCTCCGAGAGGAGTCGGACGATCTCGTCCCGCTGGTCCGGGGTGAGGGCGTTGAGGGTCTCGGGGCGGTTCAGGGTGATGGTGAGGACCTGGTCGGCTGTCGCGTGCAGGACCGTCGGCATCAGCGGCACACCGCCAGCGCGTCCAGCGCCACCGCGCCCTGCCCCTGCGGCAGCACCATCAGCGGGTTGATGTCCAACTCCGCCAGCTGGTGCCCGAGTTCGAGAGCCATGCGCTGCACGCGCAGGACGACCTCGACCAGGGCGTCCAGGTCGGCCGGCGGGCGGCCCCGGACCCCGTCGAGCAGGGCCCGGCCGCGCAGGCCGGCGAGCATGTCCCGGGCCTGTTCCTCACCGAAGGGCGGCACGGCTACGGCGGTGTCGCGCAGGACCTCGACCAGGACCCCGCCGAGCCCTACGGTCACCGTCGGGCCGAACAGGTCGTCGTGAGTGACGCCCACGACCATCTCCACGCCCTGCTCGACCATCTGGCAGACCAGTACGCCGTCCAGGGAGACCTCCTCGTAGCGGGCGATGTCGGTCAGCTCCCGGTAGGCGTCGCGGACCTGGCTCGCCGAGGTCAGGCCGATCTTCACCAGGCCCAGTTCCGTCTTGTGGGCGATGCGGGCGCCCGAGGCCTTCATCACCACCGGGTAGCCGACCAGGCCTGCGGCACGGACGGCGCCCGCCGCGCTCGTCACCAACTGCTCGCGCGGTACGCGGATGCCGTACGCCCGCAGCAGCTGCTTGGCGGCGTGCTCGCTGAGCTGCTCGCCGGGGTGCATCAGCGCCTGGGCCTTGCGGTAGGACGGCGAGGGGGTGCGCGGGGCCTCGTCGAAGGGGGAGCGGTAGGCGGTCGTGAAACGGTGGTGGGCGAGGTAGGCGCGGACGGCGGTGAGGCAGTTGCCGACCGTGCGGAAGGTGGCCACGCGGGAGGAGCCGAGCAGGACCTCGCGGTAGGCCGGTTCGGTGCCGACCGGTGAGCCCCATACGACGCACACCAGCTTGTCCGTGTGCTCGGCCGCGTCCACCAAGTCCCGTACGAGGCGGTCGCTGAGGGGTGGGAAGGGGCCCGTGATCGGGCAGATCAGGACGCCGACCTCGGGGTCGGCGAGGATCGCGTCGATGATCTTCCGGCCGCGCTGGTCGCCGACCGGGTGTCCGCCGTTGTCGACGGGGTTGGCGACGCTCAGGTACTCGGGGATCCACTGGTGCAGCTCGGCCTGCCGGGTCTCGGACAGGACCGGGAGTCGGAGGCCCGCCTCGGTCGCCAGGTCCGCGACGTGGGCGCCGGTGCCGCCCGAGATCGAGTAGACGACGACGCCGTCCGAGCGCGGTGGCCTGGCCCGGGCCAGCAGGGCCGCCGTGTCCTGGAGTTCGTCGAGGCCGTCGACGCGGATCACGCCGAACTGGCGCAGCGCCGCGTCCACCACCGTGTCCGCGCCGGTCAGTTTGCCGGTGTGGGAGGCGGCCGTGCGGGCGCCGGTCTCGGTGCGCCCCACCTTGACGGCGACGACCGGGACTCCGCGCCGGGCGGCCCGGTCGGCGGCGAGGAGGAAGGAGCGGCCGTCCTTCAGCCCCTCCAAGTAGCAGGCGATGGCGCCGATCTCGGGCTGTTCGGCGAAGTAGGAGAGGAAGTCCGCGGTCTCCAGGTCGGCCTCGTTGCCGGTGGGCGCCCAGTGGGAGAGGCGGATGCCGAGTTCCTGGAGGGCGAAGACGGGGCGGCCCTGGTGGCCGGACTGGGTGATCAGGGCGATCGCGGGGCCGTCGAGGTCGTCGCGGAAGTGCTCGAAGGCGTTGAGGTTGGTGTTGGGGCCCAGCAGACGCACCCCGGAGCGTTCGACGGCTGCCGCGAGTCGCCGCTGGGCGGCCTCGCCCTCGGGGCCGGTCTCCGCGAACCCGGGGGCGAAGACGACCGCGAACCGCGCCTTGGCCTCGGCCAGTTCCTCGAGCACGGGGAGAGGGTCGCCGACGAGGACCACCGCCAGGTCGACCTGCTCGGGCAGGTCGGCGACGGAAGGGGAGCAGGGCAGGCCGAAGACGGCCGGGCGGCTCGGATGCACCGGGTACAGCCGGGCCCCGACCCGCTCGGCCCAGTCGGCCAGTTGGCGGGTCACGCCGGTGTGGGGGCGCCCCTCGGCGTCCGAGGCGCCGATCACGGCGACGGACCGGGGCCGGAAGAAGTGGTCCAGATCGGGTACGTCGGCGTGCAGCGGACGCCCGCTGACGTCGACGTCGCCCTCCTGGGCCGGCCTGCCGTGCACGGCGGGCCCGGGCCGCTCGCCACAGGCGATGGCCCGGGCCCGGCGGGAGTCGGTGGTGAGGGTGCCGTGGGTCGATCCAAGCATCGTTTCCGCCCGCTCCTGTGAGACAGCCGCTAACTGACGCACTGTCAGATTACTGAACCGGCACGACGTCAGGAACGGTTGGGAGCGGACGAAGTTCACCCGTCACCGGGCGGGCGCTCAGCCCGGCAGCCGGGACACCGTCCCCGAGGCGTCCCGGGCCAGGGCCTTCGCGATCTTCACGGCGTCCAGCGCCAGCTCCCGCAGGTTGCCGCTGATCGGGTTGGTGAAGCCGGTGAAGTACAGGCCGGGGGCGTTCGGCGGGGTGCGGGCGCCGTGGACGACGGGCTTGCCGCGGGCGTCGAGGACGTCGAGGTGGCCGACCAGGCCCTCCAGGGCGCGGACGTACCCGGTGGCGGCTATCACCGCGTCCGGGGAGAGCCGGGTGTCGTCGGCCAGCACGATCTTGCCGTCGCCCTCGAAGGACTCCACGGCGGCCACGATCTCGACCTTGCCCTTGCGTACGGCGTCGATCAGGCCGACGTCCTGCACCGGGATCGCGCCCTGCTTCACCCGCGTGTACAGGCCGGTGTCGGGACGCGGCAGTCCGTGCGCCGACAGGTCGGGGATCGCCACCTTGGCCTGCGCCCGGCTGATCCGGTCGACGAGGCCGGTCGGCAGACGGCGTACCAGGACACCGCTGTACTGGGCGGCCCAGCCGGCGGTCGAACGGCGCACGATGTGCGGGACGGTGCGCACGGCCAGCCGGACCCGCGAGGCGCCGCTCTCCACCAGGTCCACGGCGATCTCGGCCCCCGTGTTGCCGACACCGACGACGAGGACGTCCCGGCCGGCGTAGGGCGCGCCGTCGCGGTACTCACCGGCGTGCAGGAACTCGCCGGTGAAGGCCTCGCGGCCGGGCCAGTCCGGCAGGCGCGGGGTGTGGTTGTAGCCGGTCGCGATCACGACCGCCGAGCCGGTCAGTTCCCTGCCCCCGGTGGCGTGCAGCAGCCAGCCCGTGCCGTCGGGCGTCCGCTCGATCCGGGACACCTCGACGCCGGTGACGATCTCCAGGCGGTGGTGCTCGGCGTACTTCTCCAGGTACCGCACCACGTTGTCCCGGGACACCCACCGCCCGAACCGGCGCGGCATCGGCAGCCCGGGCAGGGCCGACAGGCCGCGGGTGGTGTGCAGACGCAGCCGGTCGTAGTGGCGGCGCCAGGACGCCCCGACCCGGTCGGACTTCTCCAGGACGACGGCCCGTACGCCCCGGGCGCGCAGCGCGTACGCGGCGGCGAGTCCGCCGGGGCCGCCGCCGATGACGTAGACGGGGCGGTCCGGTGTGGGGTGCGCGGAGGAGTGTGGGGAGGGCGTGGAGTCGGCCATGAGCGGGAGCGTAATCACGAGCCCGGTTGATGGGTCTCGGTCAAGACCGGAATTGGTTGCGGATTGATCACGGCTGTAGGAGGAGGGAGTGGGGCTCGTGGCGTAGCGGGCCTGGTTGTGGCGGGCGCGTGATCGTTTCTGACGGGTGCGGGAGGCCGCGGTATTGGAGGGAGGCTGCCTGTCAGGGCGATTCGTCGTCCCTGATGCTGAGGCCAAGGCCCGGACAGGTGGTGGTGACGGGGGGCGAGGGTCCTGAGGTCGGTGGCGGCCGGTGGCTGGCCTGGTGTGGTCACTCGTGCGGGTGAGTGTGATCGATGGTGTGCGCGGTGGGGGAATGTGCGGTCTAGGTTCGCGGCGTGGCGCGGTTTCGGATGTACCCGAGGAGCGAGCAGGAGCAGCAGATGCTGCTGCACTGCGCGCACGCCCGGTATGTGTGGAACCTTGCGGTGGAGCAGCATGCGCACTGGCGGCGGGACAAGGCGCACCACCGGCCCGACGGCACGCGCATTGGGGCCCCGTCGTTCGCGGAGCAGTGCCGTCAGCTCACCGAGGCCCGTGCTGCCAGTGAGTGGCTGCGCGCCGGGAACCAGACCGTCCAGGCACAGGCACTCAAGGACTTCGCCAGGGCCAAGGCTGCGCGTTTCACGTCCGGGTTCGGTGAACCGACCTGGCGCAAGAAGTTCGTGCACGAGGGCTTCCGCGTGATCGGCGACGACCGCGTACCCGAGTACGAGCCGGACGGCCGCCCGCTGATCAACCCCAGGACCAAGAAGCAGGTCGTGGGCCGCTCCGTGACCGTGCAGAAACTCAACCGGCGGTGGGCGCAGGTGAAGGTGCCCGGATGCGGGTGGGTGCGCTTCCGCCTCAGCGTCAAAGGCAAGGGTGCTCGGCTTCCTGCGGCGAAGACGTTCCGCGTCACCTACCGCAATGGCCAGTGGCACATCGCGTTCGCCGTCATCCCCGACCCGGTCGACAAGCCGGGCACGGGCGAGGTCATCGGCATCGACCGGGGTGTGACCATCACCGCCGCACTCTCCGACGGACGGAAGCTGAACTGCCCGCAGCTCACCACTCGCGAGCGGGCTCAGATCCGCAAGCACCAGCGCCGCGCCGCCCGCGCCTCCAAGGGCAGCGAGCGCAAGACGGCCGGGTACGCGCAGGTGGCCCGGCTCAAGGCGAGGGAGGCGAACCGGCGTAAGGACTGGTGCGAGAAGACCAGCACCATGCTCGCCCGCACCTACGATCTGGTGCGGTTCGAGAAGCTGAACATCAAGACGATGACCGCCAGGGTCAAGGCGAAGCCCGATCCCGACCAGCCCGGCCGGTACCTCAGCAACGGCCGGGCGGCCAAAGCCGGGCTGAACCGGGCCATCCTGGCCCAGGGCTGGGGCCTGCTGCGGCAGCGCACCGGGCACAAGGCTCCCGGCCGGGTCGAAGACGTCCCCGCCCCCTACACGTCTCTGCGGTGCAGTGCCTGCGGATGGATCGACAAGAACTCGCGCAAGAGCCAAGCCGAGTTTGTCTGTTCCTCCTGCGGCTTCACCTGTAACGCGGATACCAACGCCAGTATCAACGTCGCGGCAGGACAGGGCGGGATCCCCCGCCCCCGGCGAACAGCCGGTGCCGGAGGGGCGACAACGGCCACCAGCCGTTCGAGCGCCCGTGAACCTCAACCCGAATGGGCTGGAATCCCCCTCTTTTAAGAGGGAGAGGATGTCAATGGATGAAGTCGCCCGGGTCGGTGTTCGCGCCGTGCCCCTGGTCCGAATAGCAGAGGTGGCTGACGTCGTGGCCCAGCGCGGCCGCCGCGGCGGCGAGGTTCGCGGAGACCTTGTGCGAGGTGTCGGAGTCCTTGGTGCCGAGGCGGATCCATCAGTGCCTGCTGCGGCGGGAGGAAGGGCATTGGGTCCATCGGCCGCAGCTTCGCGGTTATGCCGCCGTCTAGCCGCGCCCCGGCGTTGCCGGTGGTGTCTTGGTTGCGGTAGGCGACCTCGTGGTCGTCGCCTTTTGCGTCGGTGATCGCGGTCGTCTGCTCGGTGTAGCCGTCCTTGTCGAAGACCAGGCCTCCGGAGGCGGACCCCGGCCCGCTCGCTGCCTGTGCGCTCAGGGCGATACTGCCGATAGCGGCCGTCGCCCCGATCCCCATCACGACTCATTGTGAACACATGGCTTCACCGTGAGGCCTTGCGGATCCGGCGATCTGACGTACCGTCAGATCGCATGGACACGATCTGGCTCGGCGGAGCGGAGTGGCTGGCCGTACTGCGGATCGGGCTCGGGCTGTGGTGGCTGGAGAGCTGGCGGCACAAGGACCGCAAGGCCTGGTTCGAACGGGGCGCCGGCATCGAGTGGGCGGCCGGGATAGCGGCCGAGCACCGCTGGAACGCCGTCCGTTCGGGCTTCGGCGCGGTCGTCGCGCCCCACCCGCGTGTGATGGCGTACGTCGTCGTCTACGCGGAACTCGCCCTCGGCCTGGGCCTGATCACCGGCTTCCTCACCCCGGTCGCCCTGGTCGGCGGGTTCCTCCTCAACGTCCTGTACCTCACGCTCATGATCCACGACGTCGCCGAGCAGGGGCAGAACTCGATGATGGCGCTGATGTCCGTGGTCGGGCTGTTCGGGATGTCCTGGCAGACGTGGTCGCTGGACAGCGCGCTGGGGCTGTTCCGATGACCGGGCGCATCGACCTGCCCGAGCCCGACGCCTTCACCCGGACGTACTGGGACGCGGCGGCCGAGGGCCGGCTGCTGATCCGCCGCTGCCGGGCCTGCGGACGGGCCCACCACTACCCGCGCGAGTTCTGCCCCCGCTGCTGGAGCGAGGACGTCGTCTGGGAGGCCGCGAGCGGCCGGGCCACCCTCTACACCTGGTCCGTCGTCCACCGCAACGACCTGCCGCCCTTCGCGGAACGCACGCCGTACGTCGCCGCCGTGGTCGACCTGGCCGAGGGGCCGCGGATGATGACGGAGGTGGTGGGGGAGAGGGAACTGTCGGCGGGGGCGGAACTGGAGGTGGCGTTCCGGGAGGGGATCCCGGTGTTCCGGGTCAGCGGTCCGTCGCCGGCAGGCGGTCCAGGCCCGTTTCGCGCATGATGCGGCCGACGGTCTCGGGCAGGGCGCTGTCGGCGTCGACGACGGTCTCGGTTCCGTCCGGCAGCAGATCGCGCGGCCGGTACCACTCGCGCAGCCGCTCCTCGTGGACGTCGTCGGCGATCGGCTTGGTGGCGTGCCGGAGGAGGGTCTCGGCGAGCGGTACGTCCAGGTAGTAGCCGTGGGTCGGGCCCCGGTGGTCCGCGCGCAGCCGGGCGAGCATGTCGCCGTAGCGGTCGGCGTACAGGATGCCCTCGACGACGACGTGGAACCCGGCGTCCAGGGCGTAGCGGGCCGTCAGGTCGATGAGGCCGATGTTGGCGGCGCCGGGCCGGTCGCGTTCGCGGAGCACGATCCGGCGGAGGTTGTCCTGGCCGACCAGGGCCAGGCCGCGGCCGAACCTGTCCCGCAGGCCGGCGGCGACGGACGACTTGCCCGAGGCGCTGTTGCCGCGCAGCACGACCAGCCGGGTCTCCTCGGTGCCCACCATCACGGCGCTCAGGCTACCGATCGACGGTGACCGTCAGGGGGCGTTCGGCTGCTGCCCACGCGCCCGGGTACCGGCTTGAATACCCCCATGGCCCCCATACGTGACCCGTTCCCGACCGCTCTCCCCGAACTCCACGGCCTCGGCCTGCGCCTGCGCCCCTGGGACGCTTCGTCCGGCGCCGACGTCGATACGTGGATGCGCGGCATGCGGGACCCGGAGTTCCGGCGCTGGAACACCCCGTTGCGGCCGGTCACGGACCGGGCGAGCGCCCGGCAGTCGCTGCTCGCGCGGGAGCAGAGCGCCGTGGAGGGCACGTCGGTGTCGTTCCGCGTCGCGGACGCCGGCAGCGACACGGTCCTCGGCCACATCGGCGTCAACGAGATCAAGTACCACCTGAAGGTCGCCCGCGTCGGCTACTGGGTGCTCCCTGAGGCCCGAGGCCAGGGCGTCGCCACCCGGGCCCTGCTGCTCGCCACCCGCTGGGCCCTCGCCGAACTCAAGCTGCACCGGATTGAGTTGGACCACGCGCTCGGTCATGACGTGTCGTGCCGGATAGCCGAGCGCTGCGGATTCGCGTACGAGGGAACCCTGCGCGGGGCGATCTTCGAGGAGGACCGGCACGACGCGTTCCGGGACGCCCACCTGCACGCGCGGCTGGCGACGGACGCGGAACCCGAAGCGGGCGGAGGGGCCTGGGCGTAATTCGGAGGTGCCGGCGCAGCCCGGTTGCCACCATGGGGCATGAGCACCGACGACTGGCACCTCACCCAGGACCTCGACGAATTCCTCGACCGTGCGGGCCCCTTCCTGCGCTCCCAACCTGCTCTGCACACCGTCCCGTTGACCGTCACGGAGTCGCTGCGCACACGCGGGCGGCACGTCTACGGCGACGGGGTGCCGGAGTTCGGCGTACTGGAGCGGGACGGGGCCGTCCGGGCGTCGTTCTTCCGCACCCCTCCCCACTGGCTGAACCTCACCGCCCTCACCCCCGAGGAGGCCGACACCCTCGCGGCGCGGCTGGCCGCTCTCGGGCAGCGTCTGCCCGGCGTGAACGCCGACCGCGACACCGCCGCCGCCTTCACCGAGGCCTGGCAGCGGCACACGGGCGCCACGGCCACGCTCCGTCAGCGCCAGCGGCTCTACCGCCTCGGCACCCTCACCGTGCCCGACCCCGCACCGCCCGGCGGGCCCCGGACCGCCGTCGAGACCGACCGCGCCCATCTCATCCGCTGGCACCAGGAGTTCACCGAGGCCATGGGCATGGGCACCGTCCGGGACGACGGCGAGTGGGCGGACGCCCGCATCGAACAGGGCGGCATCACCTTCTGGGAGACCCCCGACGGCACGCCCGTCGCCATGGCCGGCAGGACCCCCTTGACCGCCGGCCAGATCCGCGTCGCCCCGGTCTACACCCCACCCCACCTCCGCGGCCGCGGCTACGCGGGCGCCGCCACAGCCGAGATCAGCCGCACCGCCCTCGCCTCCGGCGCGCAGGAGGTGCTGCTCTTCACCGACCTGGCGAACCCGACCAGCAACGGGCTGTACCAGCGGATCGGGTACCGGGCGGTGGCGGACTTCGCGGTGTACGACTTCGGATAGCGCGAGGGTCTCACCAGAACGTGAGCGTCAGCTTGAACCAGGCGGCGCCGTCCCGGTCGGTGTTCTCGGCGTGCAGCGTCTCGGTCGCCAGTGCGGCGAAGGCCCGTTCCTGGACTCCGAGGTACGCCCGTACGATCGCGCACTCCGGGGCGTCGTCCCTGAGCACGCGATCGGCGGTGGCCTCGTCGAGGCTGCCCAGATTCCAGAGCAGCTCGACGATCGGGGCGGCCCGCTCGCCGCCGCGCTCGGTGACGAAGCCGCCCACGAAGCTCTTGGCGATGTCCTTCGCGAACGGATTGAGGTTCGCCATCCACTCCCTGCGCAGCCACAGTTCCGCACGGGTCACCCGCTCACGCGGGTCCAGGACGAGCGTGAGATCCACGTGTTCCTGAAAGCCGCCGGTCTTGAGGTGCACCTTCGTTCTGTCCGCCTCGGTCGTACGGCCGTCCGCCGTCTCCTCCACGTGGAAGAAGTCGAAGAAGTCGCCGCCTCGCAGGTCCGCGTACGGCACGAGGGTGGGCTCCCCGGAGAGGTCGCCCCACTCCGACGGCCACAGGAAGGCCGAGAAGAGGACCTTGGCGAGATCGGCCCTGGTGATGATCCAGCCGTTCGCGTGCTCCACCGCGTCCACGCCCGCCGCGTTGTGCTCGCGGCACAGCAGGGAGCGGCCCGGCCAGGGATCGTGGAAGAGGACGGAATCGTCGTCGGCGGCCACCAGGTAGACGCAGTGTCCGGAACGGCCGTCGTAGACCTGGACGGCCGTTCCCTTGACCTTCCGCGTGATGAGAGCCCTGGCCAGGAGGTCGACCAGTGCGGTCGGGGGAAAGACGATGACGCGCTCGATCGCGGCGGTCGGCACTTCGGGTCGCCCGGCCGCGAGAAGGCAGACCGGACCCATGCCGGACAGCAGACCGAAGGTGCGCCAGTTCTGTTCCAGGGTGGCGCCCCGGTGCGGGTCGCCGTAGAGCTCCCGCCCCTCCGGGGTGCTGCTCAGTTGCGCGAACGCCGCTTCCAGGATCTCGACACCCAGCGACCGGGGCACGGCTCGGGCCCGCGTCTCGTCCCGGGAGTCCGATGGCTCTGCCGGATCCGCGACCTGCTGGAACAAGTCCCGCTGGCCAGGCTCTTGTTGGGCCGGGCCACCGACGCCTGAGAAGAGAATTTCCTCCATCGACATACGTTACCCAGCAGATAACATGAAAATGTGGCAGATCCGTCGATTCCCATGGCCCGCATTCAGCAGTACATCGTGGAGCGGTGCCCCCACTGCGCCGAGCGGCACCGGTTCACGCTGGGCTTCGGCCGACGTGCCGTTCTCACCTTCGGAGGCGCCGCGGCCGACGCCGGCCTGATCTGCCCGGCGACGGGCGGGCCGATCGTCGTGGAGCTGGAACTCCGCGAGAACGAGACCTACTTGGGCCCCGTCGACCCTGCGGCGGGCGCCGCCGTGACCGTCGCGCTCCCCGAGCCCGCGGCCGCGGGGGCCGCGGTGACCCAGGACGGTGGCGGCGGCGAACGTGCCGAGTGGCAGAAGGGATCACGCACCACGGCACTCGACTTCTGCCGGACCATGCTGACCACCAGCAGCGGCGCCATCCCCGTCTATACGGCGGTGCTCAACTACGTCGGGATGAAGCAGATCTCGGGTTCCCTCAGCGGTCGGCTGAGCGTGCTGCCCATGATCCTCTTCCTGCTCGCCAGCGTGGCGTTCATCCTCGCGCTGGTGCCCACCCTCGCCACCGTGACCGACGAGAGGGGCTTCCGTGAGTTCCGCGACCGGCGGCTGCGTCTCCTCGACCGGTACATCTGGACGGGCGTCACGCTGTTCGTGACGGCCATGGCGTTCTCCGTCTACGTCCTGTTCTCCGCCCTGAGCACGGTCTGACGAAGGCCCCGGCCGCCCCTCACGGCCAGAGCAGCTCCCGCACCCATCCCTCGTCCTCCCCGCGCCGGTACCGCAGCCGTACGTGCCGCCGCTCCCCGTCGCCCTGGAAGAACTCGACCTCCTCCGGGCGCAGCCGGTACAGGGTCCAGGACGGTACGGGAGCCTCCGGCTCGGTCCGGGCCCGTTGCCAGGCCGTCTCGGAGGCCCGGGTCAGCTCCTCCACCGAGTCGAGGAGCTCGCTCTGGCGGCCGGTCAGCGCGGCTGCCAGGGCGCCCGTCGAGCGGGCGTGGAGGTCGCCCTGGGCGTCGGCGGACGGGGCGGCCGTCACCGGGCCGCGTACCCGGACCTGGCGGCCCAGCACCGGCCAGTAGAAGCTGAGCGCGGCATACGGGCGGGCGGCGAGGTGCCGGCCCTTGCGGCTGCCGGCGTGGGACGCGAAGGACCAGCCGGTCTCGTCCGCCCCGTGCAGCATGACGATCCGTACGTCGGGCAGGCCCGACTCGTCGGAGGTCGCCAGGGACATGGTGTGCGGCTCGCTCTGCCCGGCCGCGACCGCCGCCGCGAACCACTCGGTGAAGAGCGGCAGCGGCGTGGCGGGGGCGGCGGTCGGGTCGAAGGGGGGCAGGTGGGTGGACTGCGGGTCCCAGACCCGCAGCGACCTCAGCAGCTCGTGAAGATCGGGTGCCATGGGCCGATTGTCACCCGGGGGTGCCCGTGGGCGTCGTCATACCTGCCCCAGGTCCGACGACACCCACCGCTCCGGCCGCATCCGCAGCACCAGCTGCTCTCCGTGGTTCTTCCAGGCGAAGTCGACATAGCCGTCGACCTTGTCCGCCGGGAGGTAGCGGGCCGAGAGCTCCCGGAGCAGGTCCAGGGTCGCGGGGGCCGTGTCGACGACCGGGCCCTCGACCGACACGTACCGGATGGTGGGTTCGAGCCGGTCGATCATCAGCGAGAACCGGCCCGCCGTGCTGATCAGCTCGTTCTTGCGGGAGTCGAGGCCGGTCATGATCCAGATGTCGCCGCCGGGCTCGTACTGGTACCAGATCGGCACCGTGAGCGGGGCGCGGCCCGCCCCCGCGTCGACCGCGAGCGCGGCGACATGGGGCTCGGCCAGGAACTGTTCGCGCTCTTCGCGGGTCAGGGCCATTCCGGTCTCCTCCAGCGGCTCGCTCAGATCCTTCTCACGAACGCCAACACCAGCCCCGGCATCGGTGTTCCCCTCACCTCACCCCGCCCCGAGCACCACCGTCCCCGACGAGCAGAACCAGCCCCCCGTCCCCGACGCCACCGTCAGTCGCGGCAGGGAGCCGTCGCCCCGCCGCACCTGCCGGTCGCCGCACTCGCCCCGCAGCTGCCGTACCGCCTCCACCAGCAGGAACAGACCCCGCATCCCCGGGTGCTGGGCCGAAAGACCGCCCCCGTCGGTGTTCACCGGCAGCTCGCCGCCCTCGACCCGCAGCCGGCCCTTCTCCACGAACGCCCCGCCCTCGCCCTTCGCGCAGAAACCGAGGTCCTCCAGGGTCACCAGGGTCATGTAGGTGAACGCGTCGTAGATCTCGGCGAAGTCGATCTCCGAGGGCCGTACGCCCGCCCGCTCGAAGGCCAGCCGCCCGCTCACCGCCGCCGGCGACACCGTGAAGTCCGGCCACTCGGACATCGCCGAGTGCGACACGGACTCCCCGCTCCCCAGCACCCACACCGGCGGCTTACGGCAGTCCCGTACGTACTCCTCCGCCGCCAGCAGCACCGCCGCCCCGCCGTCGGAACGGACACAGCAGTGCAGCTTGGTGAAGGGGTCCGCGATCATCGGGCCGGAGGCGACCTCGTCCGGAGTGATGGGCGTGCGGAACATCGCCTCCGGGTTCAGGGCCGCGTTGGCCCGGGCCTGGACCGCCACCTCCGCGAGCTGCTCGATCGTCGTGCCGTACTCGATCATGTGGCGGCGGGCCGCCATGGCGTACTTCGCGATCAGGGTGTGGCCGTAGGGCGCCTCGAACTGCAGGGGTCCGCGGGTGCCGAAGGACAGCGTCCCGGTGCGGAGGCCCGCCCTCACGTCCGCGCGGGCCGTCGAGCCGTAGGCGAGCAGCACCACGCGCGCGTGCCCGGCCGCGATCGCGTCCGCCGCGTGAGCCGCCATGACCTCCCAGGTGGAGCCGCCGACGGAGGTGGAGTCGACCCAGGTGGGCCGCAGCCCCAGATACTCGGCGACCTCGACGGGGGCCAGCGTGCCCAGGCCCGCCGAGGCGAAGCCGTCGACCAGCGAGCGGTCCAGGCCCGCTTCGGCCAGGGCGCGACGGGCCGCCTGGGCGTGCAGGGCGTACGGGGTCGCGTCGTCCACGCGGCCGCAGTCCGAGAGGGCCACGCCGACGACGGCCACTTTCCTCCGGGCAACCATGAATCTGACGGTACATCAGATAACCCGTGCGGGGGAGCGCCGGAACCCTGGGCATCCCCGCCCCGGCGCCCTAATATGACGCACCGTCAGATGCGGAGGTGGTGCCCCCATGGACGCCCGCTTCACTCCCGAACAGGACGAGATCCGCCGCACCCTGCGCGAACTCCTCCACAAGCGGTGCGGACCCGTGGAACTGCGGGCCGCCCTCGACACCCCGGCCGGACACGACCCGGCCCTGTGGACCGCCCTCGCCGACCAGCTCGGCCTGCCCGGTCTTGCCCTCCCCGAGGCCCACGGCGGTGTCGGCTGCTCGGTCACCGAGCTGGCCCTCGCCTGCGAGGAGACGGGACGGGCGCTCGCCCCCTCGCCCCTGCTCGCCACGGCCGTCCTCGCGGCCCCGCTGCTCTTCGCCCTCGGCACCGACGCCCAGCGGGCCGACCTCCTCCCGCGGATCGCCTCCGGCGCCCTCACCGCCGCCCTCGCCGTACCGGGCCCCGCCCTCACCACCGCCCTCGCGCTCACCGGCCACGACCCGCACGGGACGTGGGCCGGCGGCGGACGGGCCGGGGGAGTGCAGGCCCGGCGGACGGACGGCGGCTGGCGGCTGTACGGGGAGGCCGGGCAGGTCCTCGACGGGCACAGCGCGGGGCTCCTCCTGGTCGCCGCGCACGCCGGGGGGTTCGCCCGTTCCCGCGTCCTGCTCTTCCTCGTGCGGGCGGACGCCGACGGTCTCACCCGCGTACGGCAGACCGCACTGGACGCGACCCGTCCGCAGGCGCGCGTTCAACTCCGGCAAGTGGAAGCCCAGTTGCTGGGGAGCGAGGACGGCGATGTCCTCGCCGCTCTCGCCCGGCTCGGTGACACCGCCGCCGTCTGTCTCGCCGCCGAGGCCGTGGGGGCGGCCGACCGGGTGCTGGAGCGGACCGTGGAGTACGTGGGGCGGCGCGAGCAGTTCGGGCGGCCGGTCGGCTCCTTCCAGGCGGTCAAGCACCGGCTGGCCGACGCCTACGTCCAGGTGCAGGCGGCCCGCTCGGCGGCGTACTACGCGGCCTGGGCCGGTGCCGCCGCCGACGGCGAGAAGGCGGGCGGGCTCGCCCTCGCCCAGGCGCTCCAGGCCCTGCGCGGGGCCGCCGCCGAGGGGATCCAGTCACATGGCGGCATCGGGTTCACCTGGGAGCACGACACACATCTGTACTTCAAGCGTGCCGCGGGCGACGAGCTGCTGTTCGGGCCGGTGCACCGGCTGCGGGCGCGGGCCGCCGACGCGGCGCATGTCTTCGAGGAGGCCGGCCGATGAGAGGCGTGCGGTTCGTGCAGAAGGTGTCCTCCACCCCGGGCTTCGCGCGGGTGGCACCGCATGTGTTCCCGGCCCTGGACCGGGCCGTGCACCGGCTCACCCGGGGAAAGGTGCTGCTCAGCGCGCAGCTGCTGCCGGGTGTGGTGCTGACCTCGACGGGAGCGAGGAGCGGGCTGCCGCGCCGGACGCCGCTGGCCTGCATGCCCGAGGAGGGCGGCCGGGGCTGGATCCTGGTCGGGTCCAACTTCGGGCGCTCGGGGCACCCCGCCTGGAGCCACAATCTGCTGGCCCATCCGAGCGCCGAGGTGAGCTGGAAGGGCCAGGACATCCCGGTCACGGCCCGGCTGCTGGAGGGCGAGGAGAGGGCGGCGGCGTGGAAGGCGGTGCTGGAGTTCTGGCCGCCGTACGCCGCGTACCAGGCACGGGTGGAGCGGGAGATACGGGTCTTCAGGATCGTACGGAGCTAGAAGTCGCGCGAAGACAGAACGCGAAGACAGAAGCGGAAAGCGCGACAGGCGGCGGCCACCGGGGGTGGACCGCCGCCTGCCAGACAGGACTCGGTAAGGGAAAAGGGCCGAAGGCGCACGGGCGCCGGGCGGCTACTTCGTCGGCTTTCTGCCGGTGACGCCCAGGTGCACCAACAGCGCCAGGTTCGGTTTCAGTTCCGCCTGCTTCACGCCCCAGGAGGTGAAACCCTTCTGGTGCGAGGCGACGGCCGCGAGCATCGCGACCAGCGAGCCGGCGACGGCCGCGGGGTTCACGTCCTTGTCGACGCGGCCCTTGGCCTGGAGCTCGGCGACGGCGTCCGAGAGGGAGTTGTTCACCGAGTTGAGGATCTTCATCCGGAGCTTGTAGAAGCGCTTGTCGCCCTCGGCGGCGCCGAGATCGACGACCCGGAGGATCGCGTCGTTCTTGCGCCAGAACTCCAGGAACCCGTCGACGAGTTCCTGCGCCGTCTGCCAGCCGGCCTTGCCGGCCCAGGAGCGGCCCTCCAGGAGTTCGGTCAACGCGGCGCCCTCGGTCGCCATTTGCTCGGCGATCTCCAGGACGGCGCCCTCGACGTCCGGGAAGTACTGGTAGAAGGTCGCGGGCGAAGTGCCCGCCTTCCGGGCGACATCGATGACTTTGACATCCCGGTACGGGGAGGAGCTGAGCATCTCGCTCAGGCAGTCGAGCAGCTTCTGCCGGGTCGCCTGCCCACGCCGGCCGGCCACGCGGCCGTCGACGGTACGCACTTGTCCTGTCATGACGTCAGCTTACCGAGGCGGGATCGAGGCGCGATTCGGCCGACTGCAAATGGGGTGCAAGGGAGTGCGGAGCCTGGTGTGCCTGGTCTGCGGGCTGCGGCCGTCGCGGTTACGTTGGCGGCATGGCCGAAAACAGGGCATCGGTGTACGCAGAGGGCGTCCCCTGCTGGGTGGACGCGCAGCTTCGCGACCTCGAGGCGGGCAAGCGGTTCTACGGTGAACTTTTCGGGTGGACCTTCGAGGACGAGTGGTACGGCTCCTTCGCCGAGGCGCTGAAGGACGGCGAACCCGTGGCCGCCCTGGTCCGCAAGGTGGACGGCCGGCTGCCCACCGTCTGGACGGTGTACTTCGCGACCCCGGACGCCCCGGCGCTGGCCCGGCGCATCCGCTCGGCCGGCGGACAGGTCGTCTCGGCGCCGGTGCCGGCCGGTGACCTGGGCGTCACCGCCCTGGTCACCGACCCGGAGGGGGCCGTCTTCGCCCTGTGGCAGCCGGACGAGCACGTCGGCTTCGGCAAGCGGCACGAGCCGGGCACCTTCGCCTGGGCCGAGCTGTACGCGCGGGACACCGAGGCGGCCAACGCCTTCTACGGCGATCTCTTCCAGGAGGCCCTGTTCGGGCCGGACGCCGAGCCGGACTTCGGCCGGGCCGCCGTCTCCGACCGTTTCGCGGCCGAGATGCCGCCCCACTTCCTCGTCCACTTCGCCGTCGAGGACGTACCGGCCGCGCTGGAGGACGTCACCCGGCTCGGCGGCCGGGTCCAGGTCCCGCTGTTCGAGACCTCGTACGGCACGGTCGCCGTCGTCACGGACGACCAGGGGGCGTCCTTCGCGCTGCTGCACCGCCCGCAAGGCGCCTGACCAGGCGCCATATGGTCATCTATTGCCCCTGTATGTACGGAGACACCCCAATCGTCGCCGGGTTCGCCACCACGGCTCCGGCCAGGAAGAATCGGGGTGCGTGCCGCCATGGCGGTGCGGTGGTGAGACGCTGCACGGGGTCGCGTGGAACATGTGGCTTGGCGCGGCTCGTACGGGGAGGTGGCAGGCAGAGTGGTGGATCAGCTGACGCAGCACGATCCGCGGCGGATCGGGCCGTTCGAGGTGCTGGGACGGCTGGGTGCCGGCGGCATGGGGCTGGTCTATCTCGCGCGCTCGGCGTCGGGCCGGCGTGTGGCGATCAAGACCGTCCGCACGGAGCTGGCCGAGGACCAGCTGTTCCGGGTCCGCTTCACGCGTGAGGTGGAGGCGGCCCGCGCGGTCTCCGGCTTCTACACGGCCGCGGTCGTGGACGCCGATCCGCGTGCCGCCGTGCCCTGGCTGGCCACCGCCTACGTCCCCGCGCCCTCCCTCGAGGAGATAGTGAACGACTGCGGGCCGCTCCCGGCCCAGGCGGTGCGCTGGCTCGCGGCGGGCGTGGCCGAGGCGCTCCAGTCCATCCACGGCGCCGGGCTCGGCCACCGTGACCTCAAGCCCTCCAACGTCCTCGTCGTCGAGGACGGCCCCCGGGTGATCGACTTCGGTATCGCCTCCGGCGTGTCGAACACACGTTTGACGATGACGAACGTCGCCGTCGGTACGCCCGCCTACATGTCCCCCGAGCAGGCCAAGGACTCCCGCAGCGTCACGGGCGCGTCCGACGTCTTCTCCCTCGGCTCCATGCTGGTCTTCGCCGCCACCGGACACCCGCCCTTCCACGGCGCCAACCCGGTCGAGACGGTCTTCATGCTGCTGCGCGAGGGCCCGGACCTGGAGGGACTCCCGGACGAACTGCGTCCGCTCATCGAGTCCTGCATGCAGATGGAGGCGACGGGCCGGCCCAACCCGGCCGACCTCCAGGCCCAGCTCGCTCCCCACCTCTTCGGCTCCGGCTCCGACGACAGCGGCACCGCCTCCGCGTGGCTGCCCGAGCGGGCCGTGGGCCTGATCGAGTCCCGCCGCAACGGCCGCCCGGCCGGCAAGCCCGCCCCCGCCGGCCGCAGCGGCGGCGGACGCCCCGCCCCGGTCCCGGCCCCCGGCCCCGCGCCCATCCCGCCCCCGCCCTCGCACGACCCCGTCGTCCCGGCGCCCGTCTCCGTGGCCGCGTCCGTGGTGGCCCCCGTGGGCGGCGGCCCCGACACCGGCCCCGTCCGGCTGGCCGGCGCCCAGGTGCCCATCGGCCCGGGCCCGCGCGTCGCCGACGTCCGTGCCGCCGCCGTCAAGGCACCCCCTCCGGAGGCCGCCCTCACCGCCTCCTGGTCCAAGCCCCGCCCCGGCGTCAACGGCACGGACCCCGCCGTGGGCCCCGCAGTCGCCGCGCCCCCGGCCCCGGTCGCGCCGCCCGAGGCGAGCGGCTGGCGGCCCTGGCGCTTCCGCATGTCCAACGACGTCTGGGGCACCCCCTCCGTCGCCGACGACCTCGTCTACGTCACCTCCTTCGAGGTGCACGCCCTGGACGTGGGCACCGGCCGCCGCCGCTTCAAGACCCGGGACGTCGCCTGGTCCATGGCCGTCGCGGAGGGCCGTATCCACGCCTCCGACGGCCCCACGCTGTTCGCTCTGGACGCCCGGGAGGGCGCCGACCTGTGGCGCCTGCAGACGGACGCCTGGGTCTACGCGCTCCAGGCCGGCCGCGGCACCGTCGTCACCGGCACCCGAGGCGGCGGCGTCCAGGGCTGGGAGGCCTCGACCGGCCAGAAGCTCTGGGAGATCACCGGCTGCCAGACCGACTTCGAGTCCCCCGAGGCCGGACCCGCCCTGCACGACGGCACGGTCTACGTGTGGCAGGACGCCCGGCTGCGCGCCCTGGACGCCCGCACCGGCGACGAGCGCTGGTCGTACCCGATCGGCGACGCGGCCTCCTGCGGCGGCGTCCCGGTCCGGGTCACCCCGGCGGCCGACGGATACGTGTACGTCTGCGCCGGCACCCGCGTCCTGGCCCTCGACGTGGCCGCCGGCCATGTGAAGTGGCACTTCGAGGCCCCGGCCGCCTTCCTCTCCCCGCCCACCTTCGTCCCCGGCCCGGCCGTCACCGGCGGCGGCATCTACCTCGCCGACTACCTCGGCACGGTGTACGCCCTCGACGCCACCGACGGCCGCGACCGCTGGCGCATCGCCACCGAGTCCCGCGCCTCCGTCGAGCCCGTCCTGGTCGCCGCAGGCCATGTCCACGTGGGCAGCGGCAAGGGCCTCTACACCCTCGACGCCGTCACCGGCACGCCCAAGTGGCGCTTCCAGGCGGGCGGCGACATCGTGGGCGCCCCCTCGGTGGCCGAGGGCCGCATCCACTTCGGCTCCACCGACCATCTGCTCTACACCCTCAAGGCCGACGACGGCCGGCTGCGCTGGAAGCTCGCCACCGGCGGCGAGATCACCGGCTCCCCGGTCGTCCAGGACGGGGTGGTGTACGCGTGCAGCAAGGACCGCTGTGTGTACGCGCTGGACGCGGAGAAGGGCACGGGCACGGCACGCACCGCGTGACGCGTCGGGGACGGCCGTCGTACCGGCGCACGGAAGGGTTCCAGACGGCGGCCGTCGCTCCGGGGAGCGATCCGATCACCGCTCTCACCCAAGACGCTACGCCGGGTACGCACCGGTCGCCACGCGGTGACATGACCGTGACAGGAGATCACTAGGCTCCCCGCCATGCGGATACGGGGGCGCAGGCTCAAGTTCACAGCGGTGCTGGTCCTGGTGGTACTGGCACTGACCGGCTTCTCGACCGGCCGGGGCCGCGGCGGCAGCCACGGTCACGGCAGCGGCGGGGGCGGGTGCAGCAGCTCCGGCCAGGACCACGACAGCTCGAGGTCGTCGACCTCGGGCGGCGGGTACGGCGGCGGGTCCTACGACTCGGACGACGACTCCTACGGGAGCAGCGGTAGCGGCGGCAGCGGTGGCGGCAGTTCCTACACCCGCAGGCCGGACTACGGCTCCACGCCGACGTCCTCCGCCGGATCCGGCAGCCGCACGGCGCTGCGGGACGGCACGGCGAAGCTGGTGAGCTGCGCGACCCCGGCCCGGCCGTACGCGACCGTCGAGGTCAGCAACCCCAACGGCCGCGAGGCCGACTTCTCCGTCTCGGTCACCTTCGAGGACGCTCAGGGCATCACCGTCATCGACCGGTACGGGGATGTCACCGTCCCCGCGAAGGGCAAGGCCACCGTCGACGTCCAGGTGGGCGGCGGCACGGGCCTGGTGGACTCGGTCGACCACTGCGAGGCCGACCGCCAGGCCCTCGTCGACGACTGACGGGAACGACTGACGGGACCGGGGCTCAGTCCCGCAGTTCCGTCAGGAAATCGATCAGTACCTTGTTCACCTCGGCGGGCCGCTCCTGCTGCGTCCAGTGGCCGCAGCCCGGCAGCACGACCGGCTCGCGCCGTAGGTTCGGCATCAACCGGGGCAGGGCCTCGATCAGTTCGGGCGTGCCCGGGAAGGCCGGGACCAGGTCGCGGTCGCCGTACACGTACAGCGCGGGCGGGGACACGACAGCGCCCTGCCACGGGGCGGTCAGCTCCCAGTTGCGGTCCAGGTTGCGGTACCAGTTCAGCGCGCCCGTGAAGCCCGGCTCGAAGCTCTCGGTGAGGGTGTCGAGGTCCGCCTCGGTGAGCCAGTCGGGCAGCACCTCGGGGTTCGGGGCGTCCGCGAGCCAGCCGCGCCCCAGATCCTGGACCAGGGCCTGCTCGGGGCGCCCGGCGTCCGGCGCGTCACCGGAGGCGGAGTACAGCAGCTTGCGCAGGGCCGTGCGGGTGTCGGCGGCGAACTCGGCGTCCGCGACGCCGGGCTCCTCGAAGTAGTTCCAGTAGAAATGCCCGCCGAACCGCTCCCGCATGGTCTTGAGGGGCGGCTGCGCACCCCGGAAGGGCGGCGGCACGCTCAGCCCCGCCACCCCGCGCACCACGTCGGGCCGCAGCAGCGCGGTGTGCCAGGCCACCGGCGCCCCCCAGTCGTGCCCGACGACGAACGCCCGCTCCTCGCCCAGCGCGTGGATCAGCCCGACCACATCGCCCACCAGATGGAAGATGCTGTACGCGGACACGTCCTCGGGGCGGTCACTGCCGCCGTATCCGCGCTGGTCGGGCGCGACCACCCGGAAACCGGCCTCGGCCAGCGGACCGAACTGGTGCCGCCAGGAGTGCCAGGACTCCGGGAAACCGTGCAGCAGCACCACGAGCGGGCCCTCGCCCTGCTCCGCGATGTGCAGTTGTATGCCGTTCACGTCGATCATCCGATGCTCAACCACGGGTCGAGCATACGCGTGTATGAGTAAACGACTTTTACTACCGCAACCGGTACGCACGCCCCCGCTCCGCGAACAGCCGGGCCTGCCGCTCACCCGCCGCGTTCCCGAGCGCGATGAGATGCGGCGCCTGGGCGAACCCCTGCTCCCGCCCCGCCGCGCTCGCCGCCCACAACGCCCGTACCGTGCCCTGCACGGCCTCCGTCGGATGCCCGGCGATCACGGCCGCACACGCGATCGCCGCCGCCGGTGCCCCGCCCTCCGGCGCGAGTTCCGACACCAGCCCGACCTCGTACGCCCGCCGCGCCGAGATCCGCTCCGCCGCCCCCGTCAACGCCATCCGCGCGACCTCCCCGTACGGCATGCGCTGCGCCATCAGGACGGACTCGTAGGCGCTGACCATGCCGTAGGTGGTGTGCGGGTCGAAGAAGGAGGCGGTGGTGTCGGCGACGATGAACTCCGCCTCGCCGAGCAGATAGAAGGCGCCCCCGCAGGCCATCCCGCGCACCGCGGCGACGACCGGCTTCCACAGGTCGTTCGCCTTCGGCCCGATCCCGAGCAGCGGATCGTCCTGCGCGAACGGCGAGTTCGGCTGCGGCACGACGGCGTCCCGGTCGATGCCGGTGCAGAACGCACGCTCCCCGGCCCCCGTGAGCACGACGGCCCGTACCGTGTCGTCGAACCGCAACTCCCGCCAGACATCGACGAGCCGGTCCGCCATCTCCAGATCGATCGCGTTGAGCCGGCCGGGCCGGTTCAGTGTGACGACCGCGACTCCGCTGTCCTTGTCCGCGCTCACGAGCACACTGCTCATGACCGCTCCAGGACCCACGCGGGCAGGCCGTCACCGAAAACGACCCGCACCCGGGCACCGATGCGCAGCCGCTCCGCGGGCACGGAGTCGATCGCCGCGCCCGGCTCCGCGACCAGATTGCCGACGAGCCGGATGCGCGGCGCCTCGTCCAGCTCGACGACGACCACGTTGTACGGCGCCAGCTCCGCGTAGTCCGGCAGCAGCGGCGGATGCGGAACGACGTACGACCAGACCCGGCCGCCCCCCGAGACCAGGCGCCACTCCGACGCGAAGGACTGGCAGTGCGGGCAGCACGGCCGGGGCGGGAAGCGGAGTTCGCCGCAGCCGGAGCAGCCCTGGACGCGCAGCTCGCCTCGGGCGGCGTACTCCCAGAAGGGGGCACCGTCGGGGTCGGTGACGGGACGCAGCATCTCAACTCCTCAGCAGAAGGGCGGAGGTCGGCACCCCTTCACCCGCCGTGACCAGACAGGTGGACGCCCCCGGCACCTGCGCGGTACTGGTCCCGCGCAGCTGCTTCACCCCTTCGTTGATGAGGTTGAAGCCGTGCACATACGCCTCGGACAGCCCGCCCCCACCGGTGTTCACGGGCAGCAGCCCGCCCGTCTCCAGCGCCCCGCCCTCGGTGAACGCCCCGCCCTCACCGCGCCCGCAGAAGCCGTAGCCCTCCAGGGAGAGCAGCACCAGGGGCGTGAAGGCGTCGTAGATCTGGGCGACGTCCACGTCCTCGGGGGCCAGGTCGGAGTGCTTCCACAGATGCCGGGCGGCGCTCCAGGCGGGGCCGGTGAGGGGGTCGTCGTTCCAGTAGTTGACCATGCCGTGGTGCTGCGCGGGGAGCGACTGGGCGGCGGAGTGGACGTAGACGGGCTTGCGCCGGCAGTCCCGGGCCCGCTCGGCGGAGACGACCACACAGGCCAACGCCCCGTCCGTCTCCAGGCAGTTGTCGAAGAGGCAGAGCGGCTCGCTGACCCAGCGGGACGTCATGTACATCTCGCGGGTGAGGGGGCGCTCGTACATGATCGCGTCGGGGTTCTGGTTGGCGCGGTTGCGGCAGGCCAGGGCGACGTTGAAGAGGTGGTCGCGGGTGGCGCCGTACTCGTGCAGGTAGCGCCGGGTGAGCATGGCGATCTCGTCGACGGGCCTGAGCAGCCCGTACGGCCGGGTCCACTGGGCCGGAGTCGGGAGCTGGACGGTGGTGTTGGTCCAGGGCCGGGGTCCGCTGCCCCGCTTGCGCGACCGCCACGCGACCCCCACGCTCGCCTGCCCGGCCGCGATCGCGGCGGCGAGATGGGCGACGGTGGCACACGAACCGCCGCCTCCGTACCCCACCTTGCTGAAGAAGGTGAGGTCCCCGAAGCCGCAGGCCTTGGCCAGCTCGACCTCGTCCGTCTCCTCCATGGTGTAGGAGGCGAGGGCGTCGACCTCGCCGGGCGCGATCCCGGCGTCGTCGAGCGCGGCCAGCACGGCCCGGCAGGCCAGGGTGCGTTCGTCCTCGGGGAGGTGCTTGGCAAAGGGGGTCTGTCCGATGCCGACGATCGCCGTGGCGTCCTTGAGTCCGGCCATGCGCACACCTCCACGCTGCTGAAGGGCTGCTGACAGGCCGTCAGGGTACAGCTAATCTGACGGGTAGTCAGCTACGGGGATTCGGGAGGCGTGCTGTGCGAGCGGATTCGGCATGGGAGAGCGTTCCGGACCTGGTCCGGTCGGCGGCCGAGCGGTACGCGGACGTCGAGGCGGTCGTCGAGGGCCGCACCCGGATCACCTACGCGGAACTGGGCGCACGGGTGGAGCGCGCGGCAGCGGCCTGCCTGGCTGATGGGGTCCGCCCGGGCGACCGGGTCGGCATCTGGGCGCCCAACACCCTCGACTGGATCGTGGCGGCCCTGGGCGCGGTGTCGGCGGGCGGGGTCCTCGTCCCGCTCAACACCCGCTTCAAGGGCGCCGAGGCGGCGGACGTCCTGCGGCGCAGTGGAGCGCGGCTGCTGTTCGTGACGGGCACGTTCCTCGGCACCTCGTACGTGGCGTCACTGCGGCGAGCGGCGGGGGAGGGCCCGGGCACCGGCCCACTCCCCGGCCTGCCGGACCTGGAGCGCGTGGTCGTGCTCTCCGACGACGCCCCCGCCGACTTCCTCACCTGGAAGGACTTCCTGGCGAGCGGGGAGGGGGTCGGGCAGGCGGACGTACGGGACCGGGCGGGGTCGGTACGGGCGTCCTGGCCCTCGGACATCATCTTCACCTCGGGCACGACGGGCCGCCCCAAGGGCGCGGTCATCACCCACGCCCAGACGCTGCGGGCCTACGAAATCTGGAGCGAGCTGGCGGGCCTGACCGAGGGCGACCGGTACCTCATCGTCAACCCGTTCTTCCACACCTTCGGCTACAAGGCCGGGGTCATCGCCTGCCTGATGCGGGGCGCGACGATGATCCCCCAGCCGGTGTTCGGCGTGAACACGGTCCTGGCCAACATCGCCGCGGAACGGGTCTCCGTACTCCCCGGCCCCCCGACCCTCCTCCAGTCCCTCCTGGACCACCCGTCCCGTGACGCGCACGACCTCTCCGCCCTGCGCCTGGTGGTGACCGGGGCGGCGGTGGTGCCGCTGCGGCTCGTCGAGCGGCTGCGCGCGGAACTCGGCATCGGCACGGTCCTGACCGCGTACGGCCTCTCCGAGGCGGGCGGCGTCGTCACGATGTGCCGGCGCGGCGACGACCCGACGGTGATCGCGTCGACGTCGGGCCGGGCCATCCCCGGCACGGAGGTACGGGTCGTGGACCCCGAGGGCGGGTCGCTGGGCCCCGATGTCCCGGGCGAGGTCCTGGTCCGCGGCTTCAACGTCATGACCGGCTACTACGAGGACGCCCCGGCCACCGCCGAGGTGCTCTCGGCGGACGGCTGGCTGCGCACGGGCGACGTCGGCGTCCTGGACATCGAGGGCAACCTGCGCATCACCGACCGCCTCAAGGACATGTTCATCGTCGGCGGCTTCAACGCCTACCCCGCCGAGATCGAGCAGCTCCTCGGCCTCCACCCGGACGTGGCGGACGTGGCCGTGATCGGCGTCCCGGACGCCCGGCTCGGGGAGGTCGGCAGGGCGTATGTCGTCCGCCGGCCGGGCGCGTTGGTCACGGGCGACGACCTGATCGCCTGGTCACGCCGGGAGATGGCGAACTACAAGGTGCCGCGGACGGTGGAGTTCGTGACGGAACTGCCGAGGAACGCGAGCGGGAAGGTCGTGAAGGGGGCGCTGCGGGTTCAGGGTCCGGTGGGCGGCAGGGGCGGGGTCCCGGTGACGGACATGACGAGGGAGTAGAGGGTGGTGTCGGCGGCGATGAACATCCGGTTCCGCCGGGCGCCGCCGAAGCGGATGTTGGCGACGGTGCCGGGCACCAGGACCCGGCCGAGAAGGGTGCCGTCGGGGTCGTAGCAGTGCACCCCGCCGCGCATGGCGCCGGCCCAGAGCCGCCCCTCGTCGTCGAACCGGATGTTGTCGAAGCTGCCGTTGGCGCACTCGGCGAAGACCTCGCCACCGCTCAGGCCGGTCCCGTCGTCCTGGACGTCGAAGACACGGATGTGGTTGGCGAGGCTGTCCGACACGTACAGCCGGTGCTCGCCGGGGCCGAACACGAGCCCGTTGGGCCCCTGGAACCCCTCGGCCACCAGCCGCACCTCCCCACTGCCCGGGTCGACGCGGTAGACGTTCCGCGCGCCGATCTCGCTCTCGCCCCGATGCCCCTCGTAGTCGCTCGAGATCCCGAACTCGGGGTCGGAGAACCACACCGACCCGTCGGACTTCACGACGGCGTCGTTCGGGCTGTTGAGCCGCTTCCCCCGGAACCGCTCGGCGATCACGGTCACCGACCCGTCGTGCTCGGTCCGGGTCACCCGCCGATTCCCCTGCTCACAGGTGATGAGCCGGCCTTGCCCGTCGAGGGTGTTGCCGTTCGGGTACCCGGCCGGTGAGCGGAAGACCCCGACGGCCCCGGTCGTCTCGTCCCACCGCAGCAGCCGGTCGTTGGGGATGTCGCTCCAGAGCAGATACCGCCCCGCGGGCACATACACGGGCCCCTCGGCCCACCGACACCCCTCGTACAACGCCTCCAGCCGCGAGTCCCCGGCCTGACACCGGCCGGTCCGGAAGCGCTCGTCGAGGGTCTCGTACAGGTGGGGTTGCTCGCCGGGCATGCGGCCGCCTTCAGGTTCGAACCGACTGTTGATCCGCCGAACCCACTATCGCGCGACGTACGGGGGCGCGTCGCGCCGACACCACCGACTGGAGCATCCGGGCGCCCCGTCTCTTCCTGACCTGGGCACCCCGCCCCACCTGCGCGCCCGAACGCTCCAACTTCCCCTGCGGAAGCGGCCGCTGGTCAACCATGTGCGGAGAGACTGTGCGGACTTTGTGGACCCCCGTGCGTCGCCCTGTGATCGGTGTCCCCCGAAGCTGACGTATCCGCCGTGTACAAGGCAGACTGGCGTCGTTGCTCAGGATGTCTAGGGGGATGGCATGGACGGTGTACCGGACGGTGTGCCGCGCGTACCGGAGCAGCGGCGTCCCGACTCGTCACAGAAGGTGGCGGAACCGGTGGCCTCGACGACGCTGCGCTTCAGCGTGCTCGGACCGGTGCGCGCCTCGCGCGGTGACGAGCCGATCACCACCGGCTCCCCCCAGCAACGCGCCCTGCTCGCCGCCCTGCTGCTGCGTGAGGGCCGTACGGCCACCGCGGCGGAGCTGATCGACGCCCTGTGGGGCGAGGAACCGCCCTCGCAGGCCCTGGCGGCGCTGCGGACGTACGCGTCCCGCCTGCGCAAGGTGCTGGACCCGGGCGTCCTGGTCAGCGAGTCCGGCGGCTACGCGGTACGCGGCCTCGCCGAGGACGCCCTCGACCTGGCCGTCGCCCAGGATCTCGCGACCGAGGCGGACAAGGCCCGGTCGGCGGGCGACCTCTGCCACGCCCGCGACACCCTGCGGCGCTCCCTCGCCCTGTGGGACGGGGAGACCCTCGCGGGCGTACCGGGTCCGTACGCCGAGTCGCAGCGCGTCCGCCTGGAGGAATGGCGGCTCCAGCTCATCGAGTCCCGTCTGGACATGGACCTGGAGCAGGGCTGCCACGCGGAGGCCGTCTCGGAGCTCACGGCCCTCACCGCCGACCATCCCCTGCGCGAGCGGCTCCGCGAGCTGCTGATGCTGGCGCTGTACCGCAGCGGCCGTCAGGCGGAGGCCCTCGCGGTGTACGCCGACACCCGGCGCCTGCTCGCCGACGAACTGGGCGTGGACCCGCGCCCCGGCCTGAGCGAGCTGCAGCAGCGCATCCTCCAGGCCGACCCGGGCCTCGCCGAGCCCTCCTCCCCGGCCGCCGAGCCCGCCCCCGTCCCGGTGCGCCCGGCCCAGTTGCCGGCGACGGTGCCGGACTTCACCGGCCGCTCCGGCTTCGTCCGCGAGCTCGGCGACATCCTGACCGCCGCCGAGGGCCGGGTCATGGCGGTCTCGGCCCTGGCCGGGATCGGCGGCGTGGGCAAGACGACCCTCGCCGTGCATGTGGCCCACCTGGCGCGCACGGCGTTCCCGGACGGGCAGCTGTACGTCGACCTCCAGGGCGCGGGCGCCCGGTCGGCGGACCCGGAGACGGTCCTCGGCTCCTTCCTGCGCGCCCTCGGCACGGCCGACTCGGCGATCCCCGACTCCCTGGAGGAGCGCGCGGCGCTCTACCGCTCGGTCCTGGCCGGCCGCCGCGTCCTGGTGCTGCTGGACAACGCCCGCGACGCCGCCCAGGTCCGCCCCCTGCTGCCCGGCACGGACGGCTGCGCCGCGCTGGTCACCTCCCGGGTGCGGATGGTGGACCTGGCGGGCGCCCACCTGATCGACCTGGACGTGATGTCCCCGGACGAGGCGCTGGCGCTGTTCACGAAGATCGTGGGCGAGGAGCGGGTGGCGTCCGAGCGGAAGGCCGCCCTGGACGTGGTGGCGGCCTGCGGATTCCTGCCGCTGGCGATCCGTATCGCGGCGTCCCGTCTCGCGGCCCGCCGCACCTGGACGGTGTCGGTCCTCGCCGCGAAGCTCGCCGACGAACGCCGCCGCCTCGACGAACTCCAGGCCGGCGACCTGGCCGTGAAGGCCACCTTCGAGCTGGGCTACGGCCAGCTGGAGCCCGCCCAGGCCCGCGCCTTCCGCCTGCTGGGCCTCGCCGACGGCCCGGACATGTCCCTCCCGGCCGCGGCCGCCGTCCTCGACCTGCCCGTCGAGGACACGGAGGACCTCCTGGAGTCCCTCGTCGACACGTCCCTGCTGGAATCGGCGGCCCCCGGCCGCTACCGCTTCCACGATCTGGTTCGGCTCTACGCGCGTGCGTGCGCGGAACGCGACGAGTGGCCGCCGGGCGAGCGGACGGCCGCGGTGTCGCGGCTGCTGGACTTCTACCTCTCCTCCGCGGCCGGGGTGTACGCGATCGAGCGGCCCGGTGACCGGCTGGTGGACCATCTGGAGCCGACCGCCTATCCGGGCCTGCGGTTCGACAACCGGCACGCCGCGCAGGACTGGCTGTACGCGGAGGCCATCTGCGTCCTCGCGTGCGTACGGCAGTCCGCGGGGCAGCCGGAGACGCTCCCCCGGGCGATCGATCTGCTGTGGGCCGCGCACGACCTCTCCGAGTCGGGCGCCAACTCCAGGGAGTACGAGGCGACGGCCACGTCCCTCCTGGACGCGGCCCGGCTGCACGGCCTCGGGCGGGCGGAGGCCCGGGCGCTGACGACGCTCGTCACTGTCCACCACGTGAGCGGCCGCTTCGAGCAGGCGGACCAGGAGGCGGAACGGGTCATCCTCCTCGCCCGCGAGGCCGACGACCTGCTGCCCGTCTGCTGGGCCCGCAACGCGCGCGGCATCATCGCGCTGTACCAGAACCGGCACCAGGACGGAGAGGAACACCTCTCCCGGGCCATCGAGCACTTCCGGGCCCTGGGCGACCGGCCCGGCGAGGCCGCCGCGCTGTGCAACCTGTCCCGGATCCATCTCGCGACCGGGCGGACCCAGAGCGCGGTCGCGCTGGCCCAGGAGGGCATCGCCATCTACGACGGCATGGGCAACTCCATGCGCGGGGCCAACGCCCGCTACGCCCTCGGCCTCGCCCTCACCCAGAGCGGTGAGCTGGGCAACGCGGCCGACCGGCTCCAGGAAGCGCTGGAGGTGTTCCGCGACAGCAGGCAGCGCCTCTGGGAGGGCATGAGCCTGTTCCGGCTGGCCGAGCTGGACCTCGCCGCCCGACGCCCCGCGCAGGCCGCCTCGAACGCCGAGATGGCCCTCACCGTGCTCCGCGGCATCGGCGGGGAGTGGCGGCGGGGCAACGTCCTCACCGTCCTCGGCCGCGCGCTCAGCGGCATCGGGCAGACGGGCAGGGCCCAGGTCTGCTGGCAGGAAGCGGCCGGGATCTACGAGGAGTTGGGCTCGCCCGAGGCCGCCGAGGTGCGCGCGCTGCTGTCCCCGGTACAGGCGGCCTGACGGCAGCTCCCGGGGCCGGCCGGCCGCGTTCATCGTTCGTTTATCGCCCCACGCCATGATGGACGCAGTCGATCCGTCGCGTCGGGGGGCAGACGGGTCACCGCACTGGGCCTCGCACCTCAACACTAGGGTGAACGGCCCAGGCGGGCCCGCCCGGTCACCCTCGGGGGAGTGACCGGGCGGGCCGCGGACCTCAGTACTCGACCCACGCCAAGGAGAGTTGACGATCATGGGCGACGAGCTCAAGCCGCAGGACCTGCACGCGACGGACGCGAAGGCCGGCGAGCTGTCGACGGAGGACCTGCACGCCACGGACGAGGGTGCCGTGAAGAAGCAGGACCTGCACGCCACCGACGAGCCGCTCGAGACGAAGGACCTGCACGCCACGTCGGAGCCCTTCAAGCCGACGAAGTAAGCCACACCGACACGGGGTTCGGCCGCGGCGGCGCGGAGGGGGAGCCGTCGCGGCCGATGCATGTCCGGAACCGACCGCCAGGTCGGAAGTTGTCCACAGGCCGCCAAGGCGCGCCGGAATCCTGCGATCTTGGCGTCATGGAGGAACGAAGGGCGCTGCGGGAGCTGGCGCAGGGCGGTGTGCTGCTCACCTGTCGTGCGCTTGAGTCCGGCTGGCCTCGGCGCAGTCTCACCCGTGCTCTCCGGGCGGAGGGCTGGGGGCGGCTTCAGGCGGGGGCCTGGGTGGAGCCGGGGCGAGCCGCGGATCTGCCCACCCGGCTCAGGGCCGTCCAACTCCTCAACCAGCGGCTCGTCGTGAGTCACTCCTCCGCTGCCGCGCTCTGGAGGATCGAGACGCTCGCCGCGGCCGCGAAAGCGCCCTTGGAGTTCATCGACCCCGCCCTCAGCTTCCGGGGCAAGGCCCAGAACGTGCGCGTACGCCGGTTGCTCCTCGACCCCGGGGACGTGGTGCTGCGGTACGGCCTGCGGGTCACAGGCCCCGTACGGACCCTCACCGATCTGCTTCGCTCACTGGCGAGGGACGAGGCGGTCGTCGCCCTGGAGTCGGCGGTGACCTACCGCCGGGTCGGCGGGGCGCGCAGGGCGCCGCTCGCCAAACTGGACGCGGTGGCGGCGGCACTGTCCGCCCCTTCGCAGGGGTCGGCGAAGGCCCGCCGTTGGCTCGGACTGTGCGATCCCCGGGCCGGGTCACCGGCCGAGACCATCGCCCGCCTGCGCATGGCCGACTCCGGCCTCCGGCCCGAGAGCCAGGTCGAGCTTTTCACCCCGGCCGGTCGCCGGGTCGTCCTCGACTTCCTCTTCCGGCGTGAGGGGCTGGCGGTCGAGATCGAGGGCTACGCCTATCACGGCACCCGCGAGGCGCACCGGAGGGACGTCTCCCGCTTCAATCAGGTCCTCCAGTGCCCCGAGGTGCGCAGTGCGCTGCGCTTTACCGCCCAGGACGTGTTCCGGGAGCCCGACCGGATGATCTCGGAGATTCGGGCGGCCCTCGTCGCCCTGGGGCGGTGAGGGGGGGAGTCGGAGCACATGGGCCAACAGGGCGCCGGAATGCCCAGGTGGCTGGGGAGCGGCCGCGCCCGAACGCTCCAGTCACCCTCTCCCACATAGCTGACGGCCCGTCAGATCAGCGCTACCGTGAGCGCCATGGACACCCACGACAGCGCGTTTCCGCTGATCATCTCCGTGGACGACCACACCGTGGAGCCCGCGACCGTCTGGCAGGACCGGCTTCCGGAGAAGTACCGGGACGTCGGACCCCGTATCGTCCGTGCGCCCGTGAAGGAGATGACGTTCCTCGGCGGGCGCTTCAAGCCCGTGATGGGGCAGCCCGGCGACGACGGTCCGGTCGGTGACTGGTGGGTCTATGAAGACCTCCGCCGGCCGCTGACCCGCCTCGACACCGCCGTGGGGTACGACAGGGACGAGATACGCCTCGAAGTCATCACGTACGAGCAGATGAGGCCCGGTTCCTACGACGTCCCGGCCCGGCTCGCCGACATGGACGTCAACCACGTCCAGTCCGCCCTGTGCTTCCCGACCTTCCCGCGTTTCTGCGGCCAGACGTTCACCGAGGCCAAGGACCGCGAACTGGGCCTGCTGTGCGTCCGCGCCTACAACGACTGGATGGTGGAGGAGTGGTGCGGCCCGGACGCGCACGGGCGGCTCATCCCCCTGCCCCTCATCCCCCTGTGGGACGCCGAGCTCGCGGCGGCCGAGGTGCGGCGCAACGCCGCCCGCGGGGCCCGTGCCGTCGCGTTCTCCGAGATACCGCCGCACCTCGGGCTGCCCTCCATCCACACCGACGCCTGGGACCCCTTCCTCGCCGCGTGCGCCGAGACCGGCACGGTCATCGCCATGCACATCGGCTCCTCCAGCCGTATGCCGTCCACCTCCGCCGACGCCCCGCCCGCCGTCGGCTCCACCATCACCTACGCCAACTGCTGCTTCTCGATGGTCGACTGGCTGATGAGCGGCAAGTTCGAGCGGTTCCCCGGCCTCAAGGTCATGTACGCCGAGGGGCAGATCGGCTGGATCCCCTACATCCTGGAGCGGGCGGATGTGGTGTGGGAGGAGAACCGCGCCTGGGGCGGCGTCGCCGACAAGGTGCACCGGCCGCCGTCGGAGCTGTTCGCCGAGCACGTCTACGGATGCTTCTTCGACGACGCCTTCGGGCTGCGCAACCTCGACTCCATCGGCGTCGGCAACGTGCTCTACGAGACCGACTACCCGCACTCCGACAGCACCTGGCCCAAGTCCCGCGAGGTCGGCGAGGCGCAGATGGGGCATCTGGAGCCGGAGGTCGTGGAGCGGATCGTGCGGGGGAACGCCATCGAGCTGCTCGGACTCACCGACGAGGGGCTGTGGCCGGGCCCGGGCGGTGGCGGCGGTGGTGCGCGGTGAGTCTGCGGTACGGGATGCAGCTTCCCGTCCAGTCGCAGAGCACCCTCTACGCCGAGCCGTGGGAGGCGGAGGCCGGTCCCGAGGACCTGCTGCACATCGCCCGCGCCGCCGACCGGTCCGGCTTCGCCTACCTCGCGAGCTGTGACCACGTCGGCATCCCGCGCCGGCTGGCCGCCGCGATGAGCACCATCTGGTACGACCCCGTCGCCACGCTCTCCTTCCTGGCCGCCGCCACCGAACGCGTCCGACTGCTCAGCCATGTCGCGATCGTCGGGCTGCGCCACCCCCTGCTCACCGCCAAGCAGTACGCCACCCTCGACCACCTCAGTGGCGGGCGCCTGGTCCTCGGGGTAGGTGCCGGGCACGTGCAGGAGGAGTTCGAGGCCCTGGGCGTGGACTTCCGGCAGCGCGGGGCCGTGCTCGACGAGAGCCTCGACGCCCTGCGCGCCGCCCTCGGACCCGAGGAGTTCCCCGAACACCACGGCAAGCTGTACGACTTCGAGGGACTCGGCCAGCGGCCCCGCCCGGCGCAGGACCGCGTTCCCCTGTGGGTCGGCGGCTCCTCGCCCGCCGCCGTACGACGGGCCGCGCTCAAGGGCGACGGCTGGCTGCCGCAGGGGGATCCGAGGGACCGGCTGCCCGCGCAGATCGCCAGGATCCGCGAACTGCGTAAACGGGCGGGTGTGCAGGGTCCCTTCACCGTGGGCGCCATCACCGAGCCGTTGTACGTCGGCGAGCCCGGCTGGGACGTGGGTCGCAGGACCCTCACCGGGGGTTCGGAAGAACTCGCCGAGTCGCTCCGCGCCTATCGGGCGATGGGCGTGCACCAGATCCAGGTGCGGTTCCGCAGCCGGAGCCGGACCGAACTCACCGACCAGATCGCGGCGTTCGGCGCCGAGGTCGCCCCCCACCTGTGAGGAGAGCCATGGGCAAGCTCGACGGACGGGTCGTCATCGTCACCGGCGCCGCGCGCGGCCAGGGCGAGCAGGAGGCCCGGCTGTTCACGGCCGAGGGGGCGCGGGTGGTCGTCGCCGATGTACTGGACGACCAGGGCGAGGCCCTCGCGAAGGAGATCGGTGCCCGGTACGTCCATCTCGACGTGGGCCGGGAGGACGACTGGCAGGCCGCCGTCGCCGCCGCCAAGGAGGCGTACGGCCATGTCGACGGGCTCGTGAACAACGCCGGCATCCTGCGCTTCAACTCCCTCCTCGACACACCCCTCGACGAGTTCATGCAGGTCGTCCAGGTCAACCAGGTGGGCTGCTTCCTCGGCATCAGGGCGGTCGCCCCGGAGATGGCCGACGGGGGCACGATCGTCAACACCGCCTCCTACACCGGCCTGACCGGGATGGCCGCCGTGGGCTCCTACGCGGCGACCAAACATGCCGTGGTCGGGCTGACCCGGGTCGCCGCGCTGGAGCTGGCCGGGCGGGGGATACGCGTCAACGCCGTCTGCCCGGGCGCCATCGACACGGCGATGTCCAACCCGGCCCGGCTGGACGCGGGCGCCGATCTGCAGGAGACGGCGAAGGGCCTCGACCGGCTCTACCGCAAGCTCGTGCCGCTGGGGAGGGTCGGGCAGCCGGAGGAGGTGGCCAGGCTCGCCCTGTTCCTGACCTCGGAGGACTCGTCGTACATCACGGGGCAGCCGTTCGTGATCGACGGTGGGTGGCTGGCCGGGGTGACCGTTGTCTGACGTCATCATCTGACGCCACGTCAGCTATTGACGCTCCCGGGGGCCGGTGGAACAGTCGGAGGCACGCATCTGACGGATCGTCAGAATTAGTCCTGGGGCGGTGAACTCCTTGGAATTCGGCATCTTCGTACAGGGATACGTCGGCAAGCGGGCCGAGACCGACCCGCTCGCCGAGCACAAGGCGCTGATGGAGGAGACCGAGTACGTCATCCAGGCGGACCAGTCCGGCTTCAAGTACGCCTGGGCCTCCGAGCACCACTTCCTGGAGGAGTACTCGCACCTCTCCGCCAACGACGTCTTCCTCGGGTACCTGGCACACGCCACCGAGCGGATCCATCTCGGCTCCGGGATCTTCAACCCGCTCGCGCCGGTCAACCACCCGGTGAAGGTCGCCGAGAAGGTCGCCATGCTCGACCATCTCAGCGAGGGGCGGTTCGAGTTCGGCAGCGGGCGCGGGGCCGGGTCGCACGAGATCCTCGGGTTCCTGCCGGGGATCACCGACATGAACCACACCAAGGAACTCTGGGAAGAGACCATCGCCGAGTTCCCCAAGATGTGGCTCCAGGACGAGTACCCCGGCTTCCAGGGCAAGCACTGGTCGCTGCCGCCGAGGAAGATCCTGCCGAAGCCGTACGGGAAGTCCCACCCGGCGATGTGGTACGCGGCCGGGTCGCCGCCGTCGTACGCCATGGCCGCGAAGAAGGGGCTCGGTGTGCTCGGCTTCAGCGTGCAGAAGGTCTCCGACATGGAGTGGGTGCTGGAGCAGTACAAGTCGGCGATCGTGGACGCGGAGCCGGTGGGTGACTTCGTCAACGACAACGTCATGGTGACGACCACGGCGATCTGTGCGCCGACCCATGCGGAGGCTGTGCGGATCGCGGCGAGCGGGGGGCTGCACTATCTGCCCTCGCTGGTGTTCCGGTACCACGACACGTTTCCCCGGCCCGAGGGGTTCCCGGTGTGGCCCGAGACGCTGCCGGAGTACACCGAGGAGTTCGTGGAGGTGCTCATCGAGGAGGAGCTGCTGATCTGCGGGGATCCCGATGAGGTGCTGCGGCAGTGTGAGCGGTGGGAGCGGGCCGGGGCGGATCAGTTGAGTTTCGGGTTACCGGTGGGGGTGCCGAAGGAGGAGACGTTGCAGACGATTCGGTTGGTCGGGGAGTACGTGATTCCGAAGATCGATACGGATCCTGTGCATCGGACTTCGCGGTTCCGTCAAGGGGCCTGAGCGTCGTTGGCGAGTGCGGGTTCGTGGGGGCCGGTCGCGCAGTTCCCCGCGCCCCCAAGAAAAGGCAACGGACTCAGAGGAGTTGAGTGGTCATGCTCGATCACGTCATCAAGGGCGCGACTGTCGTGGACGGGACCGGTGCGCCCGCCTTTACCGCCGACGTGGGCATCCAGGACGGGCGTATCGCCGTCGTCGGGGCGGTCGGCGAGGAAGCCCGGTCGGCCGAAGACGCCGCCGGTCTCGTCCTCGCGCCCGGATTCGTCGATCCCCACACCCACTACGACGCCCAGCTCTTCTGGGACCCGTACGCCACGCCCTCGCTCAACCACGGCGTCACCACCGTCGCGGGTGGGAACTGCGGGTTCACGCTCGCGCCGCTGAACCCGGACCGCCCCGAGGACGCCGACTACACGCGCCGCATGATGTCGAAGGTCGAGGGCATGGCGCTGGTGGCGTTGGAGGAGGGGGCGCCGTGGAACTGGCATTCCTTCGGGGAGTACCTGGACGCCCTGGAGGGGCGGATCGCGGTCAACGCCGGGTTCATGGTGGGGCACTGCGCGCTGCGGCGGTATGTGATGGGGCCGGAGGCGGTGGGCGGGCAGCCGAGTGCGGAGCAGCTCGCCGGCATGGTGCGGTTGCTGCGCGAGGCCATGGACGCCGGGGCCTGGGGGTTCTCCACCACCCAGTCGACCAGCCACTCCGACGGCGACGGGCAGCCGGTGGCCTCCCGGCATGCCGGGCCGGCCGAACTGCTCGCGCTGTCGCGGGCCGTCGGTGAGCACGAGGGGACACAGATCGAGGCGATCGTCGCGGGCTGTCTGGATCAGTTCAGCGACGCCGAGATCGATCTGTTCGTGGAGATGAGCGCGGTGGCGGGGCGGCCGCTGAACTGGAACGTGCTGACGGTCGACGCGTCCGTTCCCGAGCGCGTGCCCCGGCAGCTTCTCGCGAGTGAGCAGGCGCGGAAGGCGGGCGGCCGGGTCGTGGCGCTGACCATGCCGATCCTCACGCCGATGAACATGTCGCTGGGGACGTTCTGCGCGCTGAACCTGATCCCCGGGTGGGGGCCGGTGCTCGCGCTGCCCGTGCCCGAGCGGATCGAGAGGCTGCGCGATCCGGCCGTGCGGGCGGAGCTGCTGCGCCGGGCCACGTCCAAGGAGGCGGGCGTCTTCCGGCGGCTCTCCAACTTCGGGCGGTACGTCATCGGCGACACCTACAGCGACGCGAACGACGGGCTGACCGGGCGCGTGGTGAAGGACATCGCCGAGGAGCGCGGCCAGGAGTCCTTCGAGTGCCTGGTGGAGATCTGCGCCGCCGATGATCTGCGTACGGTGCTGTGGCCGATGCCGACCGACAACGACCCGGCGTCCTGGGCGCTGCGGGCAGAGACCTGGCAGCACGAGGACGTGCTGCTCGGCGGGTCCGACGCGGGCGCCCATCTGGACCGGATGTGCGGGGCGCCGTACACGACGCGGTTCCTCGGGGACTGTCTGCGGGGCCGGAAGCTGGTCGGTCTGGAGCAGGCGGTGCGGATGCTGACCGACGACCCGGCCCGGCTCTTCGGCCTGCGGGAGCGGGGGCGGGTGCGGGAGGGCTGGCATGCGGACCTGGTCCTGTTCGACCCGGACCGCATCGACGCGGGCCCGGCCACCCTGGTGCACGACCTGCCGGGCGACAGCCCCCGGCTGGACTCCAGTGCGCTCGGCATACGGGCCGTGTGGGTCAACGGCGTCGAGGCGATCCGGGACGACGTGGTGACGGGTGCGGTACCGGGGCGCGTACTGCGGTCCGGTCGGGACACGGAGACGGTGAGTACCAGGTGACGGCAGGTGTGACGGCAGGGGCGACGGCACGGCAGTCGTTGTTCGTCGGTGGCTCCTGGGCGGAGCCGGACGGCGGGCACTACGCGGTGATCGATCCGGCGACCGAGGAGACCGTCGGGTGGGCGCCGGAGGCCTCGCGGGATCAGGTGCTGGCGGCCTGTGCCGCGGCCCGCGAGGCCTTCGGGCCGTGGTCGCGGACCTCGCCGGAGGAACGGGCGGCGGTCCTCGGCAGGGCGGCGGGGATCATCGCCGGCCGTATCGGGGAGTACGCGGAGCTGGCCCGGGCCGAGACCGGCGCGACCACGGCCACCGCACGCGCCCTGCAGGTCGGGGTCGCCGCCGCCCGCTTCCGGCGCTACGCGCGCGTGGAGCCCGCCGAGTGGGCGATCACGCCCCAGATCAACGAGGCCGGACCCATGGGCAGGGCGGGGGTGATGGGCGCACTGGCGGTCCGCCAGCCCGTCGGGGTCGTCACCTGCGTCACCTCGTACAACAACCCCTGGGCCAACCCGGCCGGCAAGATCGCCCCGGCCCTCGCCATGGGCAACACGGTGGTGGTGAAACCGGCCCCGCAGGACCCGCTGTCGGTCTACCGGATGGCGGAGGCACTGGAGGCGGCGGGCGTGCCGCCGGGCGTGGTGAACGTGGTCAGCGGGTCGCGTACGGAGGTCGGTGAGGCGGCCGTGGAGTCGCCGGACGTCGACATGGTCAGTTTCACCGGCTCGACGGCGGTCGGGCAGCGCATCGCCGAGGTGTGCGGGCGCGGTATGAAACGGCAGTTGATGGAACTGGGCGGCAAGGGCGCGGCGGTCGTCTTCGACGACGCGGACCTCGGCTCGGCCGTGGCCGGGATCGGGACCACCTTCTCCTTCTACAGTGGCCAGATCTGCACGGCACCGACGCGGGTGCTGGCGCAGCGCGGGGTGTACGACCGTCTCGTCGAGCAACTGGCCGCCTACGCACGACGGTTGAAGGTCGGTGACCCGAGGGAGCCGGACACGGTGGTCGGGCCGGTGATCTCGGCGGCGCACCGGGACCGCGTGGAGGCGTACATCGAACTGGGCCGCAAGGAAGGCGCGGTGATCGTCGCGGGCGGTGAACGCCCCACCCTCCCCACGGGCTTCTACATCGCCCCGACCCTCCTCGCCGACTGCACCAACGACATGCGCGTGGCCCGCGAGGAGATCTTCGGCCCGGTGGTGGTCGTCATTCCCTTCGAGGACGAGGAGGAGGGTGTGGAACTGGCCAACGACACCGACTACGGCCTCATCGACTACGTCTGGTCGGGGGACGTGGCCCGAGCCTTCCGGGTGGCGCGGCGGCTGCGGGCCGGCGGGGTCGGGGTCAACACCGTCGGCCGCAACATGGAGGCCCCCTTCGGCGGCTTCAAGCAGAGTGGGGTCGGCAGGGACGTCGGCTCGTACGCCCTGCACGCGTACAGCGAGGTGCAGGCGATCGTCTGGCCGGGCTGACGCCTCTCAGCCGTCCAGATCCACCCGCACCGTCAGCAGATTCGTCCCGAACGCCCGCACCCCCAGGCCGTTGAAGCGGGGCAGCCGCCGCAGCCGCGCCACCGGATCGTCGTCCGGCACCAGATGGGCGGTCCCCGTGTGCCACCGCCCCCGGATCCGCACCCGCACCCGCGGATCGGCCTGGATGTTGCGGACGTACTGCGACCGCTCACCGAACTCCGACACCAGCCAGAAGGCGTCCCCGAGGCGCCGGCCCCCCACCGGCGTCTGCCGGGGCAGCCCGGAGACGCGGCCCTTGGTCTCGATGACCGTCTGGAGGGGGAGGCGGCGCAGGAGCGGGTTGATACGGCGCTGGAAGGCCGTGGCGCCACGGAACCTGATGTCGGCGAGGCGGGACATCGTCAGGGATCTCCTTCACGCGAAGGCGCGGGCAGGGCAGGGTGTCCATCTGATCACCGCTCCCGGCTGGCCACCAGCAGCGCACGGGTCCAGGCCGCCAGCCGGCCGACCATCGTGAGCGCGTGCGCCGTACGCGACCGGAGGAACGGCAGGAGGATCAAGGCGGGCACGAACGCCAGGGTCACGACGAGCACGGGTACGAGCGCGCCCAGGACGAGCAGGACGCGTTGCGCCCAGCGGGCGCCGACGAGGAGACCGGTCCAGCGGGTAGGCATGTGGGGGTTCCCTTCGAGTCGCGGCTTCGAGCCGGCGAGCGATCGATGCCGGAACCCTCCGTCCTGTCGGGTACGTTGCGAAAGGCGCACCATGATGCCAGGACCGAGTCAACACTTCGGGGGGACGCCTTGACCGTTGTGGCCCGCAATTCCGGGGATTCTTCGGAGATCGAACGCGGTGAGGTCCCCGAACTTGCCGAGCTCGGCACCATGTTGAGGGACCTGTTCAACACGCTGGGCATCAGCCAGCGGCAGTACGCGAAGCGGATCAACCTCGATCCGTCGGTGGTCTCGCGCGCATTCGGCGGCCGGCGGATGCCCACCAAGCACTTCATCGAGCAGCTGATCTCCGAGGTCGAGACCGAACGCGGTGGTTCCGTCACACCGGCGGCCAGGGACGCGATCCACGCCAAGTGGCTCACGGCGCTGAAGGAGACCGACCCCTCCGAGTTCCGACTGGAGAGTCTGCGCGGGGAGTTGGCGAGATCCCGGCGTGACACCGAGCGGGCGAACCGCAATGTCGAGGCCCTGCACCTGCTGCTGCGGCAGCGGGAGGCGCAGGCCCATGACGCCGCCAGGGATCTGGCCCAGCTCCAGCTGGACTGGAGTGCCGAGCGGGCCGATGCCGCCGGTGGGCGGGGCGAGCTGAGCAGGGAGCAGGCATCCCTGTCGGCTTCGCGTGAGGTGCTGTTACGCGAGATCGCGCAGCTGAAGAGGGACCTTCAGGAGGCCGAGCGCCTCCGTTCCGAGGCGGAGGAGCACAGCCGCGAGCTGCGGGAGCGGGTGCTGCGCCTGGAGGAGGAACTGGCGGAGCGCGGGCCGGCGGGTGCGATCCCGCTGGAGGTGTTCAAGGGCCAGTTGCTGCGGATGTGGGAAGAGGAGAACTTTCCCGAGGCGTCGCGGGATCTGACGGAGGCGGCGTGGTCGCGGCCGATGGACGAGGTGCTGGACCTCATGGCGTGGCTGGCGCAGCGGAAGGACCGGGAGCATGTGAGCGCGCTGGTCTCCGACGTCGGCCGCCTGCGCCCCGCCCGGGACGTCGTGCGGATCGCCGCGGAGCTGCTGGCCAAAGCCTCGGGCCCGCCGGGAGCGGTGCTGGGCGAGACGACGGTCCAGGACGCGTGGGTGACGGCGGTGGCGTCCCGCATCACGGAGAGCAATGTCGCCGGCTACTACCAGGAGGTGTCGAACCTCGAGGGGCCCAGCGGCTCGTTGAGTGACCGGATGCTGGCCGCGGCGGTGCGGCGCGCGACCACACCGGCCGAAGCCCTGGGCCTGATCACCGCGGCCCTGACGGGCGGGGAGCCGTCCGGCGCCGGGCTCCACCTCACCATCGGAGCGGTGGCCGCGCCCTATCGCGTCGCCGTCGACCCGGGCTTCCCGTTCCATGTGACGGCGGGGCTGATCGGAGCCGGTCTGAGCGGCATGGCCGGGACCGTCATGGTGCGGGTCAGCCGCCAGGACAGCCCGAAGCTCAGGCCCGCCGCCCCCGTGGCCCAGCGGTTCCACCGGGGCCTGCGAGAACTGGACGAACGGGCGCTCCGCGACCTGTTCGGGTTCCTCGTCGAGGAGGCCGACGACAGGTTGGTGGGAGCGGTCGCCGTGATGATGTACTTCGGGGCCGACGGCGACCTCTCCCTGTTCGACCGGCTGCTGAAGGAACTGGGAGCCAGAGTCGAGGACCTGCTCGAGGCGATGATGAGCCGCTGGAGCCCCGACCTGTTCGAGTACGTGGTGCGGCGTGGCTAGCGCCCCAGGAACACCGGATTGGTGAACGCCGCCAGCGGCCCGGGGATCGGCCCCGCCGCCGCCTCGTGCCGCACCTCGGCCCGTACGTAGGCCGCGTACGACGGCGTCGTACGCCACTCCACGACCCCCGCCCCGGCCACCGGAAGCGGCGCGCTCGTGTGCAGGACGCCCTGGTCGGTGACGAAGCGGACCGTGCAGCGTGGGGCGCCGGTGACCTCCAGGCGGACGGTGACCGGGGTGTCGCGGCCGACGGCGAGGCGTTCGCCGATGCCCGCGTGTTCGCCGCGTCCGCCGGACGCCCGGAACGACAGCGAGAGCTTGGCTGACTCGGCGACGTACGACCGTCCGGCCCGGATGCCCTCCTGGATCGCCCGGCGGGTCAGGTCGTCGGCCAGGACGACCGTCTGGGGGCTGCCGACGGGGTCCGGGTCGCGGTGGGCGTCGCTGCTGCCCATCGCGGGGATCCAGTCACGCCCGTCCCGTACGGACGCCACGAGCATGCTGTCCCAGTCGGCCAGCGTCACCTCGTCGTCGGGCGTGTAGGGGCCGTTCCACACCTCCACCGCGTCCGCCTCGCCGAAGCCGAACTTCCAGTTGCAGCCGACGCAGGTGGCGTGCGGATGGGCCGGGACGACCAGGCCCCCGGCGCGCCGGATCTGGCGGGCGAACCGGCCGAAGCGGTTGTCGCGGGCACGGTAGCGCCAGTCGACGAAGGTGCCCGGGTCGGTGCCGAGCGCCACCACGTGCCCGTTCCGCGTGGTGATCTCCTCGCCCAGCATGACCAGCAGGTCGTCCCCGGCCACATCCGCCCAGTGGGCGTGCGCCGAGTGCGTGTTGTGCTCGGAGGAGTTGATGAAGTCCAGCCCCGCCGCCCGCGCCAGGGCCCCGATCTCGGCGGGGGTGCGACGGCCGTCGGAGAACCAGGAGTGGAGGTGGCAGTCGCCCCGGTACCAGGCACGCCCCCGCCCCTTGGCCCGCTCCGGCGGATAGACCGGCTCGATGGCCTCGCCCGGCTCGCCGTAGGTCAGCGTGATCGTGATCTCGTACGACAGGCCCTGCGGGGCGACCGTGTACGGGCCGAGCGCGATGTGCCAGGTGCCCTCGCGCACCGGGCCCGGGAGATAGCCGGGCGTCGCGTCGTCGGCGCGGAGGAAGAACTCGGTGCGCGCCCCGCCGGACCAGCCCCGGAAGCCCCGGCCGCCGAGTTCGGTGCCGCGGTCGTCGAAGACGCCGATGTCGAGGGCGTTGCCGGTCGTGCCCGCCGGGACGGACGGCCGGTCATAGGTGTAGGCGACCTTGATCTCCCGGACGCCGGCTGGGACCTCGACGGGCACGTACACGAAGTCGGGGGAGCCGGGCGGCAGGGTGCCCCGCACGGTTCTGCTCTCCTGACCGCCCTCGGCGGCTGCGGCGAAGCTCACGCTTCCCAACGTAAGCGCGGCGGCGGCTCCCGTCACGAACAGAGCGCGTCGGGCGAGCCCGCCGTGGTTGTCGTCGCACATGCTGCTGCTCCCAGGGTGTCGTCGGTGACAAGGCATGGGTGGTGCAGGGGTGGTGCGTGCAACGGTCGTATTCAGCCGTGAACCGGCGTGCAAGGGAAGAGGGCCCGGCGGCGGGCAGCAGCGGAACAGGCCACGCGGGCCGGGGACTTCAGGCGGTGAGGCCGGCGTCGCGGGCCAGCAGGGCCGCCTGGACCCGGTTGGTGACCTCCAGCGCGGTGAGGATGCGGCTGACGTGGGCCTTGACGGTGCTCTCGCGCATGCCGAGCCGGGCGGCGACGTCGGCGTTGGTCTCGCCCTGGGCGAGCAGGGCCAGCACGTCGCGTTCCCGGGGTGTGAGCCGGTCGAGCCCGGCCCGGGCGGCGGTCGCCCGCGGCCCGCCCGACCGGTGGTAGCGGTCGATGAGGCGGCGGGCGGCGCTGGGGTGGAGCATCGCCGAGCCGGCGGCGACGAGGTGGACGGCGCGCAGGATCTCGGCCGGGTCGGTGTCCTTCAGGAGGAAGCCGTCGGCCCCGGCCGCGAGGGCGTCGTAGACGTACTCGTCGAGATCGAAGGTCGTCAGCGTGATCACCCTCGGCGGGTGGGGCAGGGCGCGCAGACGGGCGGTGGCCGTGATGCCGTCCATGCGGGGCATGCGGACGTCGACCAGGGCGACGTCGGCGCGGTGCGCGGTGGCCTGCTCGACGGCGTGCAGTCCGTCGGACGCCTGGGCGACCACCTCGATGCCCGCGTCCCCGTCGAGGAGGTCGGCCAGGCCCAGGCGGACCAGGGCGTCGTCGTCGGCGATCAGGACGCGGATCATGCGGGGGTGCCGTTCTGCTCGGGGGACTTGGTGGACTCGGCGGGTGCGGCGGGGTGGGGGATGCGGGCGGAGAGTCGCCAGCTGCCGGCCCCGTTCGGCCCGGCATACAGGTCGCCGCCGAGGGCGGTGACCCGCTCGCGCAGCCCGACCAGTCCGAAACCGGAGGCCACGGCGTGGGCGGCCGGGTTGCCGGGGGCGTTGGTGACCTCGACGGTGGTGGCGGGCGGCCGGTAGGCGATGCGGACGCGCACCGGGGCGCCTCCGGCGTGCTTGCGGGCGTTGGTCAGCGCTTCCTGCACGAGACGGTAGACCGCCAGCCGGTGCGCCGCGGGAGCGTCCTCGGGCGGCCCGTCCCTCTCCAACTCGGCCTGCTGCCCCGCTGCCCGCGCCTGCTCGACCAGCTCGTCCACATCGCGCAGGACGGGGACGGGAGCGGTTTCGACGGGCTCGGACCCGGGATCGCGCAGGGCTCCGAGGACGTCGCGGAGATCGGCCAGGGCCTCGGTGGAGGCGGTACGCAGCAGGGTCAGGCGTTCCACGACCGGCTCGGGCAGCGGCTCGCTCCTGGTCGTCAGGACACCCGTGTGCAGGGCGATCAGGCTCAGGCGGTGTGCCAGTACGTCGTGCATCTCCGCGGCGATCCGGGACCGCTCGGCGGCCCGGGCGGCCTCCTCGCGCAACGCCCGCTCGATCCGCAGATGCTCGACCTGGTCGCCCAGCGCCCGCAGCAGCCGGCGCCGGTTGCCCACCCACAGCCCGCCCACCAGGGCCAGCAGCACGAACAGCGTGGAGCCGTACCGCTGCGGGGTCCACAGTGAGACCGCCGGAGGGATGAGCAGGTTGGCGACCAGCGCGGTCGCGGCACAGCCCAGCGCCGCCCGGGCACGCCGCTGCGACGCCAGGTCGAACAGTGCGACGAGCAGCAGCACCAGCAGAGGCCATCCCCACAGCCCGGTCGCCACGGTGGTGAGCCCGGCCGCGGCGTACCAGGGCAGCCGCCGCACCAGCAGGGCCGCCCCGCACAGCACCGCCGCGACGGTGGCCGGGATCAGATACCGGCCACCGGCGGTGGTGGCACTGTTCAGCACGGCGAGGGCGGTCAGCAGCAGGACCAGGCACCAGCGCCCGAAGACGCCCCACCGGAACCCTTCTCTCCGTTTCACTCTTCGGATCCTAGGCGGCCACGGTCCGCCCGCCGTCCGACCTCAGTCCCCCCTTTACCCCCTACTTTCGTAGGAGAAGACGGCCGCACAACGCATGATCTCCGGGCCCGGCCGGATTCCTAGCGTCACAACCATGGCTCTCCGACCCATGGACTGGACGTTCCTCACCGAAGCCGCCCGTGATCCGCGCACCACCGGCGCCGTCGCCCCCAGCGGCAAGGCCCTCGCCCGTGCGCTGACCGACCCGGTGCGCACCCTGGCCCCAGGGCCGCTGACCGTACTGGAGGCGGGCGCCGGGACCGGCGCGGTCACCCGCGCCCTGATACCCCAACTGCACCCGGGCAGCCGCCTGGACGTCGTCGAGGCCAACCCGCGCTTCGCCGACCGGCTGCGCCGGCTCGTCGACACCCACCCGCACCTGGCCGGCGAGCCCGAGCGGGTCCGCGTCCACCGCTCCTACGTCGAGGACCTCCCCGGCGAACAGCGCTACGACGTGATCGTCTCCGGTCTGCCCCTGACCAACTTCACCCCTGACGGCGTCGAAGCGATCATGGCCCGCTACCTGGAGCTGCTGCACCCCGGCGGCACCCTGACCTACTTCGCCTACCTGGGCACCCGGCACGCCCGCACCCTGCTGTCCACCCGCGCGGAAACCCGGAGGCACCGTGCCGTCGAGGAGGTCATGGCCGCCTACCAGCGCCGGTACGCCACCGGCCGCTGGTCGGTGTGGGCGAACCTTCCGCCGGCCCGGGTCTGGCAGTTGCGGCGCCCGGAGCCGTCGGACCAGGGCCCGCGTCCGCGCCGGCCCGAGCGTGCCGCGACCGGAACCGGCCGGTGACCGTCCCGTCGGACCTCCTCGGCCGGCTCCCCGCCACCGCCGCCTATGCGGTGCTGGCAGCCGCGGTCCTGGCCGAGTCCGTCCTGCTGCTCGGCGCCTTCGTCCCCAGCCTCGGCCTGTTGCTGGCGGCGGGGGCGCTGGCCCGTACCGGACAGGTGAGCCTGACCCTCGTCATCGGGTCCGCCACGGCCGCGGCGGTGACCGGTGACTTCCTGGCCCACCGCACCGGAACCCTGCTCGGCGACCGTCTGCGCACGGGCAGGTTCGGCAGCCGGGTCCCGGCCGCGACCTGGCGGCGGGCCGACACCCTGATGGACCGCCGCGGCGGCAGAGCCGTCTTCGTGGCCCGTTTCATCCCGGTGCTCCGCACCCTCACCCCGCACCTCGCCGGCGCCACCCGCCTCCCCTACCACCGCATCGCGCCCTACAGCACGGTCGCCGCCGCCCTGTGGGCCACCGCCGAGACGGGAATCGGCTATGCGGCGCTCGCGACAGTCGGATGAATGCGGACGAATGCCGACCGGTCGGTATGGACACCTGTCCGTCCCTCGGGTAGAGATACGTCATGCGCATCGCCGTAACGATCTTCCTCACCGACGAGACGATCACCCCCACCCGGATCGCCCGGGAGCTGGAGGGCCGCGGTTTCGCCGGGCTGTATCTGCCCGAGCACACGCACATCCCCGTCGAGCGGACCACCCCGTACCCCGCGGGCGGCGAGCTGCCGCGCGAGTACGGCCGTACCCTCGACGCGTTCGTGGCGCTCGGCCAGGCCGCCGCGGTCACCGAGCGGCTCGGTCTCGGCACGGGCATCACGCTCGTCGCCCAGCACGATCCGATCGACCTGGCCAAGCAGGTCGCGACCCTGGACCATCTGTCCGGCGGCCGGTTCACCCTCGGGCTCGGCTTCGGCTGGAACGTCGAGGAGGCCGCCGACCACGGCGTACGGTGGCAGACCCGGCGTGAGCTGGGCCGGGACCGGATGGCGCTGATGCGGGCGCTGTGGTCGGAGGAACCGGTCGCGTACGAGGGGGAGTTCGGCGGTGTCCGGGCCAGTCACGCGCACCCCAAGCCCGTGCAGAAGCCGCGCGGCCCGGTCGTGGGCCCGCGCACGCTCCTCGGCGGGGCCGCCGGGCCCAAGCTGTTCGCCCACATCTGCGAGTACGCCGACGGCTGGCTGCCCATCGGCGGCCGCGGCCTGTCCGAATCCCTCCCCCGGCTGCGCACGGCCTGGACCGAGGAGGGCCGCGACCCCGAGGCCCTCCAGGTCGTCCCGTACGCGGTCCACCCGACCCCGGGGAAGCTCGCGCACTATGCCGATCTCGGGATCGAGGAGGTCGTGGTGCAGTTGCCTCCGGCGGGGGAGGCGGAGGTGCTGAAGGCGCTGGACGCGTACCAGGAGTACCTCTGACAACTCCCCTTTCAGGGAGGCGGGTTCGCCGCTTGTGGAACAGATGTACAGGTGTGGTCACTCCGGCCTCGCCGAGGCCGCGTGCCTGGACTTCCGGGCCGACTACGGCCCGTACGTCTTCAACTGCAACGGCACCGACTACCAGAAGTGGCACTGGAACGACGAGATCCGGCTCACCGCGCTCCGGCAGGTGGCCACCAGGCTGTGTCTCACGCTGCGCAACGGCGAGCTGACCATGAAGCCCTGTGCCGCCGCCGACGAGGCGGCGCTGTGGTCCGTCGACACGTCGTCACCCGGGGGTGCGCTGATCCAGAACAACGTCAACCACAAGTGCCTCGCGCGCGGGGCGAACGACCGCGTCTCCACGGCGCTGTGCACCGGCGGTCCTTCCCAGCGCTGGCTTGTCTGGGCCGCCTGACGACAGGCCCCGGCCGCGCGCCCGGAACGATCAGTAAGCTGCGGGCGAAAGAACCGGGTGGGCGAGCACCGGTGCGCGACTGACCATCGCGGCCGACAGGTGTGACCCACCCGGGTTCCAGCTGCCATGGGGGAAGCGTCATGAGGATTGCCTGGCTGGCCTGGCTTGTCCGGCACTTCAATGAATACGGCTACAGCCAAGGTCTGCTGCCCTCCGCGATCGGCACGCTGGCCGTGCTCGTGACCGCCGCGCTGGTCTGGTTCGCGCTGCACCGCAACAGGCCGCTCGCCGTGACCGCCGCGGGTCTCACGTCCGCCCTGGGTATCGGGTGGCTGGCCTTCCACTGACGCGGCTCACCCGGGTTGATCAGCGCACTCGTATGCTCGAAGGATGACGACTTCCGCGACCTCCGGAACGGGACCCACCGAGAACTCCATGCGTCGCGCCCTGAAACGGGCCAGGGACGGCGTCTCCCTCGATGTCGCCGAGGCGGCGGTGCTGCTCCAGGCCCGGGGCGGGCAGCTGGAGGACCTGTCGGCCTCGGCCGCCCGGGTCCGGGACGCCGGTCTGGAGGCGGCCGGCCGGCCCGGTGTCATCACGTACTCGAAGAGCGTCTTCATCCCCCTGACCCGGCTGTGCCGGGACAAGTGCCACTACTGCACCTTCGTCACCGTCCCCGGCAAGCTGCGCCGCGAGGGACACGGGATGTTCATGTCCCCGGACGAGGTCCTGGACATCGCCCGCAAGGGCGCGGCCCTCGGCTGCAAGGAAGCCCTCATCACCCTCGGCGACAAGCCCGAGGACCGCTGGCCCGAGGCGCGCGAGTGGCTCGACGCGCACGGCTACGACGACACGCTCGCCTACGTACGGGCCATCTCCATCCGGATCCTGGAGGAGACGGGCCTGCTGCCCCACCTCAACCCGGGCGTCATGAGCTGGACCGACTTCCAGCGCCTGAAGCCGGTGGCGCCCAGCATGGGCATGATGCTGGAGACGACCGCGACCCGCCTCTGGTCCGAGCCGGGCGGTCCCCACTACGGCTCTCCCGACAAGGAGCCCGCGGTGCGGCTGCGGGTGCTGGAGGACGCCGGGCGTTCCTCCGTCCCGTTCACCTCCGGGGTCCTCATAGGCATCGGGGAGAACTACGAGGAGCGCGCCGAGTCGCTGTTCGCGCTGCGCAAGGTGACCCGGGCCTACCACGGCGTCCAGGAACTCATCATCCAGAACTTCCGCGCCAAGCCGGACACGGCCATGCGCGGCATGCCGGACGCGGAACTGGACGAACTCGTCGCCACGGTCGCCGTCGCCCGGCTGCTCATGGGCCCGTCGGGCTGCATCCAGGCCCCGCCCAACCTCGTCGACGACGAGTACGAGCGGCTGATCGGGGCCGGCATCGACGACTGGGGCGGGGTGTCCCCGCTGACCATCGACCACGTCAACCCCGAGCGCCCCTGGCCGCAGATCGAGCAGCTCGCCGAGAAGTCCCGGGCGGCCGGGTTCGAGCTGCGGGAACGGCTGTGCGTGTACCCGGAGTTCGTGCGGCGCGGCGAGCCCTGGCTGGACCCGCGGCTGCGTCCGCACGTGGCGGCGCTGGCCGACCCGGAGACCGGGCTGGCCCGCCCCGACGCCCTTCCGCGGGGCCTGCCGTGGCAGGAGCCGGAGGAGGTCTTCACGGCCTCCGGGCGCACCGACCTGCACACCACGATCGACAGCGAGGGCCGTACCTCCGACCGGCGGGACGACTTCGACGAGGTGTACGGCGACTGGGGCGCCCTGCGCGAGGCCGCCGCCCCGGGCATGGTGCCGCAGCGCATCGACACCGACGTACGCGAGGCCCTGCGCACGGCCGCCGACGACCCCACGAAGCTCACCGACGACGAGGCGCTGGCCCTGCTGCACGCGGACGGCCCGGCGCTGGACGCCCTCGCCCGGGTCGCCGACGACGTACGCAAGTCGGCCGTCGGTGACGACGTCACCTACATCGTCACGCGGAACATCAACTTCACCAACGTCTGTTACACGGGCTGCCGCTTCTGCGCGTTCGCCCAGCGCCGCACGGACGCCGACGCCTACACCCTCTCCCTGGACCAGGTCGCCGACCGGGCGCAGCAGGCGTGGGACGTCGGCGCGGTGGAGGTCTGCATGCAGGGCGGCATCCACCCGGACCTGCCCGGCACGGCGTACTTCGACATCGCGCGGGCCGTGAAGGAACGCGTCCCGGGCATGCATGTGCACGCCTTCTCGCCGATGGAGGTCGTCAACGGCGCGACCCGCACCGGCATGTCCATCCGCGAGTGGCTGACCGCCGCCAAGGAAGCGGGCCTGGACACCATCCCGGGCACGGCCGCCGAGATCCTCGACGACGAGGTCCGCTGGATCCTCACCAAGGGCAAGCTGCCCGCGGCGGACTGGATCGAGGTCGTGTCGACGGCCCACGAGCTGGGCATCCGGTCGTCCTCGACGATGATGTACGGCCATGTCGACCAGCCCCGGCACTGGCTCGGGCACCTGCGCACCCTCGCGGGCATCCAGCAGCGCACGGGCGGCTTCACCGAGTTCGTGACGCTGCCGTTCGTCCACACCAACGCGCCGGTGTACCTGGCCGGCATCGCCCGCCCCGGCCCGACCATGCGGGACAACCGCGCGGTCACGGCCATGGCCCGGCTGCTGCTGCACCCGCACATCCCCAACATCCAGACCAGCTGGGTGAAGCTCGGCACCGAGGGCGCCGCCGAAATGCTCCGCTCCGGCGCGAACGACCTCGGCGGCACACTCATGGAGGAGACGATCTCCCGCATGGCGGGCTCCTCGTACGGCTCCTACAAGTCGGTCAAGGACCTCATCGCGGTGGCCGACGCCGCAGGCCGCCCGTCGAAGCCGCGGAACACCCTCTACGGCGACATCCCCGAGGAGCGCCAGCAGGCGGCCCGGGCATCGGACGGCCATCTGCCGGAGTTGTTGCCGGTACTGGACTGAGGGGTTGCCGGACCGGCGGTCTACTGCCCCCCGGCATCCGCCGGCTGATGCGCCCTCAAGGCGCGGTTGGCCGGGGTGCCGGGGGTCGGCGGTGGTGGGGTGGTCGTGCCTCGGCCCAGCCACAGCAGGAGCAGGCCGAGGGAGCAGGCGATTGCCGGCCAGTAGAGGTAGCGGAAGTCCGTCGCGGGCATGATCGGCAGATAGCCGAGGATGTAGGCCGCCGAGCTGATGCCCAGTGCCCGGACCGGCATGGAGAACAGGCCCCTGCCCGGGCGGACGGTCAGGACCAGGGCGACGGCGAGCCAGAACCAGCCGCGGAACAGCCACGGCAGGTCACTCGCGATGCCGCGCACGTACGTGCCGAGCATGTCCTCCAGCCGGGGATGCGCCACCTCGACGCCGAGGTCGTTGCGGGTGATCCCCGCCTTGTAGACGTAGCCGGTGTCGAACAGCAGACTGGCGAAGAGCCGCAGCCGGTACTGGAGGTACCGCGGGACATGCCCGCTCATCTCGTCCAGCCACAGGGACGTGATCTCGCCCGAGTCCGAGCGTAGACCGTCCGACGGGCGCGCGTAGCAGGCCCAGTAGGCGTCCGACAGGGCGCCGACCCGCCGGCACTCCTCGGCGGAGGCGACGAGCCGGTTCCTCAGGTCGGGTGACACGTCCGCCGACCGGAGTTCGTCCACCCGCAGGACGTGGACGAGGTCGTCGAGCATGATCTGCGCGCCCTGCTTCGTCTCCAAGGGCCGGGCGAACAGGGAGATGGCGGCGGCCGGTACGACCAGGGCGGCCACGAGCGCCGCCGTGCAGGTCACCCACGTACGGCGTCCGGGGGCGCGCCACAGCGCGAGGACCAGCAGGACGAACACGGGGATCGCGGCGAAGAAGGCGTTCTTGCGCACCAGCATGGCGTACGCGAGGAACAGCACGCCCAGCCCGAGCAGCCCCCACCGCAGGGCCGGACGGCGAAGGTCCCGGTCCCGCAGCCGCAGCCCGGTGAAGGCGACCGCGCACGCGGCGAGCAGCGCGAACGCCGCGTGGACGTCCTTCCACACCACCCCGACGAACGTCAGCACGAAAGGGGTCAGCCCGAGCCCGAGCACGGCGAACGGACCGGCACGGCTCCCGGTCAGCGCCCCGACGCACCAGGCCAGTACCCAGAGCGCGCCCCAGAAGACAACGGACTGGAGGACCAGCATGGAGGCGATCGACCCGGTCACGGCGATCAGCGCACGCCACACCAGGCTCAGCACGGGCGGGTGCCAGTCCGTCAGGGGCAGCTTCCCCTCGGCCTGGCGGAGCTGGTCGAGGCTGTCGGGACTCAGATACCCGGGGGCGAAGACGAGGATCGTGGCCAGACAGCAGACCACGGCGACGGCGCCCAGCGCCCAGAGCCGACGCTGCTCACGCCCCCACACCCGTCCCGTTTGTCCCATAAGTCGGACTCTAACGGTTCACCGGACGGCGGCACCTCAGGAGGCACCTCAGGAGGCACCTCAGGAGGCACCTCAGAAGGCGCCTCAAGCGGCACCTCAGGGAGCGACGAAGACGTAGCGCCGGTACGCGTAGAAGCGGAACAGCGTCGCCAGCACCCAGCCGAACACGCGAGCCGTGTTGTCGCTGAGCGCCGAGTCGAGCCCGAGCAGCTGCCGGGAGGCGAAGACCGTGCCCGCGGTGATGGCGAGCCCCACGCCGTTGGCGACCAGGAACAGGGCGAGTTCGCGGGTCACCTGCTCGCGGTGCTGGTGGCGGTAGGTCCAGTAGCGGTTCCCGGCCCAGCTGAAGAGCGCGGCCGCCGCGGTCGCGATGACGGACGCCTGCACCGGGGAGGCCCGCATCGGCCCGCCCTCCGTACCGCCGGGCAGACCGAAGACCAGCAGGTTGTAGCCGCCGTTGTCGACGACGAACGCCAGGGCCCCGACGGCCCCGAACTTGGCGGCCTCCTGCCAGATGCCCTTGACGGCGTCACGCGCACGCAGCGCCACGGATGCGAGGAGCGGCACACGGCGAGAGTAACGACCCGGCGCGCCCTCACCACACAGCCACGCTCATATCGCACTATTTCCTACTGTGTGAGAAATAAGCCCTGAGGGGGGCCGGGCCCGAGTGAGGAGCGGCCGTGGAACCGACGATCGCGTGTGTCGTGCCGTGTCACAACGAGGAGGCGGCCATCGGCAAGGTGGTCCGCGACCTGCGGGCGGCCCTCCCCGAGGCCGTCGTCTACGTGTACGACAACGCCTCCACCGACCGCACGGTGGAGATCGCCCGGGGTGCGGGCGCGATCGTCCGGGAGGAGCCCCGCAAGGGCAAGGGCAATGTCATCCGGCGCGCCTTCGCCGACGTCGACGCCGACGCCCTGCTCCTCATCGACGGCGACGACACCTACGACGCCGCCCGCGCCCGGGACCTGGTGGACCTGCTGTTCGAAGGGCCCTACGACCAGGTCGTGGGAGCCCGCCGGGTGACGGTCGACGGGGCCTACCGGGCGGGCCACGCGGTCGGCAACAAGCTGCTCACCGGGTCCGTACGGTCCCTGTTCGGCAACGACGTGACCGACATGCTCAGCGGCTACCGGGTCTTCTCGCGGCGCTTCGTGAAGTCCTTCCCGGCGCTGGCCCGCGAGTTCGAGACCGAGACCGAGATGACGATCCACGCGCTGCACCTGAGGCTCCCCACCGCCGAGGTCGTCGTGGACTACCGGGTCCGGCCCGCCGGCGGCGAGAGCAAACTGCGCACCTACCGGGACGGCTGGCGCATCCTGCGGGTCATCCTCGATCTGGCGCGGCGCGAGCGCCCCTCGCTCGTCCACACCGTGATCGCGGGCGTGCTGGCCCTGGTCTCGGTCATCCTCGGCATCCCCGTCATCGCCGACTTCATCGAGACGGGCACCGTGCCCCGCGTCCCCACGGCGATCCTGGCCGCCGCCATCATGACCATCGCCGCCCTCGTCCTGCTCGTGGGCTACATCCTCGAGTCCCTCATGCACATGCGGCAGGAGCAGTCCCGCCTCGTGCACCTCTCCTACCCGGCCCCCGCCCGCGCGCCGCTCCACACCGCCCATGGCGCCGGCACCGGCCCGGTACCGGTCCGCAAGACCCCCTGAGGCCGCCTGGGGAGGGGCATGCGCGCAGTACGATGATCGGAACCCCGATGTCCGTGCGGGGTCCCGTGACTGAGGAGATGCGTGCCCGTGCCTGCCCGACTTCCTTCGTGGGCCTGGACGACCGGGCTGACCGTGGGAGCGATAGCCGCGGTGACGGTCCTGGCCGTGCAGGCGGACCGGGGCCCGCAGCCCACCGCCACGTCGGCCAAGCCGAGCAGCGCGGCCTCGGCGGGCGTGCGGCCCACCCCCACCGCGTCCGCGCCGACCCGGGTGCCCGACGGCTCCGGCACCGGCCGCCGTGTCGTCTACTCCCTCGGCGAGAAGCGGGTGTGGCTGGTCGACGCGAGCGAGGGCAGCCGCCGTACGTTCACCGTGTGGCCGGGCTCGGTCAGCCCCGACCCCGGCTCGTACACGGTCTCGTCGCGCAATGAGGGCACGACCGGCTCGGACGGCGTCCAGATCGAGCACATCATGTACTTCGCCGCGAAGTCCGGTGTGTCCGTCGCCTTCTCCAACGCGGTCGACGGCGCCTCACCGCCGCCCGCCGCCTCCGGCACCAAGACGGGCGGAGTCCGGATGCGGAAGGCGGACGGCACGGCGCTGTGGGCGTTCGGCACGGTCGGTACGACGGTGACGGTGGTCAGGTAGCGGACGTCTCCGTCCGCGGGGCCGGCAGCTGGTTGACGATCAGCACGACACCGCTGAACAGGAAGACACGGGTCGCCGCGTCCAGCCCGTTCCAGTTCTCGGACTGCCACATCGAGAACCACTCGCCGCCGATCCCGATGAACCCGGCCCCGAACAGCAGCATCACCATCAGCAGCCCGTACGTCGACAGCTGCCGGCCCCGCCGCTGATCACCTCTGCCCCACAGCCAGCTCCCGGCTATGAGGACGAACGCGGCGACCGTCTCCCACGCGATGATCGCGATGTAGGCCGCGTCCTGAAGGGTCTGGCTCGTGATGGCCCGCCACATCAGGTCCTCGTCCTTGAACGTGGTGTCCATGGCCAGCACATGCCGGACGAACTGCTGGTTGGTGCCGAAGTCGGTGATGTTCCCGAAGGCGACGAGCGCCATGTAGAGGGCGATGGTGGCGGTGAGCAGCATGGCGGCAAGAGGCAGCACGCCGCGTGAAGTTGGGGAGGTGGCCATGCCGATCATTCTCCCCGAGCGACGGTTGCCGACGCGACAGAATGACAGTGGAAGGCGACCGCGCGAGACGTGAGACGAGGGGGACGTACGGATGGCGCAGCCGGGACCGTCGATGCAGGACCTGATCCGGCAACGCACCCGGGCCGGTTTCGTCGGCCGGGCCGCTGAACGCTCCGCGTTCCGGGCGAACTTCGCCGTCCCACCGCACGACGAACGCCACCGCTTCCGTTTTCATGTGCACGGCAACGCGGGCGTCGGAAAGACCTTCCTGGTCCGGGAGCTGGAGCAGATCGCCCGCGAACAGGGCGCGCTGACCGCGTACGTGGACGACAGCGCCGGCAGCGTGCCGGAGGTGATGGCGGAGATCAGCCGCCAGTTCGCCGCCCAGGGACGGCGGCTGAAGGAACTGGACCGCCTGCTCGCCGCCCACCGTGAGCGCCGGCACGAAGCGGAGCTGGCCGCGCTCGCCGCACTGGACGCGCAGGAGGAGGAGACCGGCCCGTCGGCGGGCGGGAGGGTGGCGGCCCGGGCCGGCGTCGTCGCGGCCGGAATGATCCCGGTGGTGGGCCCCCTGGCGGGGCTCCTCGACGCGGACCAGGTCGCCGAGGTCGCCGACAGGCTGCGGGCGAGTCTCCTCGCCCGCTTCCGCGACCACGAGGATCTGCAACTGGTCCTGGCCCCGGAGCAGGCGCTGACCCCGGTGTTCCTGCGCGAACTCGCCCAGGCCGCCGCCTCGGTGCCTTGGGTCACCCTCTTCCTCGACACGTACGAGCGGACGGCCCCGTACCTGGACCGGTGGCTGCACGAGACGATGACGACCGACCGCCACGGCGCCGTGCCCGCCACGGTCGTCGTGGTCACGGCGGGCCAACGCCCCCTGGGCGCGACTCGTTGGGGCGGTGTGCGGGACTTCGTGGCGGAGGTCCCCCTGGCCCCCTTCACCGAGGCCGAGGCCCGCGGCCTGCTGGCCGGCAAGGGCGTGACCGCCGAACCGGTCGTCGAGGAGGTCCTGCGCCTCACCGGCGGCCTCCCCGTCCTGGTCTCCACCCTCGCCGAGTCCCGCCCCGCCGACCCGGACGACGTCGGCGACCCCAGCGCCACGGCGGTCGACCGCTTCCTGAAGTGGGAGCAGGACCCGGCACGCCGGGCGGCCGCGCTGTCCTGCGCCCTGCCGAGGTGGCTGGACGGCGATGTGTTCCGGACGGTGGCCGACTGCCCGGAGGCGGAACTGCCGGACCTCTACGCGTGGTTGCGGGGCATGCCGTTCGTCGTCGAGCGGGGCGGGGGACGCCTGCGATACCACGATGTCGTACGGGCGCCGATGCTGCGAGCCGAGCGGCGACGGTCGCCACGGGGTTGGGCCGAGCGGCAGCGGCGGCTGGCGCGGACGTTCCGGGACTGGCGGGAGGAGACCGAGGCCGAGTGGGAGGACGAGGCTTGGCGGGACCTGCGCCAGGCCGAGACGTACCACCTCCTCTGCGCCGGTGAGCGGGACGCACTGCCGCAGGCGCTGCGGGACTTCGTCCACGCCTGTGGCGCCGGTGAGGTCATGGCCGTGCGGTGGGCACGTGTCCTGGTGGACGCCGGACAGGACGCCGAGGCGGACGCGGTGGCCGAGTGGGGGACGAGGCTGACGGCGGCACTCGACGCGGAGGGGATCGCCGTGGCACTCGGCCTGCTCCTGAGCGATGCGGCACTCGACGCGCCGTCCCAGGCCCGGGCCCGGGTGCTCCGGGGCGACGAACTGCGCGGCGCGGGCGCGTACGCGGAGGCCCTCGCCGAGTACGACCGGGCCGTCGCCCTCGATCCCGAACTGGCCGTCGCCTACCGCTGCCGGGCCGGAATCCGCGGGGACCTGGGCGACCACGACGCGGCGATCGCCGACCTGGACCGGGCCGTGGCGCTGGAACCGGGCCACGCCTGGTACGTCGCCCTGCGCGGCGAGCACCACCGCATCGCCCGGCACGACACCGAGGCCATCCGGGACCTCAGCGAGGCGATCCGCCTCGACCCGGCCAACGAGTTCGCCTGGGCGTCCCGGGGCGCCACGCACGAACGCCGCGGAGACCTGGACTCCGCTCTCGCCGACCTGGGCCGGTCCCTCGACCTCAAGCCGGACTACGCCTGGGCGCTGGCCCGCCGCGCCCGGGTATGGCGGGCCCTGGGCGACTCCGGCCGCCAACTGTCCGACCTCGACCAGGCCCTCACCCTGACCCCCGACTGGCCGTGGGCCCGCTGCGAACGAGGCGACGCGCTGCGTACGGCCGGCCGCGACGAGGAGGCCGTCGCCGACCTCACCCACGCGCTCGCCCTGGACCCCGCCTACACCTCGGCGTACGCCAGCCGGGGCGCGTCCCTGACCCACCTCGGCCGCCACGCCGAAGCCCTCGCGGACCTGAACCGGGCGGTGGAACTCCGCCCGGGCTACATCTGGGCCCTGTGCCGCCGGGCGGCGCTCCACGCGACCATGTCCCGGCCCGAGGAGGCCCGGGCGGACGTGGAACACGTACGCGACCTGGATCCCGATGCCTTGGAACGCCTCCCGGATCAGGACCGTGCGGTACTGGGCCCGTTCCTCGCGGGGTGAACATCACCCCCGTCGCAGGGGTGTACCTGACTCCACCCCCGGGACGGAGGACAGCCGGAGCGAGAATCGACACCCCTCCCCGTAGCGTCCTGAGCCATGAAGATCCCTGTCTTACTCCTGGCGCTTCTCACGGGGATGGCCCTCGCCGCCCCCCACCCCACCTCCCACGCGACCACGTGGAACTGCGAGGCGCCTCTCGGACTGCGACACGCCCTGGACGAGCTCACCGGGAGACACCAACTCGCCGGAGCGGCGGTCGAGGTGGCCGACCCGGCCTGCGGCCGCTGGACCTCCGCCGCCGGCCGGGCCGACCTCCGCACCGGACGGCCGATGAACGCCGAGGACCGTCTCCGCATCGGCAGCGTCACCAAGACCTTCACCGCAGCCACGGTCCTGCAACTCGCGGACGAGAAGCGCCTCTCCCTCGACGCGACCGTGGAGCACTACCTCCCCGGCCTCGTCCAGGGCAACGGCTACGACGGCCGCGACATCACCGTGCGGCAGCTTCTCCAGCACACCAGCGGCCTGCCCGACCACAGCGACTCGCTCGCCGACGCCGACCTCGACTGGCTGCGCCACCACCGGTTCACACCCCGAGAACTGATCTCCCGGGCCCTGCAACTGCCGCCCCCCAAGGCCACATGGCACTACTCGACCACGAACTACATCCTGGCTGGCCTGGTCATCGAAAAGGTCACGGGCCGCCCGGCGGAGAAGGAGATCTCCCACCGGATCATCAAGCCCCTGAAACTGCGCGACACGTACTGGCCCGGCAAGTCCGAGCACATCCGCGGCCGCCACTCTCGCAGTTACTTCAGCACCGAGCGCGTGGACGGCACCGAGTGGAACACCTCGGCGGGCGGCGTGGGCGGCGCACTGATCTCCACGCCCCGGGACGTGAACACCTTCTTCGCGGCCCTGCTGAACGGCCGTCTCCTCTCCCGCTCCGTGCTGGCCGAGATGCGCGACACGGTCCCGGGCGACCCCGACCGACTGGGCCCGGACGGCCGCTACGGCCTCGGCCTGATCACCTCGCCCCTGTCCTGCGGAGACCACTGGACCGGCCACACCGGCTCCGTACGAGGCGGCCACAACACGATCTCCGCCGTCGCCCCCGACGGCCGTCAGGTCACCCTCGTCATCAACGAGTCCCCACGCACGGACGCGACCACGACGGCCCTCATCGCCGCGGTCGACACGGCACTCTGCGCGGACTGAGGATTCAGCTCCCCGCCGCGAACTCCAGAAACTCGGACCAGGCACCGCCGGTGACGGCCAGCTGGTTGCCGTCCTTGTTCTTGGAGTCGCGGATGTGGATGGTGGGGTGGGATATGGCGACCTCGACGCAAGCAGGGCCGTCGTTGCTGCTGTAGCTGCTCTTGAACCATACGAGTTGGGTGTCCACGCCGCTGCTCTCAGTGCTCCGCCGCGAGCACCAGGAACTCGGCCCAGCTGCTGTCGGTGAAGACCAGCTGGTTGCCGTCCTTGTTCTTGGAGTCGCGGATGTGGATGGTGGGGTGGGATATGGCGACCTCGACGCAATCAGCGTCGTCGTTGCCGCTGTAGCTGCTCTTGAACCACCTCGGCGGGGTGGGGGTCATGTCTCTTCTCCCAGTACTTTCTCGATGAAGGATCGTGACTCCCGGGGCGAGAGAGCCTGCGCTCGGATCATTCCATAGCGCATGTCCAGGATCTGGACGTCCCGTGGGTCGCTGATGACTCTGTCGTGCAACTGGCCCGCCGAGTGCCCCAGAGTCTTGCCATCGCGAAGCTTCAGCACCCTGAACGGGCCCATCAAGCCCGCATGGTCCTCCCGGTCTGTCGGCATGACCTGGATGGACACGTGCCTCAACTCGGCGATGCGCAACAGGTGTTCGAGCTGGTGTCGCAGAACCATTCTGCCCCCGATGGGCCGCCGAAGCGTCGCCTCTTCCTGGACAAACGTGAGGAGCGGCCGGGGCACCCTCTCGAAAACAGCCTTCCGGGCCATGCGGGCGGCAACGAGCCGCTCGATCTCTTCCTCGGTGTACGCAGGCCGCCGCATGGCGTACAAGGCATGCGCGTACTCAGACGTTTGCAGCAAGCCGTGGATGTGCAGACTGGCGTAGGCGCCGAGCTCGACTGCGTCGTCCTCCAGTCTGGCGAGGTCCCTCACCTTCTTGGGATACCTGGCCTTCTCCACGTCCTCCTTCATCGCGGCGAGTTTCCCGCCCGCCCCCAACACCTCATCCGCCTTGTCAAGGAAGTCCGGCTTGGGAACACGCCGCGCGCGCTCCACCGACGAGACCATCTCCTCCCCGTACCCGATGGCGGAGCCCAACTCCGCCTGCCTCATCCCCGCTGCCTCGCGCCACATCTTGATCTGCCGCCCGACCGTCCTGAGCACGGCCGCCGCTTCCTCGTCCTCCACGCTTCCCCTCCACTGACGTACGAGCCGTACGACCCCGTCAGACGCCCGGACAGTCACGCTCCGTACCGAGGTCGTTGCTGTTCAGAGTAGGAACGACCGACCACGCTGGGTGACATGAGTCAGAAATCCCTCGCGGAAATCACCACCCCCGTACGCCACTTCACGATCCAGTTGTCCGCCACTCGAAGAGGCGCTCGACTGGCACGGCTGCTCACCGAACGCCAACTCGACGAGTGGGGCGAGCCGTACGACGCCGCCGCGCAGGTGGTGGCGGAACTGGCGTCCAACGCCGTGCTGCACGGACACGTCCGGGGCAGGGACTTCCGGCTCGGCCTGAAGCTGCGCCCCGACCGCATGCTCCGCATCGAGGTCACGGACGCCCGGGGCGACCGGATCCCGCGCGTCCCGGACCCGGTGGAGAAGGACGCCGAGGGCGGCAGGGGCCTGCGCATCGTCGAGGCGTACACGGACCGCTGGGGCGTGACGGAGGCGCCGGCGAACGCCAAAACGGTCTGGGCTGAACTGACCCTGCGCAACGGTGACTTGCCACCCCCGTCGATCTAGGGTGATCGGATGGACGTGGGGTCGGTCTTGATAGCCGTAGCCGGTGTGGCGGGAACTCTCGGGGGCGCGCTGCTCACCCAACAGGGCGCCGAGAAGGCCAAGCGCCGCGAGCTGGAGATGACGCAGACCATCCAGGAGGCCCGCGAGAACCGCGACCTGCGGCGCCGCTGCTACACGGAACTCCACCGCGACGCCCGCCAGTTCTGCACCGCGCTCAGCCGGCAGCTGTACGTCCTACGGGACCGCACCCCCGGCGACGAGGACATCCAGTCCCTGGAAGCGGCCAAGGACACCTACCGCGACCGCTGGTCCGAGGCGCTCATGATCGCCCCTGACCCGGTGATCGCCCCGGCCCGAGAGGTGAACGGCGCCCTCAACAGGGTCTACGGCCGGATCAAACGCCTGGAACAGGCGAACCCACGCCCCGGCGAGACCCTGCGCTCCGCCGCCGAGGCCCAGCACGCCGTCTGGACACTGATAGCCGCCACGAGAGAAGCGATGCGCCGCGACCTCGGGATCACGGCCGAATCGGAGGACCGCCCCCACTCCTCCAACGACGCCGACACGTTCTTCCGGGACTTCGACGACCCGAGCGAGGGCACCGGCGCCCTGCCCCCGTCCTAGGCAGCCTGCCCGAGTTTCTTCTCCAGCAGCGTGAAGGACTTGGGCGTGCCGCCCGGCTGTGGCTTGCCCTCCTTGTGGCCCACGATTCGGTAGCCCGCGTCGCGGTAGTACGCGGTGAGCTGGGTGTTGCCGGCCAGGCAGTCCAGGCGTACGTGGGTGCGGCCCGCGGCGGAGACGCGGTGTTCCGCGGCTTCCAGGAGCAGCCGACCCGTGCCGGGCGTGGATGCGGACCGGTTCACCATGAGGCGGTGGACATAGCCGGCGACGGGTGGCTGAGGGCCCCACGCGGACTCGTCCTCCCACCACAGTTCCCAGGCGCCGGCGACCTGCCCGTCGGTCTCCGCGAGCCAGACCTCGCCGTGGGTCATGACCCGGCGGAAGTGGGACTCGTCGAGCTCGCCCGGCTGCCACTGGCCGGTGATGCCGCGGGTCAGCATCCAGCGGGCCGCGTCGTCGCGGAGGTGGACGAGGGTGGACAGGTCGGACTCGGTGGCCGGGCGGGTGTGGAGATCGTTCATCCGCGGATCCTCGCACACCTGTCCGAGGCGTCGAGTGCTCAGAGCGACAGTCCGTGAGCTGGCCGTGAAGGCGGGATTCCGCCCGCTGAACCCACCGTCCCCGTTCGATTACAGTGCCTAGCTGTCGTACGTGTGGACGGTCCCTGGGAGGTCAAGGTGGGTGCGACTGCCGGCGCCGTCTGGGGCCGTACGGAGCAGCAGGACTACCGCAGCCGGGTGCGCGGGACGCTGCTCGGCGTGGCCGTGGGGGACGCGCTGGGCACGCCCGTGGACGGGCTGGGGATCGACGGGATCAGGGAGGCGCACGGGGCTGAGGGGCTGGTCGATCTGGCCCCCGCCTACGGCAGACGCGGCGCTGTCACGCACATCACGCAGCTCACCCTGTTCTCCGTGGACGGACTGATCCGGGCCCAGGTGCGCCGCGACACCGGAGCCTGGCATCCGCCGACCGATGTGCACCGGGCGTATCTGCGCTGGGCCGCCACCCAGCGGGACTGGGGGCCCGACGAGCGCCGCAAGGACGACGGCTGGCTCGCGCGGGAGGAGTGGCTGTACGTGCGGCGGGATCCCCACCGCTCCCTGCTGCTGGGGCTCGGCGACGAGATCATGGGCACCCCGGACACCCCCAAGAACCCCGGTGAGGCCGGGCCCGAGGCCGCCACCCGGTCCGCCCCGTTCGGACTGCTCGTGGGCTGGGAGCCGCAGCTGGTCGCGCAGCTCGCCGTCGAGTGCGCGGCGCAGACCCACGGTCACCCCACGGCCTCCCTCGCGGCGGGCGCGTACGCCGTGATCGTGCACGCCCTCGCCCTCGGCGAGAGCCTCGACGCCGCCGTGCAGCGCGCCTTCGCGATGCTGGCCGCCCGCCCCGGGCACCAGCCCGTGTCGGACGCCCTGCAACACGCGCTGGGCGCCGTACGGCAGGGCATGCCCGGCCCGGAGCGCGTGACCGAGCTGTGCGGGGCCGGTACGGCGGAGAGCCTCGTCGGCGCCGCCGTCTACTGCGCCCTGGTCGCCGCCGACGTCCGGCACGGGCTGTGTCTCGCCGTCAACCACGACGGCCCGTCCGCCGCCACCGGCGCGCTGACCGGCGGCCTGCTCGGCGCCCTGCACGGGGAAACGGCCCTCCCCCCGGCCTGGCTGGCCGAGCTGGAGGGCCGCCCCACCGTCCTGGAGCTGGCCGACGACTTCGCCATGGAGATGACCCAGGGTCCCGCCCTGCACGGGCCCGGAGGATCGTCACCGGGGTGGCTCGCCCGCTACCCGAGGGCCTGAGTCCGCGCCGCCGGTGAGCCGTCGACGGCTGAGCGCGCGTGATCAGTCGCGGCGGATCAGTTCCGGGTCGATACGCCGTCCTACGAGCGGAAGTGTGCCGACGGCGGACACGGCCGCCACGCCCACCGCCGCGAGCGCGAGTACCGGGAGACCGGCGGAGTCCCAATAGACCTCACTGCCCCCGGTGATCAGATAGCAGGACTCGGCGAGCTTGCCCGTCACAAGCGCCAGTACGAGCCCGACACTCAGAGGGAGCACGACCTGCACGCACTGCACGGCTCGCATCGTCCGCGCCGGTGCTCCGATCAGCGTGACGGCGGTGACCTGCGGGCGCCGCTCCACCGCTCGGTCGGTCGCCGAAACGACGAAGGCCGCGGTCCCGATGACCAGACCCATGATCATGCCGACGGCGAGCAGGGTCTCTAGGACGGCGATCTGCTGGAGGCCCTCGATGTTCACGCCGATGGGTTCGACCGCGACGGTCGGGGCGACGGCTGCGATACCGTCGAGGACCTTGCGGACCTCGTCGTGGTCGGAGCTGCTGGTGAGGACGTACTGCGCCCCCTGCGGGCGGGCCGCGGCGGGCAGGGCCGACGGCGGGATGAGCAGGTCAGCTCCGTGGGCCGCCGACGGGTCGTAGGCGCTGTACGTGATCTCGTCCTGTGGAAGTGTGACGGTCAGGGTCGTGCCATGACCGCCCTTCGACATGCGGAAGGGGAGCGCGTCACCAGGGCGCGCGCCCTGGCCGGTGCCCGCGTTCGGGTCGCTGAGCCGCATCACCTTGCCGTCCACGCAGCCCTCGGAGTGCCGTACCAGCTTGGTCAGCTGGTCGCAGGTGGCGACGACGGCGCTGGCCCAGGGCTGGTCGGAGGACCCGTCGGGGTCGGTCCAGGACATCATCGTCACCGCGTGCGCGCGCACCCCTGGTACGTCGGCGACTTCGTGCTGCTGTCGCGTGGTCAGCGAAGCCAGGGGGACGGAGTAGTCCTGCACGGGAGCGGACGGCCGGGTGACCTGCTCCAGCTGGATGAGGACGCCCTGGGCGAGGGAGGCGGAGAAGACGAGCAGCACGAGGCCGGTGACGACGCGCATGGTGCTGCCCGGCTCGACCTCGTTGCGGCGCATCGCCAGGTTCAGGGTGAGGGACTGGGTGGTGCGCGCGAGCCTGCGGGCGATGCTGTAGGAGATCAGGGGCAGCGTCAGCACCAGCCCCAGGCCCGTCAGCAGAATGCCCGCCGGCATCACGATGGCGTTCGGGCCGAGGCTGTTGGCGGGGTGGTCGGTGAAGCCGGTGGCGCAGTAGCCGGCGACGATACCGACGCCGGTCACCAGGAGCAGGCCGCCCCACTTGGTGGGGCTCTTGGGGGCGGCGGTGCGGCGTACCGCCAGGGGATTGGCGGCGGCTTCGCGTGCGCTGGCACGGCCGACGAACCAGGCGAGGAGCGGGCACCCGATCAGACAGACGGCGATGGTCGTCGCGGACAGTGCGCCGTCGGCCGGATACCACCTCAGACTGGGCAGCCCGGTCCGGGTCATGACCTGGTTGAGGACCCAGTACTCGCCGAGGCCGAGAAGCGCGCCGAGGAGGGCCGCGACGACGGTTTCGGCGGCGTTGACCCGCTGGGTGCCCTTGGTGCTCAGGCCCAGCAGGCGCAGCGAGGCGAGGCGGCGGTTTCGGCTGGCGGCGGAGAGCCGGGCACAGACGGAGAGGAAGATGCCGAGGGGGAGCAGGACCAGTGATCCGAGGGCGAAGCGGATGTAGGTCAGGGTCGAGGGTTCGACGGCGGGGAAGGGGGCGTAGTCGTATCCCCAGCCCTTCAGTGCGCGGCCATCGTCGGCGATCTTGCCACGTGTCGTGCCGATGTAGGCGAACAGCTCGTCGGGATGGGCGAGCCCTCTCGCGCCGACCAGACCTTCCTCGTGACCTGGCAGGAGTCCCTTGATGCCGGGCTCTTCACGCAGCAGGTCGTGTGCGCGGGGAGAGAGGACCACCTCGCCAGGGTCGGGGAGTTCCTTCAGCCCTGGCGGGACGTCGCCGGCGTTCTCGGTCCCCTTGGCGATGAACACCCGGGTGAACGCATGGGAGCCGTAGGGGTCGGTGCGCTGAAGGAGCAGGGTGGAACCCGCGGACTGGGTGGAAGTGGTCCGCGGTTGGCGCGCGGCAGCCCGACCGTCGTGCGCGTCGAGGATCTGCGGGATGGTGAGGACTAGGGCGAGGCAGCAGACCCCGAGGGAGCCGCCGGCCGCCATGAGGAAGAAGCGTATGCGGTTGCCCCGGCCTGCGCCGAACAGCAGGCGCAGACCGAGCAGGAACTCCCTCACACCGCCCCCTGGGGGGTGAGGATTCCGTCCGACATCGTGTAGTGGCTGTCGGCCTGTGCGGCGACGGTGGGGTCATGGGTGACCAGGATGACGGCCGTGCCCTGTGAGCGTGCCAGACCGAGGAACTCCTTCAGTACGGCGGATGCGTTGGCGCTGTCCAGCGACCCGGTCGGCTCGTCGGCGAACACGACGGCCGGGCGGTGGACCAAGGCCCGTGCGACGGCGACGCGTTGGTTCTGGCCACCTGACACCTGCGACGGACGGCGCTCGCGCAGCTCGCCGAGTCCCAGCCGGGTGAGGACCTCGCCGGCGGCCGCGAGCGCGGGCCGCTTGCGTTGCCCGGCCAGGCGCAGTGGCAGGGCGGTGTTCTCCTCGATGGTCAGCTCCGGGAGCAGTTCGCCGTACTGGAAGACGAAGCCGAAGCGTTCACGGCGGAGTTCACTGATCTCGTCGTCGGTGAGATCGCCGAGCGACTGCCCTTCGAACCACACCTGTCCGCGCGCCGGAGGCAGCACTCCCGCGAGGCAGTACAGCAGCGAGGACTTTCCCGATCCGCTCTGTCCTGTGATGGCCACGACCTCCCCACGGGAGATCGAGAGATGGGCGTCACTGACAGCCAGTTGCTCGCCATAGGAGAGGTCAATGCCCGTGGCGGACAGCACTTCTGACGTACTGATGGCTTCCCCCAAAGAAGCGACCGGGCCCAGGAGGTCAGCCTGGGCCCGGTATGTGGAGCTGTGGTTTCGCTTACCTCTGGTAGTGCTTGGTGGTCGAGCAGTTGTCCGGGTTGAACGAACCCTTGTCACGGCAGACGCGGATGTACGCGTCGTCGGTGTAGCGCTGCGGGGGCGCCCAGTTGGAGGCGCCCACGGGAACGGTCTTCTTCTGCTTGCCGTTGTAGCGGTTCCAGTCGTAGCCCTCGACCTTCACCTGGACGTACACGTTGTGGTCGTCACCGTGATCGGCGTCCTGGAGCTGGCCCTTCCACTCGAAGGCGCCGTGGTTCACGCCTGCGGGGTGCCACTTGTACTGGCCGTGGTGGAACTTCGCGCCGCCGGTCGAGAGCGTCGGAATGTCGTGCCACGAGGCCGCGAATGCCGTGCCCGCCCCCATGGCGAAGAGGCCAGCCGCGAGGGTGCCTACTGCCAACTTACGCACATTTTCTCCCGTTTATGTTCTTTTATGTGGCTCTGGTGGTCAAGTCAGAGCAGCGGTGAAAATTAGCATCCGTCAGGGAGTGGGTGGCGGGAGATGTGTTCGATCTTGTCCCGTCTGTCCGGGCTCTAGATGGGTATCCTTTGCCTTGGCTTTGCCTTTTCCTTGCGTGGGCTTGACTGCATGCCCGCACTGTCGAGGCCGAGTGGCCCCGACCGGATGGAGCGGCCGGCTCTGAGGGGAGCGGTCACTCCCGGGCCGTCGTCCGCACCACCCCGTCCGCAGGCCCGGCCGGCGTCGGGATCGCGGCCGCCGCCGCCCCGTCCCCGTCCGTGTTGATCTTCTCGATCAGCGCCAGCCGCTCCGGGGTGTCCTCCGGCTTGATGTAGCCGACGAGGATGTAGAGGACCAGGGAGACCGCCAGCGGGATCGAGACCTGGTACTGGAGCGGGACGCCGCCCTCGACGTTCCAGTGGATCGGGTAGTTCACCAGCCAGAAGGCGAGCAGGCCCATCGACCAGCTGGTGAGGGCCGCGGTCGGCCCGGAGCGGCGGAACGCGCGCAGCAGGCCCAGCATCATCGGGATGGCCATCGGGCCCATCAGACCGGCCACCCACTTGATGACGACGGTGATGATGTCCTTGAACGCGGGGGAGTTGACCTGCGTCGCCGCCGCCATGGACAGACCGAGGAAGACGACCGTCGCGATCCGGGCGACCCGCAGTCCCTGGCCCTGGTTCCACGTCCGCGCCCTGGCCCAGATCACCGGCGCGCAGTCCCGGGTGAACACCGCGGCGATGGCGTTGGCGTCCGAGGAGCACATGGCCATCGTGTGCGAGAAGAAGCCGACGATGACCAGGCCCAGCAGGCCGTGGGGGAGGAGCTGTTCGGTCATCAGGGCGTAGGAGTCGGAGCCGTCCTGCTTCTGCGACTCGACCAGCAGCGGCGACATCCACATCGGGAAGAACAGCACCAGCGGCCAGACCAGCCACAGGATCGCCGAGAGCCGCGCCGAGCGCTCGGCCTCCTTCGCGTTCGGCGTGGCCATGTAGCGCTGGGCCTGGTTGAGCATGCCGCCGTTGTACTCGAAGAGCTTGATGAAGAGGAACGCGAGCAGGAAGACCGTGCCGTACGGGCCGACCAGCGGCTTCTCGTGGCCCTGGAGTTCGGGGGAGTCCCAGACCCCGAAGAAGCCGCCGTGGTCGTCGAGTCGTACGAAGACGGCCACGAACATCGCGATGCCGGCCAGCAACTGGATGATGAACTGGCCGAGTTCGGTCAGCGCGTCCGCCCACAGGCCGCCGATCGTGCAGTAGATCGCCGTGATGGCACCGGTGATGAGGATGCCCTGGTTCAGGGAGATGCCGGTGAAGACGGACAGCAGCGTCGCGATCGCCGCCCACTTCGCGCCCACGTCGACGATCTTCAGCAGCATGCCGGACCAGGCCAGCGCCTGCTGCGTCTTCAGGTCGTACCGGTTCTTCAGGTACTCAAGCGGGGACGCCACATGGAGGCGCGAGCGTAACCGGTTGATGCGCGGCGCGAAGAGTTTGGACCCGATGGCGATGCCGAGGGCGATCGGGAAGGACCAGGTGACGAAGGAGGTGACGCCGTAGGTGTAGGCGATGCCCGCGTACCCGGTGAACATCACCGCGCTGTAGCCCGACATGTGGTGGGAGATGCCGGAGAGCCACCACGGCATCTTCCCGCCGGCCGTGAAGAAGTCGCTGACGTTGTCCACGCGTTTGTGCGACCAGACGCCGATCGCGACCATCACGGCGAAATAGCCGATGAGCACGGCCCAGTCGAGACCGTTCATGTGCGCCCTCCCAGGGGTCAGCCCGGCGCTCATCGTGGGCGCTACTGCGTGAACACGACAAGTGACGGTCAGGTCAAGGAGGGGTAAAAATGTTCGGCGTGGTGGCCTTGGTTCATCTACATGAACTCATCGCATCAACTCCCCTGCGTTGACCAGCAACGACTGCCCGGTGATCGCCCGGGCCCGGTCCGACGCCAGGAACAGCGCCGCGTCGGCCACATCCGAGTCCGTCGCCAGCTCGGGCAGCGCCATCCGCCCGGCCAGCCGCTCCAGGACCGTCGCCTCGGGCACGCCTTCCGTCTGCGCCGTGAACCGTACGTACGCCTGCACCGGCGGTCCCCACATCCAGCCCGGCAGCACGGTGTTGACCCGGATCCGGTACGGCCCCAGCTCCCGCGCCAGCGAGTACATCGCGCTCGTCAGCGCACCCTTCGAGGCCGCGTACGCCGCCTGCCGCACCTGCGACGGAGCCGCCACCGCCGACTGCGTCCCGATGAACACGACCGACCCGCCGCCGCCCTCCTTCAGTGCCGGCAGACAGGCCCGGGTCATCCGCAGCGTGCCCAGCAGGTTCACGTCGAGCACCGCACGCCAGCTCTCGAAGTCCGCGTCCTCGACACCGCCGAAGTAGCTGTCCAGCGCGGCCACATGCACCACCGCGTCGATCCGCCCGAACCGCTCCGCCGCCAGCCCCGCCAGCGCCTCGCACTGTGCCTCGTCGGTGATGTCGACGGCCCGGTGGGCGGTGTGCGTCCCGTCGGGGTCGATCTCGGCGGCGGTCTTCGCCAGGTTCGCCTCCGTACGGGCGCCGAGCACGGCCCGCCCGCCGTCCCGCACCACGGCCGCCGCGACCTGCCGCCCCAGCCCGGCCCCGACCCCCGACACCACGACCGTCTTCCCCGCGAGCAATGACATGGCAGGACCTCCCCGGAGCCGGAACCCTGGCGCTTTATCTGACGGAGCGTCAGAGTATGGGCCTGTCACCGACGAAGGGGAAGGGTCATGAGCGACGACACCCGCAGCGAGCTGTACGCCGAACTGGCCGCCGTCGGCCCCTACGGCACCCACCCCGGCCACGCCCTGATCACCATGGTCGAACCGCACCCGGGCCACGAGTACGCCTACAACCGCTGGTACGAGGACGACCACTACTACGCCGGCGCGATGGCCATGCCCTGGATGTACGCGGGCCGCCGCTGGGTCGCCACCCGGGACCTGCAACTCCTGCGCTACCCCGAGAAGTCGGCGATCGCCCAGCCCGTCACCACGGGCTGCTACCTCTCCACGTACTGGATCACCGACGGCCGCTACGACGACCACATGCGCTGGACGGTCGCCATCAACAGGCGCCTCAACCGCGACGGCCGCGTCTACCAGGACCGCACCCACGTCCTCACCGCGTTCCAGGACCACGAGGCGACCGTGTACCGGGACGGCGCGGCGGGCCCGAGGGACCGGCACGCCCTGGACCACCCCTACACCGGCCTGGTCCTCCAGGTCGTCGAGGCCGACACCCCCGAGCAGCGCGCCGAGCTGCTGGAGTGGCTGCGCTCCCGCCACCTGCCGAAGCGTCTCGCGGGCTCCCCGGCGGCGCTGGTGACGGTCTTCCGCCCCACCCCGCTCCCCGGCGACCGCATGACCTACGTCAAACAGGTCGAGGGCGTCGACACCCGCCTGACCCTGCTGTGGTTCCTCCAGGCCGACCCCAGGGAGTGCTGGGAGAACCACTTCACAGGCCTCGACACGGCGGTGGCGGACTCGGGGCTCGGCAGGGTGGAACTGGTGGCACCGTTCGTACCGACCCTGCCGGGCACCGACACCTACGTGGACCGGCTCCGCTGAGAACTGAGCCGGTCAGCGCAGCTCCGGCGGGCAGGGCAGCCCCCGGGGGAACTGGTACGGCGCCGCCAGCCGGTACGTCCCGGCCTTCGGGGCGAGCAGTTCCGTCCAGCGGACGCCCTGCTCGTCCTCCTCGGTGTCCATCAGGCAGCCGTTGACGTTGACGTACGTCTTCGGCTCGCCCTCGGGCCGGTTCCTGGACTCCTCCGTCTCCTGCGGCGGCTTGAGGCTCTTGCCCTCGGCGTCGACGACGCTCAGCCACGGGGTGTACGGGATGCGGACCAGGATCCGGCCCGGCTTCCTCACCTTGAGCACCATCTCGCCCTGCTCGGCCCGCTCGACGACCGTGTCGGGCTCGGCCAGCGGGGTGGGGGCGGTGACCTTGAAGAGCTGCCAGTTGGCGTCGCCCCAGACCTGGGTCAGATACGGCAGCCCGCGCTGCACCAGCGCCCGCTCCCGCACCCCGCCGTCGCCGTCCGGCTCGCCCTTGGGCAGCACGACGTAGTGCACGCCCCAGCGCTGCAGCCACTCGCGGTAGTTCGCCGAGTTGAGCGTGTCGTCGTAGAAGAGGGGGTTGCGCTCCATGTCGGCCTGGCGCATCCAGCCGCGGGCCAGGTTGACGTACGGGGCGAGCGCGGCGGCCTCCCGGTGGGAGCGGGCGGGGACGACCTCCACCCGGCCCTTCTCGGCGCCGACCTCCTGCAACTCGTTGAGCAGCGGCGCCAGCTCGCGCGACCAGGACGCCGCCGGGGCGGTGTGCACGATGTCGTCGACGGTCTTGAAGCCGATCCACACGGTGAAGGCGACCAGTGCGACCACGGCCGCGTACCACCTGCGACCGCGCGGCACCGTGTACGGCAGCGCGGCCACCAGCGCCACCCCGGCGAACAGCATCGCGAGCCGCGTGATGTTGGACCCGATCTGGGAGCTGATCAGCCACACCAGCACCACGCCCAGCCCGTACACCGCCGCCGTCAGCCGGACCGTCTTCCAGTCCTTCGGCACCAGGGCGTAGGCGAGGGCCGAGAACGCGACCGGCAGGATCACCGAGCCGAATATCATCGGCTGCGTCCCCGAGAACGGGAACAGCAGCGCCGACACGCCCACCACCGCGCTCGGCGCCAGCCCCAGCGCCCACGCGCCCGGCCGCCGCTTCTGCAGGAACAGCGCGACCGCCACCAGGCCCACGAACAGACCCGCGACCGGCGACGCCATGGTGGCCAGCGCGGCCAGCGGCGCCGCGCACAGGGCCTTCGCCCAGCGCTTGTAACGCCACCTGTACGGCCAGCAGAACACGACGGAGACCGCGCCGAGCGCGAACATCATGCCGAGGCCGAACGTCACCCGCCCGGACACCGCGTTGCAGAACAGCCCGAACACGCCCGCCATCGACGCCCACAGGGGGTTGCGGACGGACCGGCTGCGGATCAGGAGCAGGGTCAGCAGCCCGGCCGACACCGTCCCCGCGATCATCATCGTCGTGCGCACGCCGAGCACCGACATCAGATACGGCGACACGACGCTGTAGGACACCGGGTGCATCCCGCCGTACCAGGCGAGGTTGTACGCCGAGTCCGGGTGTCGGCCGACGAACTCGGCCCACGCGTCCTGCGCGGCGAGGTCGCCGCCACTGTTCGCGAACGTGAAGAACCAGACGACGTGGAGCACTCCGGCGAGGCCGGTGACGGACAGGACCGGGTGGCGCAGCATGCGCTCACGCAGCGTCAGTACGGCGGTCCGCAGCCGGGTGTCGCGCTCACGGCCGGTCGTGCCGTCGGCGCCCTGTGCGTCAGCGTCCTGTGCGTCAGCGTCCCGTACGTCGGTGTCCCGTACGTCAGCGTCCGGTGCGTCGGCTTCCCGCGTCTCGGGCATGCCTATTCGCGGGCCGGATCCCGGGCCCGGATCGGCGTTCTCGGTGCGTGTCGGCTCCGCAGTGGCCACTGAAAGGCACTCCCCGTGTCCCGTCTTCTGTTCTCAGCTTCTGCTTCCCGGCCGCGTACCGTTCACCCTCGGTTCGCGACCGCGCCGCCGCGGACGGCGACCTGCCCCGATTCGGGACGCTAGCACGCACCCCGCCGGACGGAGCCCGGACGGGCCGCGACCTGCGGGGTGCGGTGGTGCCGGTGGGTGCCCCGGCTCAGCCGATGCGGGTGAGCTTGTCCGCGAAGCCCGGCTCCACGAGGTCCTCCTGGAGGGCGACCGGAACCTTGACCGCGCTGCTGCTGCCGTCACCGACGGTGAGCGTGCCCACCTTCTTGCCGGCCTTGGCCGTGTGCGGCAGCTCGTCCGGGGCGAACGTCAGCTTGACGGACAGGCCCGCCCAGCCGACGGCCGTGACGTCCTCGGTGACGGCGACCGGCGTACGGCCGCCGAGACCGTCGTCCGCGTACCCGACGATGTCGCCCTTCTTCAGGATCGTCGCCGACTCCAGCGCGCCCTGCGCGGCCCGGATCAGCTTGTCGCCCTCGTGCAGCGCGGCACCCAGGATCGTGTTGTCCGGACCGCCGGCGGGCTGGCGCACCACGGCGCCGATGACCCGGTGGGTCTCGCCGTCGACGTCCTTCTTCGCCGCGAAGACGAGGTTGCCGAGCGCCGAGGTGGTGGTGCCGGTCTTGATGCCGGTGACGTCGTTGTAGCCGACCAGGCGGTTCCAGTTGTCGTGCTTGGTGCCCTTGTAGTCGACGTACGACATCATCGCCGCGACCTCGCGGAAGGCGGGCTGCTCCATGGCGGCCCGGGCGAGCTTCACCTGGTCCACGGCCGTGGACACGGTGGTGTTGTTCAGGCCCGAGGGGTCGGTGTACGTCGAGTTCTTCATGCCGAGGTCCTTGGCGGCGTCGTTCATCTTCTGCACGAACGCCTTCTCCGACCCCGCGTCCCAGCGGGCCAGCAGTCGCGCCACGTTGTTCGCGGACGCGATCAGGATGCTCTCCAGAGCCTCCCGCTGGGTGAGCTTGTCGCCCTTCGTCACATCGACGGTGGACTCCTGGCCGGCGTCGGACTGGTCCTCGGCCGCCTGGTCGATCCCGATCTTCGGCCCGTCCTCGCCGCTCTTGAGCGGGTGCTCGCGCAGGATCACATAGGCGGTCATGACCTTGGCGACACTCGCGATCGGCACGGGCTTCTGCTCGCCGGACGAGCCGAACGTACCGATGCCCTGCACGTCCAGCGCGGCCTGGCCGTCGGCCGGCCAGGGGATGTCGACCTTGCCGCCCTCGAAGGTGTAGGTGTCCTTCGCGGTGAGCTGGAGCGTGGGCGTCGGCAGCGGGCGCACGTTCTGCACGACCGCGAAGACGATCACGAGCAGCAGCGCCAGCGGCGTCCAGATCTTCACCCGCCGTACGGCCGTCCGCAGCGGGGTGTCCGGGGGCGGCGGGGTGTTCGTCAGCTCCGCCAGCATGTCCAGCGGCGGCCGCGGCGGCAACGGCTGCTGCGTGGTCCGCTCGGGGCTGACGGTGGGGACGGGGGCGGTGGCTTCGGCAGGGGCGGGCGCGGGGGCGGGTGCGGGTGCGGGTGCGGCCGGCGTGGCCGGCTTCCGCGTCGCCGGGTCGTCCAGCGGCTTCAGCGCGACGAACTTACTGGTCCGCTCGGCTTCCTTCTCGGGAGCGTCCTTGCCCTTGGCCGCACCCCCGATCTTCAACATCGTCGTCGGCTGATCGACGGCCGGCCGCGGCGCCTTGAACACAGCGGTGGGCTGATCGACCCGAGCTCCGGCGGAGCCGTCACCGTCGTCGCCCGACTTCTGCGCCTCGCCGCCGCCTTCGCCTTCGGCACCGGGGTCCTCGTCGGAGTCGTCGGAGTCGTTGGCGCGGGGGTCCTTGGGCTTGGCGGCCTTGGCATCGGCGTCCGCCGTGCTGTCGGTCGTCGGCTCGGTCTCGGAGTCGTCGGAGGCGCGGGGGTTCTTGGGCTCGGCGGCCTTCGGCTCGGCCTCGGAGACGCGGGGGTCCTTGGGCTCGGCGGTCTTGCCGTCGGCGTCCGCCGTGCTCCCGGTCTTCGACGCGGCCTTGCCGTCGGTCTTCGCGGTGCTGCCCGCTTCACTCGCCGTGCTGTCGTCCTCGGCGGGCTTCGTGCCGGCTTCGGACGTGGCGGTGCCCGGCTCGCTGTCGGCGTCGGCCTCGGGGGCGTCCGCGTCCGTGGTCTCGGCGGTGGCGGAACGGTCCGCCTCGGGCTCGTCGTCCTCGTCCTGGCTCGCCTCGGCGCCCTCGGAAGCCTCCTCTGCGGCTTCCTGGGCCCCAGGGGCGTCCTTGGGCTCGTCCGGGCTCTCGCCCGCGCTCTCGGCGGCCTCCTGGCCGTCCCGGGCGTCCGCGTCGGCCTCCGCGGACTCGTCCGCGCTCTCGGCCTCCTGGTCGCCCTTCTCGCCCTTCGCGGGCTCGTCCGTGCCCTCGGCGGCCTCGCGGCCGTCCGTGGCGTCCTTCTCGGCGCCCTCTGCGGGCTCCTTGCCCTCGTCCGCGTCCGCCGACGCGACCCACGCGGCCACCGCGTCCCGCAGCCGGCCGTTGCTGCCCGCGGTGTCGTCACCCTGACCGGAGCCGGAAGCCTCGGCGGCACCCTTCGCAGGCTCCCGGGCCTCATCAGCCGCCGCGCCCGCGCCGCCCTCGGCGTCACTCGCGGCGTCGCTGTCGCCCGCCGTGCCCACGGCATCCGGGTGGCTGTCGCCCGACACGGCGCCAACCGCCGCGTCGTCTTCGCCCGCGTCGCTGTCGCCCGGCTCGGCGTCGCCCGCCGCGCCCTCGGCGTCCGCGTGGCTGTCGCCCGGCTCGGCGTCACCCGCCGTGCCCACGGCATCCGCGTGGCTGTCGCCCGACACGGCGCCAACCGCCGCGTCGTCTTCGCCCGCGTCGCTGGCGCCCGGCTCGGCGTCACCCGCCGCGCCCTCGGCGTCCGCGTGGCTGTCGCCGGGCTCGGCGCCAACCGCCGCGTCGTCTTCGTCCGCGTGGCTGTCGCCCGGCTCGGCGTCGCCCGCCGCGCCCTCGGTGCCGGCGTCTCCGTCACCCCGCCCGGCATCCCCCGCCACGCCCTCGGCGTCCGCGTCGCCGTCGCCCTCCTCGGCGTCAGGCGTCGCGTCGGCGGGCCCCTTGGGGGCGGGGGCGTCGGACGGGGAGTCCGTCGGGTCGTCCGTGGTGCGGACGGAGAACACGCGGGTCGCCGTGTCGACGCCGCCGCGTGCGGAGGACTTCTCCGTGTCCCGGGACACCGGGACGCGCGGGTCGCGGGGGGACTCCGCGGACGCCTCGCTCCTGGCTTCCGGAACCGGACTCGCGCTCCCCGACGTCTTTTGTGCCGACGACTCGCGCTTCTTCGACCTGTCGGGGGACTCGCCCGCCACCGATGCCTCCTCCTCGCGCCGCACTCCCCGCGTACGCGTAACGAACCGTGAACCGCCGCCGTGACACCGCTCCCCGGCGCTGTCCGAACCATGTACCAGTGTCCTGTGTACGGGTCGAACCCATCCGGTAGACGAGAACGACATACCTACTGGTTCCACTACGAACCGGTCACGCACCCTCGACAGACCAATGTGAGAGGGGTCACCCTGTCTGTCATCCACGCGGGGAGGCATGGATGGGCAGGAGCCGCAGAACACTTCCGGAGGAGCTTCTGCTGCTGGCATTGGACCCGACCACGGGTACCACTGCACAGCCGCAGTCGCTCGACCTCGGTCTGGCCGGAGCACAGCTAGTAGAGCTGGCGCTGGCCGGACGGATAGCCCCAGACGGGGATCGTATCGCCGTGGTGGCACCACGGCCGACTGGAGATCCAACACTGGACTGCGCATTGGAGTTGCTGCGAAGGCGTGGCGCTCCCGTGCGGGCCGTCCACTGGATTGGCGGGCCGCGACTGGGGCTCCGCCAGACCTACCTCTCGCATCTGGAGCGGTGCGGCATGGTGCATGCCGTGGCGGGCCAGATGTGCGGAGTGCTGCCGACGACTCGTTACCAGGCGACGGACACCGAAATCAGCCGGGAGATCAGGGCCAGGCTGGATTCCGCGATCCGCACCGGCGTACCGCCGGACCCGCGGACCGCCGCGCTCGCCGCCCTGGCACACGCGGTCGGCCTCGGCAAGCACCTGTATCCGGGGAACGAGGGACGCTCGTCCCGGTCCCGGCTGCGGGACCTGATCAGGCACGACCCCATGGGCGGTCTCGTCGCGCACGCCGTGATGGACGTCCAGAACGGCGTGGCCGCGCAGCCGCGCCGCAACCCGGCACCGCCCGGCCGCCAGGCCGCCGGCGGAGCCAGGCCCGCAGTGGAACCCGCCCGCGGTGTTCCGATGCAGCCGCACCGCGGAAGCATGGCCCGCGTCCCGGCCCACTGAGCCGCGCCGCACCACCGGCACGACGCCGCACCCACGACCCGGTCACGGGAGCCGCTGTCCGAGCGGGGCGGGGAGAGCACACACTCTCCCCGCCCCGCTCGGCGTGCCTGTCCGAACTGGCGTGTACCCGTCGCATATCCACCGTTTCCCAGCGGTAGGAAGCACCTTGGTGGCAGTCTGCTCAACAGCAGATACGCAAAGTAGAGGCACGCAGCCGGAGGTGCACGTTCCCGTGGCGTCCAATGTCAATCCCACCGTCAGGCGGCGCCGGCTGGGCCAGGAGCTCCGCAGGCTCCGCGAGCTCAAGGGCATGACGGCCGAAGAGGTCGCCGAGCGGCTGCTGGTGTCGCAGTCGAAGATCAGCAGGCTGGAGAACGGCCGGCGCAGCATCAGCCAGCGTGACGTGCGCGATCTGTGCGGCGTGTACGAGGTGGAGGACCAGCGCATCGTCGAATCGCTGATGCAGATGGCCAAGGACTCCCGGCAGCAGGGCTGGTGGCACGCCTTCGGGGACATCCCGTACAGCGTCTACATCGGCCTGGAGACGGACGCCGAGTCGCTCAGGGTCTACGAACCGCAGATCGTCACCGGCCTGTTGCAGACCCGCGCGTACGCCGAGGCCATCATCAGGGGCGGCTCGCCCGAGGCGTCGGAGGCGGACAACGACAAGCGCGTCGAGGTCCGGCTGCGCCGGCAGGGCCGTATCACCGCCGAGACGGACCCGCTGCGGCTGTGGGTGGTCCTGGACGAGGCGTCCCTGCACCGGATCGTCGGGAGCCGCCCGGTGATGCGCGAGCAGCTGGAGCACCTCGTCGAGATGTCCCAGCTGCCCCACATCACCGTGCAGGTCCTGCCGTTCGAGGTCGGCGCGCACGCCGGCATCAACGGCCAGTACTCGATCCTGGAGTTCGCCGACGCGGCCGACTCGAGCGTGGTGTACATCGAGGGCGTCACCAGCGACCTGTATCTGGAGAAGCCGCTCGACGTGCAGAAGTACACGGTGATGTACGAGCATCTGCGCGCCCAGTCGCTGAACGTGGACCAGTCGCGGCAGCTCATCGAGCGGATGGCGAAGGAGTACGCGCGGGGCTGGACCGGGGAGAAGTGACCTTTCGTCGGGCAAAGCGCGGGATGTTACACCCCTGACACGCCTGACTGGAAGTCTCCTCTGGAATATGCCATCCAGTCGAGTGAATGACTGCTCCGTACGAGGATGTTGGCGAGTAGCGTCGATCACGCCACCCACCAGCACGGGTTGGCGTAAACGCAACTGGCTACGGAGCGAACATGGCAATTCGTCTGGGCACCACGGAAACGTGGACGACGTCCTCCTACACCAACAACAACGGCGCGTGCGTGATGGTCAGGTCGACCGTCGACGAGGCCCTGGAGCTCGGGGACACCAAGATCCCCGAGGGCCCCAAGCTGGCGTTTCCCGCCGACGCGTGGAACGCCTTCGTGACGTCGGTCAAGGCCTGACCTCGCGCTCGACAACCGCACAAGCACCACCGACAGAGCCCTCTCGACCAGCATCGCCGTCCTTGCCGAGAGGGCTCCGCTCGTGCCCGGGGCTCCCTTGAGGGCTCAGCTCACCGGGAACGCCACGTCACACACCGGATCCTCCGCCCCCGTCGCCTCCCAGTCGGCGAAGTACACCTCCCGGCACGGGCCCGCCTGTTCCAGGCCCTCCCGGGCGATCCACTCCTCCACCGCCTCGAAGGCCGCCATGATCTGCGGATGGGCCACCTGCGCCTTGGTGATCCGGGTGTAGGCCAGCCGCTGGGCGGGGTGCACCGCCACCTTCGTCCCCCAGGTCCGGCCGTGCCTCTCGACCCACGCCCGGGCCGCCGCCTCGTCGGCCACGGGCACGCAGGACTCGGCGGGGCCGTCGCTCTCCATCGACACCTCGGCGTGGTAGACGACGAACGGCGCCGCCGTGACACCGCCGCACTCCCGCGCCGCCGACTCCAGCCGGCCCAGCGACGCCCCGATCCACGCGGGCAGCTCGCCCGCCAGCACATGCCGGGTCTCGGTGATCACCACCTGCGCGGGCACGTCCACCGTCTCGACCGCGAACTTCTCGTACATCTCGGAGCTCCTCCCCGACAGTCGTCCACGGAGGTACTCGGCGAGCGTCCGCTGCCCCGCGACCCGTGCCTCGACGTCCGCCCAGTACGTGCCGAGCAGAGCGGCCGCCGTGGGCCCGTCGCCCGCAGCGACCACCTCGGCGATCCGGGCGAGCGGCATGTCGAGCTGCCGCAGCATGGCCACGAGCCGGGCTTGCTCGACCTGGCCGGCGCGGTAGTAGCGGTAGCCGGTGGCCTCGTCGACCTGCGCCGGGGCCAGCAGCCCCAGCCGGTCGTACAGCCGCAGGGCCTTGGCCGAGAGCCGGGCGCGCGCGGCGAACGCCCCGATGGTGAGCAGGTCCCGGTCCGGTACGTCCACCACGGCATCCTCCGTCACCGGGCGGCTCTTCCGCCCGGCGAGGAGGACACTCGGGCCTGCCCCAGGGGCAAGGTCAACCCGGTCGGGTGCGAGGCCTCAGGCCAGCTGGGCCTCCACCGCCCGCACGACCTCGTCCGACTCCGGCTCGGTCTGCGGCGAGAAGCGGGCGACGACCTGGCCGTCCCGGCCGATGAGGAACTTCTCGAAGTTCCAGCGGATGTCGCCGCTGTGCCCCTCGGCGTCGGCGAAGCCGGTCAGGCGGTCGTACAGCGGGTGCCGGTCGTCACCGTTGACCTCGACCTTCTCGGTCAGCGGGAAGGTCACGCCGTACGTCGCCGAGCAGAACTCCGCGATCTCCTCGGCGCTGCCGGGCTCCTGCCCGAGGAACTGGTTGCAGGGCACACCGAGGACGGTGAAGCCGCGCTCCGCGTACTGCTCCTGGAGCTTCTCGAGCCCCGTGTACTGCGGGGTCAGGCCGCACTTGGAGGCGACGTTCACCACGAGCACGGCCTTGCCCGCGTACTGGGACAGGTCGGCGGAACCGCCCTGCAGTGCACCGATCTGGACGTCGAGGGGAGAGGAACCGTTGGAAGTCGTCATGCCCGGAGCCTAGCTCCGGCGGGTGCCGGACCGGTTCCCGGCCTCCACGGCCTCGACCAGGACTTGACCGGCCGCCGTCCGTGAGTACAGCACCGACCTGCCCGCCCGCCGCCGCTCCACCAGTCCGGCGTCCAGCAGCACCCGCAGATGCCGCCCCACCGAGCCGAGCCCCTGCCCGGTCACGGCGACCAGCTGGCTGGTGCTCAGGGGGGAGCCGAGCCGGACCAGCACACCGGCGCGGCCGGTGCCGAGCAGCGCGCCGAGGCTCGCGGGCACGGGTGCGTTGTCCGCGTCGGCGAGGGCGCCGGCGCACGGGTAGATCAGCGCGTACCGGTCCGTCCCCTCCCACGCGACCCAGCCGATGCGCTGCGTGGTGACGGGCACGAACACGAGCTCGGCGCCGGACGCCTCGCGCGGCGGGTACTCGTGCGCGTTGACCTGTAGCCGGTTCTCCCCGAGCCACCGCGTCCCCGGCCGCAGCGCGTCCAGCGCGGACGCCCAGCCGCCCCGGCTGACCTGCGCGGTCCGTGCGACCACATCCGCTTCGAGGATGCGCCGGCGGTGCGGCCAGTAGGGGCGTACGGCCGTGGTCCAGACGTACGTCAGAAGATCCGCGGCGCGCTCCGGGAGGTCGTCCCGCTCCAGCCGTTCCGGGACCGGGCCGCGCAGGGAGACGGTGAGGTCGGCGCGGGCCGCCCCCGGGCACGCCGCCCGCACGCGCGCCACCCCCTGCTCGAAGGGCTCCCCGTCGCGTGGGGCGGGGGAGAGGAAGTCGGCCGTCCACTCCCGCCCGATCCCGGCCCGGACGAGCAGCGCGGTCACCGGGTCCCGGGCCAGCCGCCGCCGGTAGTCCGGCAGATGGGCGTCGAGCCACCGGCGCTCACCGGGATGCGCGGCCTCGGCCGTGTGCAGCAGCCGCAGACTCGCGAAGGCCTCGGCGAACGGCGAGATCACGAACCGGCTCCCGGCCAGGGTGTCGGCGTTGACCTGCCACCAGCCCATCGCGCACCCCCCTGCTCCCCGATGTTTCGCCCCTGCGCGAAACAATAACCGTGCCGTTCGGGCCGTCGGAGACTCCGCGCATGCGCAGCTACCGCGAACTGTTCCGCACCCCCGAGTTCACCCCGTTCTTCCTGGCCGCGTCGGCCCAGACGGTCGCCCAGACCATGGGAGGCCTGGCCCTGGGCACCCTGGTGTACCGGGCGACCGAGTCGCCGCTGCTGTCCGCGGTGAGCATGTTCGGCTCGTCGCTGGTGCAGGTGCTGGGCGCGACGTTCCTGCTCTCGGCGGCCGACCGCCTGCCCCCGCGCGCGGCCCTGACCGCCCTGCCCCTGCTCTTCGCTGCGGCCACGGCCGCCCTGGCGCTGCCCGGCCTGCCGGTCTGGGCGCTCCTCGTGATCGTCCTGGCCAAGGGGCTGGCGGAGTCGGTGGGAGGGGGAGTGCGCTGGGGCCTGCTGAACGAGATCCTCTCCAAGGACGGCTATCTGCTCGGCCGCTCGGTCTTCAACATGATGAGCGGCCTCATGCAGATCGCCGGCTACGCGACCGGCGGCGCCCTGGTGGCGCTGCTGTCCCCCCGGGTGTCCCTGCTGACGGCCGCCGCCCTGTACGCCATGGCCGCCGTAGTCGTCCGCCTTGGCCTGACCCGCCGCCCGCCCCGGACGACGGGCCGCCCCTCGGTCGCGGCGACCTGGCGCGCCAACGCGCTGCTGTGGTCGTCCGCGCCCCGCCGCCAGGTCTGTCTGGCCCTCTGGATCCCCAACGGCCTGATCGTCGGCTGCGAATCCCTCTATGTCTCCTACGCCCCCGAGTCCGCGGGCACCCTGTTCGCCTGCGCCGCGCTGGGCATGCTGGCCGGGGACGTCCTGGTGGGCCGCCTGCTCCCGCCGCGCCTGCGCCCCCGCCTCGGCTTCCCGCTCCTGCTGCTCCTGGCCGTCCCGTACGTGCCTTTCCTCCTGCACCCGGACGTCCCCCTGGCGGCCGCCGCGGTCACCCTGGCCTCCGTCGGCTTCGGCGCGAGCCTCGTGCAGCAGGAGCGCCTGGTGGCCCTGACCCCCGACGCCCTGACGGGCCATGCCCTGGGCCTGCACTCGGCGGGCATGCTCACGATGCAGGGCGTGGCCGCGGCGCTCGCGGGCTCCGTGGCCCAACTGACCTCCCCGGCGGTGGCGATGACGGCGATGGCGACGATGTCGACGGGAGTGACGCTGTCCCTGATGGTGGCGGGAAGGCGTGCGGAGGGGGCGGTCGCACCCCTGGCACGGAAGGCATGACCCCGGGGGGATTTCGGCTACTCGACGCCAGAGCCCCTTTGATGCTCCCTCTCCGCCTCGGCGAACACCTCGGGAACCTCGTTGTCGACCACGACCCGTGACAGCAGCACGGCCAGCCGTTCCCGTTCGACGCCGTTGAGTCCGGCCGGCAGGGCCTCCATCCGGCGTACGGTCTCGGCGTAGAACTTCCCGGCGAGCGAGGCCCCTTCCTCCGTCAGCCCCACCCGCACGGCCCGGCCGTCCCTCGGGTCGGCCTCCCGCCGTACCAGCCCCCGGCGCACCGTCCGGTCCACCAGCCCGGTCAGGCTCGACTTCGCCAGCCCGAGCGTCTCCCCGAGCTCCCCCATCCCGTACGGCTGCGGCATCAGCACGCACAGCAGCTGTCCCTGCTGGGGCGTCAGTCCGTACGCCCGGCTGGCCTCCGCGTAGACACCGTCCACCAGGAACGCCGCCCGCACCAGCGCGGCGACGACACCCACCTGCCCGCCTGCCCCGTTCCCCATCGGGTCAGGGTACCGAGCGGTAGGACCGGCCTCGGCCGGTTCGGCGGCGTACCGGTCACTCCTCGTCCGGGGCCTCGCCCTCGATGAGCCGTTCCGCGATGTCGTCGGCCCACTCCTGCGCCCAGCGGCGCAGTCCGGCGACGGCGGAGACCTCGAGACCATGGACGGTGAACGCCCGGTCGTCGATCCAGTCCGTGCCGGTCAGCCGGGCCTGGAGGTCGGTGAGGTCGAAGGTGTCGGGGGCGTGGCGGCGGCCGAGTTCCTCGAGTTCGGGGTGGCTCCAGCGGGCCGAGGCGGCGTGTACGTCGACCAGGTCGCGGGCGAGTCCCCGGTCGGCCAGGTCCCGCACGCGGGTGCCGACGAGGTCGTCGAGGGAGAGCGCGGGCCCGAGCTCCGTCAGCACGGGCGGGCGCCACAGCACCTCCTTGTGGACGCCGACGTCGTACTCCTGCTCGGTCGCCGCGTCGGTGACGAGGAACTGGGCGGACAGCGGCTCGGTCTCCCGCGTCTGCACGAGCCAGCCACGCGCCACCAGCCCGGCCCGGACGGCATCGGCGACGACCTCCATCCCGGCGGGGTCCTCGGTCGCCACGTCCACATCCGGCCCGGCCCGCTCCACGAGCCCGTGCGCCAGCACCGCGTACCCGCCCGAGAGGACGAGCGAGTACTCCTCACCGACCGCGAGAAGATCCCCGACGAGACGGTTGCGCGGCTCGGGGGCGGGGGGTGGGGTGATCATTCCCTGATTATCGTCCCGGGGCTGTGGATCTTTAGGGGCGCGGGGAACTGCGCGACCAGCTCACACGGCGCGTCACCGAACCACGAACCGCTACAGCTTGCGCCCCACACCGCAATACGCATCCACAGCGGAATCAAGGTCCGACACCTCAGCCCGCCACTCCGAAACCCGCACCACGCCCGGCCTGACCAACTCCAGCCCGTCGAAGAACCCGGCGATCTCGGCCACGGTCCGCACGTAATACGGCACCGCACCACTCGCGTTGTACGCCTCCGACGCCGCGATCATGCCCTCACTCGTGGCCGTGCTGTCGCTGATCACCAGGTGGCTGCCGGCCGGCAACCCGGCCATCAGCCGCCGCACCAGCTCACGCGCCCGCTCGTAGTCGGCGACATGCCCCAGCGTGTTGAGGATCATCAGCCCGACCGGCCGGGACAGATCGAGCGTGCCCGCGGCGGCCTCCAGGACGGCCTCGGGGTCGTACAGGTCGGCGTCCAGATACGCGGTGACGCCCTCGGGCGTGCTGGTGAGCAGCGCGTTGGCGTGGGCCAGCACGATGGGGTCGTTGTCGACGTACACGATCCGGGCGTCCGGTGCGACGCGCTGGGCGACCTCGTGCGTGTTGTCGGCGGTCGGCAACCCGGTCCCTATGTCCAGGAACTGCCGGACGCCCTGCTCCTCGGCCAGCTGCCGGACGGCCCGTCCCAGGAAGCGGCGGCTCGTGACCGCCACGTCGACCAGGCCCGGAAAGATCGACTTGATCTGGTCGCCGATCTCGCGGTCGATCTCGTAGTTGTCCTTGCCGCCGACGAAGTAGTTCCAGAAGCGGGCCGAGTGCGGCTTGGAGGTGTCGATACGGGCACGCAGGCTGTCGTCGAGCACGGCAGGGCCTCCTGGGGGGTGGGAAAGGGGCACCGTTCCACCAACCTAGGCGAACCCCTCGGCCGGTCACCGAAGTTGCCCACTCCCCGTCACTCACCACCATGGCGTTTCGGCCACCCCGGGCCGACCCGTCCGGGTCAGACGCCGCGCGGCGAAACCCCACCGAGACGCCCGGCCCCGCCACTGCCGCCCCCGTGCCCCCGCGTCGCGAGCCACACGCCCCGTCCCACGGCCCACAGCAGCAGCCCGGCGGCGACCGGCGTACCGAAGATGATCAGCATCCCGGCCCCGATGTTGGCCCCGACCACCCCCGCGGTCAGAACCCTCCACCCCACACCGACCATGAGCCCCACGACCACGAGCGGCCCGAGCACCCCCCACCACCGCCGGTCCAGCGCCCCACTCCGCGCCGCCCGCACCAGCACCGCGGCCCCGGCCCCCGCCAGCACCAGCGCGAGCCCGCCGACCACCGCCGCGACACCGTCCCCGATGCCCCACGGCTGGTAGGCATAGTCCAGCTCACTCGCCGGCAGCCCGTCGTAGTTCTGCTGCCCCATCAGCCCCCAAGCCGCGACCGGCACCCCAAGCGCGAGCGCGACCCCTGCGGAAAGCTTTCCCCGATTCGTCATACACCCATGGTCACGGGCCCGGGGCGGGTCCGTCATGAGCCCGCGTACTCAAGTACGTGGGCCTATCGCCCGGGTGGCGCGATGGCCCGGGCTGCATCGCGCCGATTCCGAGCGTCCCTCAGCCGGGTGCCACGGCACGCCCCGTCTGTGGGGAGATCATGCCCGCGCACAGGCCCCGGGCCGTCAGGTTCTGGGCGATGCGGGGGACGGCTGCGAGGGTGTTGGCGGGTCAGTCGTGCAGGAGGATGATCTGGCCGTTGGTGAGGCGGGCGGTGGCCTGGACGATCGCGTCGGTGCTCGCGCCGTTCCAGTCCTGGGAGTCGACGTGCCAGATGATCTCGGTCAGGCCGTGCCGGGCCGCGATGGACTTCACGGTCGCGTTGGTCTCGCCGTAGGGCGGGCGGAAGAGTTTCGGGGTGCCGCCGCCCGCGCTCGCGACGGCCTGCTGGGTGCGGGAGATCTCCGAGTCGATCTGTGCCTGGCCGAGCTGGGTCAGGTGGGGGTGGGTGTAGCTGTGGTTGCCGATCCACATGCCGGCGGACACCTGGGCCCGGACCAGGGACGGGTTGGCGGCGGCGTACTGGCCCTGGTTGAACATCGTGGCCCGCAGCCCGTTCTGCCGGAGCGCGTCGAGGAGCCTCGTGGTGTTGCCGGAGGGGCCGTCGTCGAAGGTGAGTCCTACGTAGCCGTTGCAGGCGGCGGCCTGTGCGGGGGCGGTGGTGACCGTGAACGCGGCCGCTGCGGTCAGGAGGGCGGTGAGCAGCGCGACGCGCGCTGTGGCGGCCATCGTCAGCGCACCGTGATGCTGGAGCTGCCGCTGCTCTGGTAGCCCTCGGTCGCCATGATCATGTAGTACTTGAAGCTGCCCAGGGGCATCCCGGCCCGGGCCCAGGCGTCGAAGTGGTTGCCCGCGGTGATGGTGCCGCCCGTGCGCTTGGACTGCCGCACGCTCCAGTACTGGTCGAAGGTCTTCGTGCCCTCGACGGACGGGGCGTTGTAGCGCGTGGTCTTGTAGATGTCGTACGTGCCGCCGTCGCTGGTGACGGTGCCCTTGTACGTTCCGGTCGGCCGGTACGTGCCCCAGTTGTCGACGATGTAGTACTCGATGAGCGGGTTCGCGGTCCAGCCGTAGAGGGTCAGGTACGAGTTGCCGGACGGGTTGAAGGTGCCGGAGTAGGTCACGCTGCGGCGGGCGCCGGTGGCCCAGCCCTTGCCGGCGACGAAGTTCCCGGTGTTCCGCCATGACGTGCTGTAGCTGCCGCCGGCGGACAGGTTCATGGAGACCGTGCCCTGGCTGTCGGTCCAGAACGAGTAGTAGTAGCCCTCGTGGGTGCCGGTCTGGTTCCTCGTGACGACCGTGTCGGCGTGGGCGGTGCCCGGCAGGGCCAGGACGGCCAGCGCGACCAGCAGCATCGTGCAGACACCGCTGATGAGCAGCCGTAAGCGGCTGAGTGCGTTGCTCATGGGCGTGCTTCCTCCATCGTCCTCGTGGGGTGGACGGGGGTGCTCTGTCACCCGGGAGTGTTGGCTTGGCCCTGTCAACTGTCAATGGTTTCGGTGATTGTTGCGAAAGATTCGTCAGCCCGTTCACCGGGGCCGGAGTGTATTTCCGCTGTTCGGCGACTGGTTGGGGCTGGGATGCGTCGGATGTGATGAGGGCGGAGGGGGCATCCCAGCCGGACCAGCGAATTCCGCTACTCGAATCTTTCGAACCGTTTCCGGATCAAGTGGCCCTCACACCCCGCGTGTCCGCATGATCCGCCCCATCCGCGCCTCCAGCTCCGCCCGTTCCTCCGCCGCCCGCTCGGCCTGGGCCCGCTGGTGCTCCTGCTCCAGGCGGCGCATGCGGTCGGCCGTGTCCCACTCCACCCGGTGCCGCTGCACGTCGTGCTCCATGCGGGCGCAGGTGTGCTGCACCTGGAGTTCCTCGGCGTACAGCTTGCGGCTCGCCCGGTGGCGGGCGCCGAGCAGGGTGTCGTAGGTCGTGGCGCCGCTGAGGACCTTGGCCAGGACGGGCATGGCGTCCAGGCAGAGCAGGAGCAGGTGCAGCACGATCGTCAGGAACAGGGCGAAGCCGTCCGACTCGGCGACCTGCTTGAGGCCGGCCGCCCGGGTGAGGATGCCGTCGGTGTCCAGATCGGCGGCACGCTGCCGGGTCTTGTCGTCGACGGCCTTCTGCAGCAGCGGCTGGTAGTCGTCGGCGGCCCCGTCCTTACGCGCGGCCAGCTTCTGGCCCTGGGCGACCAGACCCTCCAGCTTCTTCTCGTACGTCTCGACCTTGCTGTTGTCTTTGTAGTCCGAGGCCGCCTTGCGGGCCCGCTCGCAGGTGATGGTGACGTCCCGCACCCCGTTGCGCACGATCCAGTACTTCGGCCCGCACAGGCGCTGTTCGGTGGACTGCTTGGCGCTGAGGGTCTTGTTGATGCCGGCGACCTGGGTGCTGAGGGACTTGACGCGGTCGTCGTTGCTCTTGATCTGGCGGGCCAGTTCGGCGGGGGAGCCCGCCACCTTCAGCTGGTAGCGGGCGCACTCGCGGCGGCCGGTGGTGGAGGCGCCGTCCGTGGGATTGCAGGAGACGAGCATGCCCCGGTAGTCGGCGACCTTCTGCTCGTTGCCGACGGCTATCGACTGGCGGATCTCCTTGTCGAAGATCTGGAAGAGGATCGGCTCGGCGATGAACAGACCGAGCAGCACCGAGAGGAGGAAGCGCACCAGCAGCGTCCACTTGCGGACCGTCGTGCCGTGGGTGCTGGAGACCAGCCAGCTGTCCAGGGCCAGGATCACCCAGAACCAGACGACGGCGACGCCGATGGCCGCCGCCAGGGGCAGGTCGGAACGGAAGCTGGAGAGGGCCAGGACCATGGAGATCGCGCCCAGCAGGGCCGTGTTGACGACGAGCGCGCCGTACCAGGTGTAGCGGGCGCGCTCCTCCGGCACCCAGTCCAGCAGGGGTTCGTCGATGCCGATCAGCCGGCGCAGCCGGAGTGTCCATCCGGCGGCGGGCGGCGCCGGGCGCGACTGGCTCCGGTGCTCGTCGTAGGCCGTGCTGTCGGCCGGGCGGAGCGGCGTGTCAGTTGCCAAGGCTCCCCTCCTGGTTCGCCGGGTCGAAGTCGTCGGCGTCGTCACCGTCGACCGGAGCGGGCGCGGCCTCGGAGGTGCGCCCGGGCGCCCGGCGCAGCTCGCGCTTCACCCCGCCCTTCAGCTCCCCATTCGGCGTGCTCTGGGCGGGCGGGACGTCGCCGACGCTGTTGATGAAGGCACCCGCGTCGTACATGGTGCTGTCGAACAGGCCCCGGTCGATGGCCTGTTTGCCCAGCGTGGCCCGGACACTGAGCTGCTGCTTCGCCAACTCGTGCTGGTCCCGCTGGAGTTCCTTGGCGTCCTCGCGCTTCTCGTGGCGCTGCCGCAGCCGGTCGTCGTGCTCCAGGTCCCAGCGCCGGGCGGCCTCCTGGCGCTGGGCCTTGGTCTGCTCCCGCTCCTCGCCGCGGGCCAGCTCCTGGCGCCGGTCCTCGCGTTCGACCTGCCAGCGCAGATCGTCCCGGTCCAGGCCGCGGCGCGTCATCTCGTGGTCGCGGTCGAGCCGGAGGCGGTCGTCCTTGCGCGAGTCCCAGCGCTCCTCGGCCGCGTGCAGCCGCTTGGACAGCTCGTCGGCGCTGATGTCGCCGTTGCGCCAGGCGAGATAGTCGGCGGCGACCGGGTCCGCGCCGATCAGCTTGATGTCGTCCTCGATCTCGGCCCGGGTGAAACGGTTGCGCCGGCGCTCGATCTCCAGTTCGTAGTCCTGCCGCTCGGCACCGGCGCCGTGCTCGTAGCCCGTGCGCAGTGTCTCCTCCTCCTGCCGGTTGCGCTCCTTGCGCATCGCCTGGAGGTTGCGGATCTCCTCGTGCTTCAGCTCCAGTTCGGCCTCGCGCAGGGCCCGGTCCAGGGCCGCCTGCTGCTCCATCTCCTCCTGGTGGCGCAGGCGCGTGCGGTCCCGGCGGGCCCGCTCCATCTCCTCGACGTGCGCCGACATCTCCTCGGGCGTCAGGACCTCGATCGACCCGTGCCGGGCCCGGATCCCGGACACCAACGACGGCCGCATCTCGTGGTACGCGGTCAGCCGGGCGTCGATCCGGGCGCGTACGGCGGCCGTGTCGACGACGGGCAGGTCGCTGCCGTCCTCGGTGAGCCCCGGCACCTCGCGCAGATGGGCGAGCAGCAGCGCCTCCACGTCGGTGACGCCGTCGCGCACGACCGCGCTCGGGTCGGTGACCGTGCAGTAGAAGCAGGCCCGTACGGTGAAGTCGCCCGCCTCGGACGACGGGATCCGTGTCTCCACGACGACGGGCACCTCGATCCGCCGGTCCACGACCGTGACCGAGCTGGCCCCGGTCACCACCGGGTCGTCGGCGCGCAGCTGCCCGTGGTCCTCGACGTACTCCTCGCCGACCCGGAACACCCGCACATGGTGGGCGGCGACCCTGGGCAGCTCGTCGTCGGCGCGCGTCACCCGCTTGCGCCAGATGCCGCCGCGCCGGTCCGGCCGCCCGTACTCCCGCTGCTCGACGAGCGGGTATTTCTCAGCCATGCCTGTCAGCCCTCCGTGCTCAGTACGGCGGTAAGGAAGATCTCGACGAGGGCACCGGCCGCCTCGTCGGCGCGGGCGGCGACCTGCCGCAGGGCCGCGGCCAGCGGCGGACCGTCGTCCGGGGGCAGGGCCGCGCCCAGGGCCCCGCCGAAGCGTTCGGCCACCCGCTCGGGCCGCTCCGACACCGCAGGCAGCTCGCGCAGGGTGGTGTTCAGGGCGGCCAGGGCCCGGCCCCGGCGCGGCAGGTTGTCCAGGACGCCCGCCCACAGCTCGCCGATGGTGGCGGTCTGCCGGTCGTCCCGCTCCATCAGCGACGCGCACACCAGCCGCCCGGTCCGCGCGTCCCGGGCCCGCAGGACGATCAGCACGGCACCCAGGATGTTCTCCTTGGACTGCCCGGTCAGCGTCTCGCGCTGGGCCCGCAGTCGGTACGCGAGCGGCCGGAACACCGCGCCCGTGTTCTGCCCGCACTCCGCGAGGACCGCGACCAGACCGGCCAGCGCGAACGCCGCGTCCACGGACCGGACGCCCCCGCGGACCATCCGGAGCAGATTGGTGACCGCGTCCGTGGGGAAGCGCACGCCGAGCGCCCCGCTGAACGCCGCCGCCGCCGTCGACCGCAGCACCGGGTCGTAGGAGCGGGCCCAGCCCCGGGCCACGCCCAGCGCGGTCGAGGCGAGGCTCTCGTCCAGGCACATGCACTGCAGCACCAGCACGGCCGTCGACTGCCCGGCGGGACCGGCCGCGCCGCCCGCCCACGGGTGCAGATAGTTGTCGGCGACCTCGTCGAAGGCGGGCCGGGTGAGCAGCGCGAGCCCCTGCGCGACGGACAGCTGGAGCCCGAGCCCCGGCTGGGCGGCGACGAGTTCGGTGAGCCAGTCCCGTACGCCGTTCCAGTACGGCGTGGAGCGCTTGGTCCACAGCTCCTCCAGCGCCCACTGCCGGTACTGGGGGTGGGGGAAGACCAGCGCGGTACGGGTGAGCGCGCCGTTCTTCCGCTGCTCCACGGCGACCAGGTCGTTGCGGGACAGCGACAGCCGGCGGTCGACGGCGCGCCGGGCCGCCGCGGCCTGCTCCTCCTCGGTGACGGGTTCCGGGAACGCCGGCGCCACCCAGCCCTCCAGCCGCTCCTGGCAGGTCTCGAAGTCGCGGTAGCCGGCGCCGTTGACGAAGGCCAGCGTGGTGATCTCGGCCCACTCCTGCGGCGTACGGTCCCGGTCGAACCAGTCGCGCACGGGCTGGGCCGCGCTGCTGCCGTAGTCCTGCCAGACCTCGTCCGGCGCGGTGCCGGACGCGATCCGCTCGGCGGCCACGGCGACCTCCGCGATCCGGCACCCGCCGGGCATCAGCGACACGGCCCGCTCCACGGTGTCCTGCGCACACCCGGCCCGCACCAGCCGCACCCGCAGTACGGAGGTGAGGTCCGGGAGCCGCCAGGGCACGTGCCGTACGGACTCGACGACACCGCTCTCGACCGGGCGCACGGTGGTGACGACCAGGTGGGCGTCGTGCTCGCGGACGGTGTCGCGCACCCGCCGCCAGTCGAAGTCCGCCGTCTGGGAACTGTCCTCGCTCATCCGGTCGAGCAGGACGTAGCCGACGCCCTTCTCGAAGGCGACCTTCCCGCTCGCGAGGTCGTCCAGGCTGCGGCCGGGGGAGAGCACGACGTACTCCGACCCCTCCGCGAGGGCGTCGACGAGCGCCACGGCCCCGGACCGCTTGCCCGTGCCCGGCGGCGCGACCAGGACCACGACCCCGTCCTGTTCGAGGGCGAGCACGGCCTGCTCGAAGCAGGCGGGCTTGACGTAGGGCGCGAGGATCGCGTCCGCCTCGCCCGCGTCGAGCCGGCCCACGGCACGGCGCCGCGCGTTGTCGGAGCCGGCGGTGCCGATGCCGAACTGGGCGCCGGAGGCGTCGAGTTCTCCGTAGAAGTACTGGTTGACGTTGTTGTGGTGGACCTGCTCGGGCTGGTTCTGGTTCTGGTTCTGATTCTGGGTCTGGGTCTGGGGCTGCGGTTCGTCCGCGTGGTGCGCCTCTGGTGTGTCCTGGGCGCGCTGCTCGCTGTGTTCCTCGTGTTCCTCGTTCATCCTCGGCCGTCACTCAGGTCACTTGGAGATCCCGAAGACGGCACCCTGGGCATGGACGGTTCCGGTTATGACCTGAACTACCGTGTCACCAGGAGCAGTTGGGGCGCTCGGGGGGCGCGCGCCGACTGTGGTCGCGCCCCTCGTGTCCCCTGTGCTGCCCCCCGCGCCGGGTTGTTCGGTCCCCCCGAGGTCCAGGGCCGTCACGTCGTACCCCGGCACCCGGATCCACGCCCGCCCCGCGTACTCCTTCTCCGCGACGCGCACCTCGCGGAACTCCTGCGGCTGGATCGTCGTGTACGCCTCGCCGATCACGTCGTTGAAGACGGTCGCGGAAACCGCCAGCGCCAGCTGCGCGGCCGGCGCCGCGGCGAGCGCCGCCTTCAGCACGCGGCTGTCCAGCATCCGGCCGATCTCGACCGGGGCGCGGCCCTCGAAGCCGTTGGCCGCGGGCGAGGCGGTGCCGAAATGCACGGCGGCCCGCAGCCGCAGCCGGGCCTCGTCGCGCCGGTTGCGGTTGAAGGTGCGCAGACCGGCCTCCAGATGGCGCATGAACGGGTCCACGAGGTCCGGCTCCGACGCCCCCTTCGGCAGGACCGCGAACACCGAGTCCCCGCCGACCTGCGTCGCCCACTGCTCCCAGTCGAGCCCGGCCGCGCCGGCCGCCGCCTCGAGCCGCCGCCGGATCGCCTCCTGCCACTCGCGCTGCGTCACCACGTCGACGCCGCCGTATCCCTTCGCGTCGACCGCCAGCAGCAGTCTGCGACCGAACGTTCCCATGCCTGAACTCCCCGCTCACTGAAGTGGAGCCGCACCCGTGATCGGATCCGGGGGCGCACTCCGGCGGACACCGGCGTCCGCTCCCCTCGCGCGGACGCCGGTAGGCCAGTCCTACACGCGCCGTCCGCCGCGAACCCCGTCGAAATACGGGATGCGGAAAGGTGCGGAAACATACAGCGGTGGCCGCACGTTACGGGCGGGTTCGGGAAGTCGGTGCGGCCGGTGGCCGATCGACGTCCGCAATCCCGCAGAAATCCCAGGTTCCGTGACCGGTTCCGGGGCGTACTGGAGGCATGGAACAGCCCACCGGCCCCAGAAGGAGCAGCATGCCGTCGCCCACCGGTACCCGCCCCGACAGCCGTCCCGCGCAGTTCATGTTCACCGCCCTGCAGACCACCCACCAGCACGCCGACACCAAGGCCGGGATCCTCGCCGCCGCCCAGGCCGCCCTCGTCGGCACGGCCGGCTACTGGTCCCCTCCGGCCCTGCGCTCCGCGTCCGCGGGCGGCCCGGCGGGCATACTCGCCGCCGCCCTGCTCGCCCTGTTCCTCTGCGCGATGTTCGGCGGCGCGGGCTTCCTGGCCGCCACCCTGCGCCCCCGGGTGCTGCGCCCCACCGGCGCCAACCGCTACAGCTTCGTCCACCTCGCCTCGGGCCCCGACATCCTGCCCACCCCCGACGGCGGCGACGGCGACCCGGACCAGGAGCGCAAGGAGCTGTCCCAGACGATCCGGTTCCTGTCCCAGGTGGCGGTGCGCAAGTACCGGTGCGTGACGGCGGCGGTGGGGTGTACGGCGGTGATGGGGGTGAGCGCGGGGCTGCTGGTCGTGCTGCGGCCGGTGCTGAACTGACGTGACCGGCACGGCTGTTGGCATGCGAGGTCCGGTCAGTCCTCGGGGGTGAGGTCCCCGATCTCCCTGAGCCGCTCCAGGTCGCGGATGACGGTGGATCCGTACCCCGTCTCCAGCAGCCCGTCCCGGCGCAGCTCGCGCAGCCCCTTGTGGACGGTGGTCTCGGCGGCGCCGGTGAGCGCGGCCAGCTCGGGCTGGGTCAGCCGGCAGCCGAGCACCATGCCGCCCTGGCCGGGCCGGCCGTAGGAGGTGGCGAGTTCCACCAGGAGCCGGGCCAGCCGTACCTTCGCCGGGTAGCCCTTGAAGTCGAGACGCCTGCGGTTGGCCCAGCGCAGCCGTTGGGCGATGATCCCGGTCAGCGCCAGATGCACCTCCGGACGCCGGAGCAACAGGGCGTGCAGCGGCGCCGGTTGCACCAGCCGGGCGGTGAGCGGGCCGCACGCCGTCACGGTGGCCGAGCGCGGCGCGCCGTCGAACGCGGCCATCTCACCGACACTGTCCCCGCCGACCCGAACCGCGAGCAGGGACTCCTCGCCGTTCTCCACCCGTGCCGTCACCTTGGCGAAGCCGGACAGCAGCACCAGCACATGACGGTCCCGGGCGCCCTCGCTCAGCAGCACCTTCCCGGCCTCGAACCGCGCCGGCACGCCCAGTTCGAGCAACTCACCGCGCGCTTCCGGCGGCACCGCCCCCAGCAGACTGCGCGCGGGCCACTCCGCGGAGCTGTACGGCATGGCAGGCTCCCCCGGCCGGTCGGTCTCTCGACTTGAATCCTGCCCGGTGTCGATGCCGGCCGGTGGCGTACTCGCGGGTATTCCCGCCGGGGTCCGGGGCCGGGGTCCGGAATGGTGCCGACCGGGCCCGAGGCCGGGCAACGGAATTCCCCGGCGCGACTCCTGGCGCACCGAGCCCGAAGGGCGGGGACGGGGGTGTTCCACGGGGGTGTTCCCCACCCACAAGCGGTGGCCCGCCGGATGGGCGACGGCCCGTGCTCGCGGTGATCGTGTACGGACACGTCTCCCGCTCGCCGGGTGACCACGTGACGATCACACAGGGGGAACGGGAACAGTGAAGCGTCCTGAGAAGAACGTACTCGCGCGTCGTACGCTGCTCGCCGGCATGGCGACGGCAGTCGGCGCGGGAGCGGTGTGGGGTACCGCGGGGACGGCCGCCGCCGGCGGGCGGAGGGGACCGCTGGGGCAAGGGCCGGTGGACGCCGAGGTGGCGCGCCTGGAGGGCGGGTTGATCCGGCTCAGGCGGGACATCCACCGGCATCCCGAGCTGCCGGGGGAGGAGCGTCGTACCGCCGGTGTGGTCGCCCGGGAGCTGCGAGCGGCCGGGCTGGCCGTCACCACCGGAGTGGGCGGGCACGGCGTGGTCGGTGTCCTGCGCGGCGCGCGACCCGGCCGGACGGTCGCGTACCGGGCGGACATGGACGCGGTGCCGCCCGGCGACATCGTCGGGGGCGGCCGGGACGCGGCCCACCTCTGCGGGCACGACCTCCACACGACCGTGGCCCTCGGTGTCGCGAAGGTCCTGGCACGGCTGCGGCAGCATCTGAGCGGCACGGTGGTGTTCCTCTTCCAGCCCGCCGAGGAGAGCCTCTCCGGAGCCCGGGCCATGATCGAGGCGGGCGTGCTGGAACGCCACCGCGTCGAGGAGATCCACGCACTGCACTGCGGGCCCTTCCCCGTCGGCCGGTTCGCCGTGACCCCGGGCTACGGGATGCCGGGCCAGGACAAGGCGGAGGTGACTCTCCAGGGCCCGGACGCACCCGACGCCGCGCGGCGACTGGCCGCCGAGATCGGCGCGCTCGCCACGGTGACGCCCCCGCGGACACCGTCGGACATCGAACGGATGATCACCGACGCCCAGACCCCCGACGGCCCGCTGGCCCGCTTCGTGGCCCTCCGGGCCGTGGCACAGGAGACCAAAGTGACCGTCTCCTACCGCTGTTGGCCGCAGGAGCGGTACACGGAGGTACGCGAGAGCATCCGCCGACTGGCCGAGCAATACCCCGGCACCGAAGTCCGTTTCCCCACCGAGCCGTTCCCCGCCCTGCTCTGCCCGGAACCGGACGCCCGCGCCCTGGCCCACCACCTGCGCCGCCGACCGGGCCCCGACTCCGTCACCACACTCCACGCCGCGTTCCCGCCCTTCAGCGGCGAGGACTACGCCCTCTACCTGAACCGCGTCCCCGGCACCTACACCTTCCTCGGCGTCCGCACCCCGGGCACCCCCGTCACCGCCGGCTACCCACACTTCCCCGACTTCGCCCCGGACGAGCGGGCCATCGCCATCGGGGTACGGGCGATGGCGGGCTGGCTGGCGGAACGGGCCTGTTGACACGCCCGACCCTCAGGGCCGCGTCCCCGCGACCTGCACGCCGCCGCGAGCAGCTGTGCGAACATGCCCCCATCCTCGCTCCCGTATACGAATGACCTGTCCGGGTGTCCAGGCGTCACACAGCCCGGGACCCGTCGGGAAGCAACAGCACGGAGCCCTCGTGCAGCGTGACGCGTATCGCCGTGAGGTCGACGGCCTCCACCGTCGGCTTGCCGGTCCCCGGATTACGGGCGTACCGCGGATGCGCACCCCCACTGACCTGCCAGCGAATCCGGTGCCCGGCCGGGAAACGGTAGGCCGTGGAACTCATCGGCACGCTGACCTCCGAGGGCCCCTGCCCCACCGTCTCCACCTGGGCCAGCCCGTCACAGACGTTGGTGGAGCGGCCCTGCGCGTCCACGTCGCACAGGCGGCTGAAGACATCGGCGTACCCGGTGTCCGTGGAGACGCTCAGCCGCGCGGAGACGGGACCGAGGACGTCCACGGCCTCGGCCAGCGGCGCACTGGTGAACGTCAGGACGTCCTCCCGCTCCTCCAGAGCACCGTTGTCGCGGGCACCGGCCGTCCGGGACAGCAGGGGACCGCCGATGGACGGCGTCGGGTCGGCCGGGTCGTGGCGAAGGGACGCCAGGGGCGCGGACTCCGCACCGTCGGCGGGAGCCGTAGGAGCAGCTCGCCGTTCGAGGTGCCCGTCCGCGGCGGCCACCCATGAGTCGGTGACGGGGGAGGAGGCGGTGACGGGAGAGGACGGGGACGGCCAGTCGTCGAGGTCCCGCCATACGTCCTCGCCGCCGACATGCACACGCACCCGCGTGGGACGCAGCCCGGAAGGATCGCCGCACAGATGCGCCCGCAGCCACGCGAGGCTCTCGGCGAAGACCTCCGGCCAGCCCTGCTGCATGGCGGAGGTATGCGTCCAGGGACCGACCAGCAGCGCGGTGTCGCACCCGGCCTCACGCAGCCGCGCGTACTGCTCGAACGTCTGGTCGGCCAGGGCGTCGTGCCACCCGGAGACCAGACTCGTGGGGACGCTCAGCCCCTCGGCCGCCCGCGCCAGGGACGCGCCGTCCCAGTACGGGTCCCCGGCGTCCGGGTGCGTCATCACGTCGTCCAGCCACGGCACGTCCCCGAGGGCGGAGGCATACGCCCCGCGCAGCGGCCGCGCCGTGACGATGGCGCGCATACGGCGCTGCAGCCGCAGCGTCGCCTTGGCGACCGGCATGATCCCCTGGTGCTGGTACGTCATCCCCAGCCCCACGAGCAGGGCGTTCTCCAGCCGTAGGGCACCGTCCGCGTAGAACAGGGCGTACGGGTCGTGCAGACCGACCTGCACCACCATCGCCTTCAGCTCCGGCGGCGGGTCCAGGGCGAGCGCCCACTGCACGTACCCGAGATAGCTGGGGCCGATGGTCCCCAGGGTCCCGTCGAACCAGGGCTGTTCGCGCAGCCACGCCACCGTGGCCCGGCCGTCGGCGGCCTCGTGGTGCCACAGGTCGAACGCACCGCCCGAGCCGCCGGTGCCGCGGCAGCTCTGCAGGATCACATGGAAGCCCTGCTCGGCGAAGAGCATGCCGTACTGCGGGGACCAGGGCAGACCCCTGCCGTACGGGGAGCGCACCAGAAGGGTGGGGAAACCGCCCTCCGTGTCCGTACGGGGGAAGTAGTGGTCCGTGACCAACGGACTGCCGTCGGCGGCCGGCACCTCCAGCCCCGGCTCCCACCCGACGTCGTACCGCTTCTCGGGAAGCCCGCGCCAGATCGCCCGCATCATCCGAGAGGACAGCGGCGGCTTCCGGGCGGACGGCGTCCAGGCCGGTTTCGCCGCGGGATCGTGGGTGCGTGAAGCCATGGTCGGTCCCCTCCTCGATTTTCCGTACGTTGTACGAGAATAGAGGATGCTTGGATGACGACGACAGCGGCCCTCAGTGACAGGAGTACGAAGACCGTGACGCGTGAGGACGGGTCCGGCACCCCGGGACACGACCCGCACCAGCTGTGGCTGAACCACCGGCAGCCCCAATCCCAGGCCGGGGCCCGCAGGGGGCGCAGGCCTGCCTTCACCCGGGAGGCGATCACGACGGCCGCGGTGGCCCTGGCGGACGCGGAGGGCCTCGAAGCGGTCACCATGCGGCGCGTCGCCGCACAGGTCGGCGCCGGAGTCATGTCGCTCTACAGCTACGCCCCCGACAAGGACACCCTGCTGGAGCTCATGGTCGACCACGTCAGCGGCGAACTGACGCCCGCGGCCGCCCTCACCGGCGACTGGCGCACCGACCTGAAGACCGTCGCCCACCTCCAGCGCGCCAACATGCTGCGCCACCCCTGGCTGCCCACCGCCCTGTCCACCCGCCGCAGCCTCGGCCCCAACACCCTGGCCTTCCTGGAACACGCCCTCACCGCCCTGCGCCCCACGGGCCTGGACGGCGCCGCGAAACTGGAGGTCTTCGCCCAGCTCACGGCCTTCGTCGCCGGCCACGTCACCCACGAACTCACCCAGGCGGCAGCCGCCGGCTCCCCCGACCGCGCCGCGGCCGAGGCCCGCTACCTCGCGGCCGTAGCCGCGGACGGCGATCACCCGGAACTCGCCGAAGCCCTCTCGGCCCCCGCCCGCCCCGTGACCCCCGAAGCCACCTTCACCCGCTTCCTCAACCGCCTGATCGACGGCCTCGGCACGGACTGAACCCGAAGGGGGCAGGCCTCCGGGCAGGCCCGACACTCCGCCGCTGCCACCCTCCGGGCGCATGCCCCATCCCCCGCACGGCGGAGCCAAGTCGACCCCACGGACCGATCCTCGGCGGCCCCGGAACTGCGACTCTCATGACGAACCCGGCCGGCCACCTGCCCACCCCAACCGAGGACCGCGCATGCAGCCGCTCCCGCACGCCGAGAACCCCACAGTGCCCCGCCCCCGGCGACTCCGCACGGCATGGCAGGCGGCCCACCAGCCCACGGCCGGAGTCTCTCGCCCGATACAACTACTCGCCTACGCCGTACCGTTGGTGGTCCTGCCCTCCGGCATCTGGCGCCTGCCCGCCGTACTCGACGACGGAACGGGCCCTGGCGAGGGGGCATACATCGTCTTCCTGTCGATCCTCTCCGAAGCCCTCGCGTTCACGGCGATCGGCCTGATCGCCCGCTGGGGCGAGGTGTTCCCACGCTGGATACCGCTCCTCGGTGGCCGCCGGGTGCCGCTGGGGCCAACGGTCATCGCGTCGGCCACCGCCGCCACGCTCCTCACCCTCGGAACCACCCTGACCCTCGTCACCCAGATCCTGGGCACGACGATCCGCGGCGACGCCCTGCCCGCCAACTTCCCCAGCGAGGCGGGCGGCTGGGAGACGGCCTGGTTCTACGCCTGCTACGCGCCCCTGATCCTCTGGGGCCCGCTGCTGGCCGTACTGACCATCGCGTACGGGAAGCGCCGCCGAGCGGGCTCACCCCGATCAGCAGGCGCATGATGAAGCAGCACAACGATCGTCACGCCGACCGAGCCACCGAGTGACTGTCCAGGATGTCCGATCCCGCACATGGCACCAAAATGGGCGTTGTCAGGCTACGCATGCCGGATCGGAGACACGCATGACGGATCTCAAGTTTGAGCAGAAGCGCTCGCTGTCACGCCTGGAGGCGGCCGACCAGCTCACGGCACTCGCAGCCGCCCTGAGAGAAGGCGGCGACGCCGAACTGGAACTCGGCTCCGGAACGCTCAGCCTGCGCATCCCCGACGACCTCCGCAGCGAGGTGGAGGTCGAGATCGACAACGGGGAGATCGAGCTGGAAATCGAACTCACATGGCCGACCACCACCCCGAAGCGGAAGAAGCCGCCCACCAAGGCCGCTCGGACCACCACGGGCACGAGCACGACCAAGAACACGAGGCGGTCGGCTACGAAGAAGCCCTGAGCACGCCGGAAGACCCGGGCCTGACCACGACGCGCATTCGCCAAGGAATCCACTCCGGCCCTGTTGTGGGAGTCCGTGCTGTGAGGGGTACCGACAGGGACCCCCACTGATCGCTTCGTCTTCCTACGCTGGGATCCATGGACCATCGGGCCGAAGTCAGCGCATTCCTGAAGTCCCGCCGCGCCAAGATCACACCGGAACAGGCGGGCATGCCGGTGTACGGGCAGCGGCGGGTGCCCGGGCTGCGCCGGGGGGAGGTCGCGATGCTGGCCGGGATGAGTGTCGAGTACTACACGCGCCTGGAGCGCGGCAATCTCGGCGGTGTCTCCGACAGCGTCCTGGACGCCCTCGCTCAGGCCCTGCGGCTGGACGACACCGAGCGGGATCACCTCTACGCTCTGGCCCGGGCGGCCAACACCAGTCCTGCCCGGGTCCGGCGACGCCCGAAGAAGGCGACCGTGCGGCCCAGTGTGCTGCGCATCGTCGAAGGCCTGCACGACCAGCCGGCGTACGTGCGCAACAACCGCATGGACGTCCTGGCGGCCAATCCGCTCGCCCGCGCATTGCTCAGTGAGGTGTTCGAGCAGGAGCCGGCCAACACCTGCCGGTTCGTCTTCCTCGACCCCCGCGCCACCCGGCTCTACCCCGACTGGGAACGCGTGGCCCGCGACGGAGTCGGGGTGCTGCGGGTCGAGGTCGCCAAGAACCCCTACGACCGGGAGCTGTCGAACCTGATCGGTGAGCTGTCCACCCGCAGCGACGCCTTCCGCACCCTGTGGGGCGCACACGACGTGCACGTCTTCACCGAGGGAACCAAGCGGTTCCACCACCCGGCGGTAGGCGAGATGGAGCTGGTTCACGAAAGTCTGGACCTGCCCGGCGAACAGGGGCTGTCCGTCACCGTCTACAGCGCCGATCCCGGCACCCCGGGCGCGGACGCCCTGAAGCTCCTCGCCAGCTGGGCAGCGAGCCAGAACCGGGACGCGGCCGCCTCTCAGGCCGACACCGAGCGCTGACCCCAGCCGGCCCTCCCGGACTCCCCGCCCCGGCACCGCCCTCATGCCGTGCGGCCCGCCCCACCTCACGCCCGCCGCACCCGGCGTCACATCGGCTCCGGCCATCAACATCGCCCGCATCCCGTGCCGCGGCCGTTTACCCCGATTCGCCGTGTCCGCACTCACGCTCTCGGCATGAGGGGGTCCCTGCCGTTACCCCTCACAAGCGTGACTGTCTGCCGCGCCCGGCTGCTGGTTTCGTGGATTGCGGCGGGCCTGAAGTGCCCCGCCCGCAACCTTGAAAGGATCGTCAGTGAGTTCCCCCTCGTCCACGAAGCCGGACCCCTCGGCCGCCGCACCGCGCACGGGTGACGGCGGCACGGCAGTGCCTGTGCCTGCCGGGAAGGTCAAGCTGCCGCCGGTGGTGTGGTTGCTGGGCGCCGTGGCCTTCCTCATGGGCACCAGCGAGTTCGTCATCTCGGGCCTGCTGCCGCAGATTTCCGGCGCGCTCGATGTCAGCGTCTCCAGCGCCGGGACGCTGATCACCGCCTTCGCCGTCGGCATGATGATCGGCGCGCCCGTGATGTCCATGGCGACCCAGCGCCTGCCACGTCGCTCGGCCCTGATCGCCGCGCTTCTGGTCTTCGCCGCGGGTCACGTTGTCGGCGCGCTCAGCTCCGGCCTGGGGCTCGCCCTCGTCGGCCGGTTCGCCGCCGCGCTGGGCAACGGCACCTTCTGGGCCGTGGGCGCGGTGGTGGCGACCGCCGCCGCGGGACCGGCCGCCAGCACCCGCGCCATGGGTGTGATGGTCGGCGGCATCACCCTCGCCAACATCGTCGGCGTCCCGCTCGGTACGGCAGCCGGCCAGCTGGGCGGCTGGCAGGCCCCCTTCTGGATGCTCGCCGCTCTCGCCGTGACCGCCGCCGTCGTGGTGGCCCGCCAGCTGCCCGCCGACACGACACGTGCCGACACCTCCCTGCGCGCCGAGACGGCCGCGCTCAAGCATCCGCGCCTGTGGCTGGTCTACCTGGCCATCGCGCTCATCCAGGCCGGCATCATGGCCGCCTACAGTTACGTCGCCCCGCTGCTGACCGACCGGGCCCACCTCGCGACCGCCGTCGTGCCGCTGGCGATGCTCGGCTTCGGCGTCGGCGCCCTGGCCGGCACCACGGTCGGCGGACGCCTCGGTGACCGCCGTCCCTACGCCACGCTCATCCCGGCCACCGCCCTCACCTCCGCGCTTCTGGCCGCCATCACCCTGTGGGCGACCAACAGCGTCGTGGCCGTGGTCCTGGTCGTGCTGCTCGGCGGAGCCGGCTTCGCCAACAACCCCATCGTGGTCGGCGAGGTCGTTCGCATCGCCGGAGCCGACCGGTCCCTGCCCATGGCCCTGGCCACGTCCGCGTTCCAGGTCGGCATCGCCGCGGGCTCCTGGCTCGGCGGCATCGCCCTGACCTCCGGCTTGGGCCTGCGGGGCCCGTCGCTGGCCGGCTTCGCCTTCGCCCTCGCGGCCCTGCTGCCCCTCGGCCTGCTGGCCGCCTCGCGCCGCAAGGCGGGATCAGTGACGCAGAGCTGACCCGGGTCGGGGAACAGATTCGACTGTCCCCGCCCGGCCCCGATCCGGAAAACCCGCGCACACCCCTTGGAGACCCTCATGGAACACCGCCTGCTCGGCCGGACCGGCCTGTCCGTCAGCAAGATGTGCCTGGGCGCGATGATGTTCGGCCCGTGGGGCAACCCCGACCACGACGAGGCCACCCGGACCATCCACCGCGCCCTGGACGCCGGCATCAACTTCATCGACACCGCCGACGTCTACTCCCACGGCGAGTCCGAGGAGATCGTCGGACGGGCGATCAAGGGCCGCCGTGATGACATCGTCCTGGCCACCAAGTTCCACAACCCGATGGGAGACGACCCCAACCAGCGTGGCAACTCCCGACGCTGGATCATGCGGGCCGTCGAGGACTCGCTGCGCCGGCTGGGAACCGACTACATAGACCTCTACCAGGCGCACCGGCCCTCACCCGACACGGACATCGAAGAGACCCTGGGCGCCCTGACGGACCTGGTACGCCAGGGCAAGGTCCGCTACCTCGGCTCCTCCACCTTCCCCGGCAGCCAGATCGTCGAAGCCCAGTGGGCGGCCCGGGACCGGCGCCTGGAGCGATTCGTGTGCGAGCAGGCCCCGTACTCCATGCTGGTGCGAGGCATCGAGGCCGACGTCCTGCCGGCTGCGGCCCGCCACGGCATGGGTGTGATCACCTACAGCCCGCTCGCCGGCGGCTGGCTCTCGGGCCGCTGGCGCCAGGACGCCGACCTGCCCACCCCGTCCCCGGCCCGGCAGCGGCTGGTCGACCGCTTCGACATGTCTTTGCCGGTCAACCAGCGCAAGCTCGAGGCGGCCGAGGCCCTCGCCCAAGTGGCGGAGGACGCCGGCATGACGCTGATCGAGATGGCCATCGCGTTCGCGCTCAACCACCCCGCGGTCACCTCGGCCCTCATCGGCCCACGCACGCTGCAGCACCTCGAGACGCAGCTGCCCGCGGCCGACGTGACGCTCGACCCCGCGGTCCTGGACCGCATCGACGCCATCGTCACCCCCGGCACGGTCATCAACCCGGCCGACAGCAGCTTCGCCAACCCCGCCCTGGAACCGACGGCCCGCCGACGCTGACCAGGGGACTCGCACCGAACACCGAACCAGCAAGGAGCATCCATGCGGTACCGCACACTCGGCAGCTCGGACCTTCAGGTCTCGGAGATCTCCCTCGGCTCGTGGCTGACCTACGCCGGCGGCATCGAGGCCGACGCGACCCGCGCCTGCACCGAAGCGGCCTTCGAGGCCGGCATCAACTTCTTCGACACCGCCAACGTCTACGGGCGGGGAGCCGCCGAGACGGCCTGGGGTGAGATCCTCTCGGCGCACCCCCGCGACTCCTACATCCTGGCCACCAAGGTCTGGGGCCCGATGTCGGACGACCCGGCCGACAGGGGCCTGTCTCCCGCCCAGATCGCCAAGCAGATCGATGCCTCCCTCACGCGCCTGAAGACCGACTACGTCGACCTGTACCAGGCGCACCGCTTCGACCCGTCCGTGCCGATCGAGGACACCATCGAGGCGTTCCAGAAGGTCGTCGAGCAGGGCAAGGCCCGCTACCTCGGCTTCAGCGAGTGGACCCCCGAGCAGATCCAGGCCGCGATCGACATCGCCGGCCCCGACTTGTTCGTCTCCTCCCAGCCGCAGTACTCCATGCTCTGGCAGGCCCCCGAGGCCGAGGTCTTCGGCCTCTGCGCCGCGAACGGCATCTCCCACATCGTCTGGTCCCCCCTCGCCCAGGGCGTCCTGACCGGCAAGTACCAGCCCGGACAGCCCGTCCCCGAAGGGAGCCGGTTCGCCAGCGCCGAGATGGCGGTCTCCCAGGACCTCGTCTACAGCGACGCCACCTTGGAAGCCGTGCAGCGCTTGGTCCCCGTCGCCGAGGAGGCCGGGATGAGCATGCCCACCCTGGCGCTGGCCTGGGTCCTGCGCCGCAGCGAAGTCGCCTCCGCCATCACCGGCGCCTCCCGCCCCGAACAGGTCCACGCCAACGCCGCCGCCTCCGGCGTGAAGCTGTCGGACGACCTGCTGGCGGCAGTCGACCAGACCCTCGGCGACGTCCCGGTCACCGAACCCACCCTCGCCCCTTCCGCTCAGGCCGGCGTCAAGCACCGCTGACCAGGCGGCTGTTGCCCAGCCGGCGCCCCAGCAGGCGGTAGAGGCCGCGCTCGAAGCCGGCTACCGCCTGCTCGACACCGCCGCCGCGTGGCTCGGCGGAGTGCGGTTCGACACCTGATGCCGCGCCGCGCCTCACTCCCGTAGCACCCACCCGCAGTCCCTTCCCCGGCCACCAGGTGGCCGGGGAAGGGGGCGCCGTCCGGCCCGGGAACGTGCGGCACCGCTCCGTAGCCCTCCAGCCGCTTTCACAGGAAGCAACACCATGCGCCTTCGCTTCACTCACGCCGCAGCAATCCCCGCTCTCGCGGCTGTTCTCGTCTCGACCCCGGCGGCGTCCGCCGCCACCGGAGGAGACCGTACGCAGCCGGTCATCACCCAGGTGAAGACCGCGGCCGCGTTCGACTTCGCCTCCGGCGACGCACCCGAGAACATCACCGTCAACCCGGACGGCTCCCTGACCGCGTCCATGCTGGGCCTCCCCGCGAACAAGCCGCCGAAGCTCGTGCGCATCACCTCGTCCGGGCAGCGCACCACCCTCGTCGACGGGCACCAGGGCGACCAGATCACCGGCAACACCCGCGGCAGCGACGGCACCGTCTACTACAACGTGGACTCCGACGACGCCTCCCGGGCCGGTCCCTGGAAGCTGCCCCCGCACGGCCGCCCCCAGCGCCTGGCGGCCCTGCCCGCCGACGGTCTGCCCAACGGCCTGGCCATCGATCCGGCCGGCCGCACCCTCTACGCCGCCGACAGCCGCAATGGCAAGGTGTGGGCCGTGCCCGCATCCGGCGGCCCGGCGAGGCTCTGGCTGACCGGCCCGGCCCTCGCAGCCGACCCCGACGGCTCCCTGCCGCTGGGTGTGAACGGCGTCCGCTTCCACAAGGGCGCCGTATGGGTGAGCAACTACAGCCAGGGCACGCTGCTGAGGATCCCGGTCACCGCCCACGGAACCCCCGGCCCCATCCACACGGTCGCCGGCCATCTCCCCGACTTCGACGACTTCTCCTTCCTCGACAACCACTCCGACACCGTCTTCGCCGCGCAGAACGACCCGACTGACCGGGTCAGCGTCGTGCACCCGAACGGGACCCACGAGACCGCCCTGACCGTCGACGACGGACTCGCCTCACCCACCACCACCGCCGTACGCGGCAATCAGCTGTTCATCGCCAATGCCGGATTCAACGCACCCCACGACGCGAAACTGCAGCGCGGAACCATCAACCTCGACGCCCTCACCGCGCACCCCCGGCGCCACTGAGAGCGAAACTCGTCCACGGAGACGAGCTGCGCGGCAGGCTCCACAGTGCCGTTGGCTCGGGGAACCTGTGGGCACAGCTCCACGCGATCTACGTTCTCTGGCTCCTGGACCATTCAGAGGTGCCGAACACCCTCTCGCCACAGGGACGAGTCTCCGTAACGGGTGGCAACCGCGGCGGCCCGGTCGCGCAGGGAAGTGCGCAACCCCTGCGGGGCCAGCGCTTCCGCGTCCGTGCTGAGCTGCCACAGCGCCCACTCGGCATGCCGTGAATCCTGGAAGGTCACCTCCAGCCGCAGCCAGCCGTCCGCGTCGGGATCTTCCGCCCGGAGGGCCAGCGCGGTGTCCACCAGCTCCTCCCGCCGCGCCGGGTTCACCCGGACCAGCACGGTGATGTGGTCACCGCCGGAGAGAAACCGCGCGGAGCGCTCCCGCCAGATCCGGTCCAGATCGACCCGGTTCGGCCGCTGCGCCGTTTCGGGCAGCTGCTCGGCGGCCAGCACCCGCGACAGCCGGTAGGTACGGTCCGTGCCGGCCCTCGTGGCCAGCAGGTAACCCCGGTCGCGCACGGTGACCAGGCCGATCGGGTCCACCGTGCGCCACCGCGGCGTCTGGCCCGTGGCCGCGTAGTGGATGCGCAGCTTGTGCCCGGCGAGCACGGCGCGCCGGACCTCGGCCATCGCGGCGCCGGGCACCTCATCGGCGACCAGCCGACGCGACAGCAGATCGGTCTCCGGATCGACGAGAAACCGCTGGGCCGCGTCGCTCGCGGTGACCCGGTGGTTCTCGGGCAGCGCGTCGACCACCTTCCGCATGGCCGAAGCGAGCGCCGAGCCCAGGCCGAACGCCTGCTCGCCGCGCGCGGATCCGGCGGCCAGCAGGGCGAGGGCCTCGTCGTGGTTCAGCCCGGTCAGCTCGGTCCGGAACCCGGGCAACAACACGAATCCGCCGTGCCGGCCACGCTCGGCATAGACCGGGACGCCGGCCGCGGACAGCGCCTCGATGTCGCGCAGCACGGTGCGCGTGGACACCTCCAGCTCGCGGGCCAGCGTGTCCGCGGTCAGCCGACCACGCTGACGCAGCAGGAGCACCAGTGAGACCAACCGGTCGGCACGCATACAAGCACGCTAACTGAATACATGACCAAGGGTGTCATGATTTGTTGGCAGGCTCCTTCTCACGACATCAAGCCGGTGGCCACCGCACCGATGCACGTACGTACTCCCATGAATCGCATCGCATCGAATTGGAGCTGACGTGGCAATGGAACGTACGGCGGTCAACCCGGTGACATGGTCCGCAGAACTGGGCTTCAACCAGGGCGAGCTCGTCTCCGGGCACACCCGCACCCTGTACATCTCAGGACAGACCGCGATGAGCACCGAAGGCAACCCCGGCACGACGGCGACATGGCAGCGCAGTTGGCCCTGAGCCTCGACAACCTGAAGGCCGTACTCGACGAGGCCGGCATGTCCCTCACGAACCTCGTCCGCCTCAACCTCTACACGACCGACGTCGACCTCCTCCTCCAGCACTACGGCGTCCTGGCGGCCCAGTTGGGCGCCGCCGCGGCAGCCCCGACCACCACGATGCTCGGCGTGACCCGCCTGGCCATCCCCGGCCAACTGATCGAACTCGAGGGAACCGCCGTGGCGTGAGCCGGACACACCACGGGCTCCAGGGCTGGGAGCCGCCGCTCCCGGCAGAACCGTGACGGTGGAGGAGGCAACTCGGCACTCGGCCCTCCTTGAAGCAGGCATGGGGGGGGAACCCCACTTCGAGGGTGCATGAGTAACCGCGAACTCTGGGCAAGTCTGGCCATGCTGGCGGCTGTCGTGACCTTCGTGGTGTCGCTCTTCGCCGGGAGTCCCACGTGATTCACGCTGATCTTGCTCGTCGTGCTGGCTGTGAGTACGCCTGTCATACGGATCGAGCAGAAGAAGCGCGGCCACCGCTGACGAGGATGACACTGGGCTGATGCCGGGGCAGCGCAAGAGAAGACGTCAAAGACAGGACGAGGCACAACGGACTGCTGCTCGCTTCGCACCCGGCGCGGGCCACTGGGAGGTGCTCTTCGAAACCCAGGACGAGTCACAATGGCACGCTCATCTACGCGGTCTCCAAGCGTCGGACACGCAGATCGACTGGACAGCGGTACGGCTGGACAGAATCTGCGGGCGCCTCACCCAACCGACCACATTCCGGCTGAGCCTCTTCGTCCCGACAACCACGCGTGCTCGGAACCAGGGCCCCTCGACGTAGTGGCACGCCTATGACACGCCCTTGATGCCAACGAAGGGCCAGCCGGGGAGGAACCCCTCCTGAGCTGGCCCTTCTAGCTGTGCGCCCGGCAGGACTCGAACCTGCGACACCCGCTTTAGGAGTTTTCCTTGGGCGGGGCTGTGACCTGCAGAAACGTCTGCTGATAGCTGTCTGGCCTGGGCAAACTCTCCTCGGCAGTTCTCACGTCCTTGCGAGGCTTCGCGTCCTCTATGTGTGCCGAATCCGTTCTGGGGCGGCCGGACAGCGACCTTGTCGGGCGGGGTGAGGTGGCAGCGCGGTATGGGGCAGTGCAGCTTCCGAGGTACGTGGCGGCTTGCGCTATGCATTTGGAGGTATATACCGTTGATTGCATGACGGGGCGGTGGGAGATCGAGATCGAACCCGAGGTACGGGGTTGGCTGGAGCTGCTTCCGTTCCGCCTCTACCGGCGGGTCGAGGACAAGACGGACCGACTGCTGGACGAGCCGACGACCCTCGGCGAGCCGTACTCGCGGCACCTGGGTGGCAAGCTACGTGAGCTCCGCTTTGAGTTGGACGGCGAAGCCGTACGCATCCCGTACTGGCTTGCGCCAGGACAACGGATCGTGCTGCTGACGGTCTTCCGTAAGACGAGGATGCGTGAAGCGGCGGAAGTCGAGCGCGCGCATCAGGCCCAAAAGGTCTGCGAGGCCGAGCATGGCCATGCCCAGCACACGTACGAGCGGCGCAAGGAGAGCTGATGAATCACAGCACGTGGAGGACGCGCCGGGCCCGGCAGCTTGCGGGTGAGGCGGTGGAGTACGACCAGGAGTACGTCGACGCGAGGCTGGCCGGCGATCTCGGGCAGGCGGTCCACAACCGTCGGACCGAGCTCGGTCTGTCCCAGGCGGAACTGGCAGAGCGGGCTGGGATGACGCAGCCTCAGGTGTCCCGGATGGAGGGCGGCGACACCGTGCCTACTCTGCCGTTGCTGTGGCGCTTGGCTAAGGCCCTGGAGGGCACGCTGAACCTGATCATCGACGAAGACGAATCGCATGTCACCTTCACCCCGCACGCTGCCTGAGCCGCTGCCAGGCGGGCCGTCGGCCATGAGATCCCGAAGGGCACCTACGAGAGTCCGATAGGTGCCCTTCTGACTGTGCCCCCGGCAGGATTCGAACCTGCGACACCCGCTTTAGGAGTTCGATCCAATCCCGCTCTAGCTGTGGCCGTCGACTGGTCCGACGGCCGGACAGAGACGCTGGTGTACGCCACCGTCCGGCGTCGTTGATGTCAGCCGTGGATGTCAGAAGCCTTCTGATCCGTAGCTCTATGTGAGTGGGCCAGCAACGGCCGTAGCGGTCACGCAGGGGCCCGGGACGTGCGCCGTCGGCCGTGAGGGAACGCTGGGGTTGCTGTACTTCGCTGTTGTTGTACAGCGAGGGCCCGGGCTCAGCTCGGCGCTGGGAGGTGGGCGCGGAGGCCAATCAGTTTTCATCCCCTGGCGCAGAACCACCAGAACCGAGATTCAAGTCGCCATTTTGGATCAAGCGGTACAAATGCTTCGTCGACATGCGCCGCTGAAATTGCGCATGCGTGAAGACGTCATGGCGGGAGACCTGAAGGGCTGAGCCAGGGTCGAGCAACCACCTCGCAAGGTCGCGGTCGTCACGCCGGACGGCGTCCTCAACCTGTTGCTGCAACCGCCTCATCAGGTCGCCAAAGGACCCATAGAAGAAGTCATCGTTATTTGTAGGCGGGATCTTTGCCATGGCCTGGTAGGCGGATTCCCGCAGCTCATCTGCTCGGGCAGTGAACTCTGGCTCGTCAACGCGCTGGCCGTCAGCTAGCCGTACACACGTGCGCAGGAGGTACTCGATCCACGCCTGCCCCGTCGCCCGAATCTCGCCAACCAATTGGGCGTCCCGCGCCTTACGAGCCTTGCTGGCCTCAGTCGCGTTCTTCCTCACCTTCCACACCTGAACGGCCGAGGCCGCTCCCCCCACGGCGAGACCAGCCGCTCCACTGACGATCGCAGTCACGAGTTCACTCACGAGGGGAGTCTGGCACGTGACGACTGATGGCTGTAGGCAGCAGAAAGGGCCCGGGCTTTGAACCTGGGCGTTCGTAGTGGAGCGGGAGACGCACATTGGACTCGAGCTCTCAGCTTGGGAAGCTTGGGTTTCTTGGCGAAGCTTGCTGCACTGACCTGGGGCGGGTGGCGTTGGAGCCTTGGATCCTCCCGGGGCAGTCCCCACTGTTCCCCGTGGTTGCCCGTACGATCTGGCACGCGAATGGCATGGCGTCTTCCCCTTGAACGTTCATGGGTGGAGTTGGGACCCGGAGTGTCTGAGCCTCAGCCGACGACAGTCAGCCGCGATGGCGGGTGCGCCGACCGACCACGCACGCGTGTGCCTCGCTGCACCCCCAACGGCCTCAGCCACGCTGCCATGTCGTCGGGCAGAGCAAGCCCCGCCGGCCGGGCCGAAGGACGCCTCCCGGCCCACTTCCTCACCCGCGCCCATTACCACAAACAGCAGGTGATGCGTTAGAAAACGTACAAGCTTCCCCGGAAAAAGTGCGAGCGCTGGCTGTGGCGGATACTTGCACGATAAGAAGTGTTACAACACTGAATGGTTGCTCAGGAAGGTTTTCTCGTGGACACTCAAGGCAAGATCAATGAGTTGCGTCTACAGAAGCTTAAGTTGCTGGATGATCACTATAAGGAAGTGCAGAGCCTTCGAGTCGCACTCGATCTTAAAGTGCGAGAAGTGAACCGCAAGATCGCCGAGTTGGGGAATAGCGATGTGAACCTTCCTTGCCTTGTTCGGATGACACCGGGCCCGGATCTGACGGTGTATCACTCGCTTGACAAGCCGTGTGGACGAGTTCGAGAACGGCGAAATTTTGCTGAGATGCCGGAGAACAGAGCCAAGGATGCTTCACCGTATGTTTGGCTGGAGCGGTGTACGGCTTGCGATTGGCGTCGAGCTGCACGGCTTCATGGTGATCGTCTTGTAGGTAGCTGAACTTCTAGTCCGCAAAGCGGACAGATCTCAGTCGCTCGCTGGCATTAGACGACTAACTATTGCGAGTTCGGCACGGTCTCGGCATGGGAGGCCGTGCCTTCATTCGTGGCGTGCTTCAAAGAGGTGTCAATAAGTGAACAGATCCGGTAGGTAATTTATGAACACAGGCGAAGCGAGAGAGGTCTTCAAGAGCTACGCCGCAGCGCTAGCTTATGTTGAGGTCGAGTCCCCGACTGGCGACCTGAGCATAGGAACGGCTTTCCATGTCGGCGAGGGAGTTTTCGTTACCGCTCGACATGTTGTAGAAGGTAAAAAGGTAGTCGAAGTTGGCTCAACAGAGTCAGTTCATATTCCGCTCACCGGAGCAGAGGCGGTGAACGCTACCACCTTTCTCTACGTAAACGATGAGAGAATGGCTGTGCATTGGGTGCGTAATGGAGTGATGCGCATTGAATCCGGACCCTATCTGCACAGTGACGAACGAGTCGATGTGGCAGTATTCAAAGTTCATGCAATCGACCCGCGTACGCCGGTGATCCCGCTAGGGAGTCACCTGGATGATTGGCTCGGGGGGAGTGACTTCGTCCTCACAGAGGCGGTAATTTTGGGGTACCCGCCGATTCCCATGACGACGACACCTGCACTAGTTGGCGCCCGTGCTGAAATCAGTGCACAGGTAGACCTTTACGAAACTCCTTACGTTCACTTCGTTCTGTCTGCAACAGCGCGAGGTGGGTTCAGTGGAGGTGTTGCTTTTTCGGAGTACGGATTTGCCCTTGGCATGGTGACGCGATCCTTGCTTGCGGGAGAAGGTTCCGTAGAGTCGGGATACATGGCGGTTCTTGCAGTGGAACCGATCTATGAATGTCTGGCTTGGCATCGAATGTTGCCAGATTGTCAGGCAGAGATGTGGGACGGTCTCTGGAATACCAGCGAATTCAGCTTTTCCAGCGATGAGCCTGTCTCTGGTGAACCTTCACGTGTGACCGCACAAATCGCCATCTTCGATGACGGGAAAACTTGCGGCATGACGATCACATGCGGCGATGGTTGTAGTGATAGAGACAACATTTTTCCTGAAATGCTAAGGGTGGCGCGAAGCCGCCTTTCGAATATCTATTTCTCCTTCTCGCTAATGCGGCTTGGGTATTGCAAGATTGACTTCAAGGGGAATTACTCAGAGGTCGCCCCCAGGGTGTATGCTGCAGCGCAGTCTGTAGGTGCACTGCTTGTTAGGCGCGGGTATTTTCCGCTCGGATTCGCAGATGAAAGCGACATCCGCCCCGAGTCGGGGTTGGACTTCGCTTAGTGCGGATTCCCGGCAGACTCTGTGCTGGTTCCAGAATTCCCTCGGTCGGGCAGGTATGCCGGACCATGGTTTTTGGGAGCCGCTAAGGTGCCTCTTCATGCATTTTACTCTTCGCCTTAGTGGTATCTGGGCTTCTGGCTGGCTGCGGCGCTGGCCGGATCGCGGGCCGGAGCGGGACGGAGGCAGGAGCGGCGGCGCGCGGGCCGACCGGCGCCGCGCGCCGCGCGCCCGCGGCGCCGTGTAAACCCCGAGAGAAAAGTGTTAATAACTCGGGCGGCCCGGGGGCGTCCCGGC
>NZ_JBHUTX010000007.1:272305-293312 GCF_042671245.1 Streptomyces sp. NPDC057099
GGGGGGGCGGGGCGGGGGGGGGGGGGGGGGCGGCGGGGGGGGGGGGGGGGGGGGGGGGCGGGGGGGGGGGGGGGCGGGCCGCCGGCCCCCCCGCGCCGCGCTCGCGCGGCGCCTTGAAACCCCGTAGAGAAAGTTGTAACTCAGTCGGGCTGCCGGGGCTCGTCCCGTCTCGGTTGATGTGCCGTCAGTTCCCCTGAGAGCTTTTGCGCACTCTCGCCTTCGGGCGGGAGGGGGCGTTTCGTCTTGTCCGGGGTCAGCGAGCGTCGGTCTTTCGCCGAAGGCCAGCGAGCGCCTTCCCCCAGGGATAAGCGCGCGGGTTCCCCCGCTTCGGAGGGTGCGACTGGTATCCGTCCGGGCCATCGAGGACCAGAATGCCCTGCTCGCGCAGGACGGCAATCGACCGTGCCACCGCAGGCTGCGCGCCCTGAGCCTGGTTGAAGTAGGGCATCGCTACGACTGGCACGCCCATGTGCACCGCTTCCGACGGGATACCGATGGCGACAGTGTCCGAGATGCCGGCCCCCCACTTGTTCAACGTGGTGCACGACATCGGCGCGACCAGCATCGCGTCGGCCTTCGGTAGGGCGTCCTTCTCCCACGGCAGCTTGTACCGCGACCGAACGGGGTGCCCGGTCAGCTCGACGAGTTCCTCCATGCGCGGCTCCCACCAGGTCGCTGCGGACGGGGTGAGGATGAGGCACACGTCCCAGCCGTCGGCCTGCGCGGCGCGGACGCCGTCGTCAATGTGCTGGGTCGGGCCAGCGGCGCAGGCAATGAGGTAGAGCACTTGGGTCATGCCCGCAGTCCACAATGCCCGGCAAGCCTGCGCAAGGCCGGTCCGGGGTCCCGGGTCACGCGGACCACGTCCTTGACGAGGTTCACCGTCTCCGGGCGTCCGCGCACCTCCTCGGGTGCCAGCTCGTCGGCCTGGAGCAGGGCTGCCGCGGCGGCGCCCTTGCGTCGGGTCAGCAGCGAGGCGCGCGCGATGGCGACCCGGTGCCCGGCCTGCCGCTCCCGGGTCATCCCCGCGAGGGCTTCGGGCCTCGCGTCCTCTGCGGCTTCGAGCGCGGACCATCCGTCCTCGAAGCGGAGCAGCACGTCCATCCGGTGCAAGGTGACGTTCGTCGGCCCGAACTGGGTGTAGTCCTCGTCCAGGTCGGCGCCCTGCCGCGCGGCTACGTCCCCGGCCTCGGCCACGTACCCGCCCGCCGCCGCGACGCGCCCGGGGGTCCGCTCCTGCGAGGACTCGGCGAGCGCGGCGGACAGGTACAGCATTCCGAGGGTGGACAGGCCGAGCGCCCCGCGGTCGGTGAGCCCGTCGGCCAGGCGCCGCGCGGCCGTCGTCGCGAACTCGACCGCCGAGGCCGGACGTTGTTGGTGGACGAGGCTTTTCGCGACCCGCCGGGCGGCCGCGCCCATCTGCACCGGGTCACCGGACCGCTCGGCGGCGACCAGCGCCCGGTCAGCGGCGAGCGCCGCCGGGATCGCCGTTGCCGCACCGTACTTGTGCAGGTACGAGGTGACGAGCTGGTACACGCGGGAGAGCAGCGCATGCGCCTCACCCTGATCGCCGACGGGCGCCGCGTGCACCGCCCGCCCGGCATCCCCGATCAGTGCGGGCAGGTCCCGGGAGAGCGCAGCGTAGTGGCAGGACTGGAAAGCCACGCAGCAGTAGTCGAGGCGGCGTTGCAGAACATCCCGCCGCAGGGGCACGTCGTCGTCACGGTCGGGGCCGTACAGGGCGTCGATGACGCGGAGGGCGTCGGCGGGCGGGGCGCTGTCTGCGGGCTGCTGGGGCGCGGAATCGGTCAAGAGCTGCTCCAGGGGGACGCGGAGGATCTCGGCCGCGCGCACCAGTACCGAAAGCCGCGGGTCCTGTTGGCGCTTGCCGCCTTCGATGTCCTGCACCCAGCGTTTCGTCTGGCCCATGAGGTGGCCGAAGTCCGACTGGGTGTAGCCGCGCTCGGCTCGCCAGTAGGCGATGCGCCGGCCGATGCCTGAAGTGTCCATCCCAGTGCCCCCGTACAAGGCACGCACTTTGCGTGCCCACCCGTGTTGTACCGCGTCCTACCGTCCCATGTGTGAGGCGGACCACATGCGACAGGGGAGACGCGAGCATGAACAGCGATCACAGCCGTCTGGCGTTACGACCGATCGAGGCTGCGCCCGGCGTGCTCATTCACCCCACCGCTGACCGGCGGTTGGCCTCGGAGCACTGGCTGCTGGCAACACTTCCGGCACCGAGCCGTGACCGCGCCCGGCTGGAATGGGAGCAGCACCAGGTGACGCTGCTGCCGCTGGGCACCCTGTTCTCCGCTGTGCGGATCCCCGGCCGTCTCCTCGTCGCCCTCACTGGCATCACCGGGGCCCCCGAGCTGGACCAGTTCCTGCGCGAGACCCTCGACGGCGGCCCGGTCATCTGCGATCCGCGCTTCCGCCGGTACTACGCCCTGGTCCCCGCGAGCATGCCCAGAACCTGGCACCAGGCCCTCGACGACCGGCGGGCCATGGGCGTGGACTGCCTGGGCCGCGGCAGCTACCTCGGCGTGCCGAGAGTGGACGTCGTGCAATGGACTCCTCCCCGCGCCACCTACTGGTCGGCGCCTATGGACTCGCCCTCGACGCTGTGCTCGCCCGCCGAGGTCGCCCGCCTCATCGCCGCCGGACAGCACTGCGTGCCTGCGGAGCCGGAGGCATGAGCGGCCGCGAGTATCCGTCGTCCGTCGACGCCCCCTGGGCAGCCGCGTTCGAGTGCCTGGCGGACCACTGCATGACGTGCCCGACGTGCACGGCCGCTGACGACCAGGGCGCGAACCTTCGGCTGACGTGCCCGGAAGCCGTACGGCTGAGCAGGGAATGCCGGGACGCGCGCCGCGGCGCCTGACCCAAGGAGACGCGCGCCCCCAACCTCCAACCCTGGACAGGTCGAGCGCCGGGGCGGGCTCGTCAAGCGATCGAAGAAGAGAGGAAGAACTCTTGTTTGCTCACTCAGATCGGTTCCCGACCGGGACGCCTCTGCCGTCCGGCGCGGCCACGCCGCCCCCTTGGGGCGTGCGGCGCATGGCTCCGTATCCGGCGATGGCGCCGGGCTACGCCCGCGTCGAGCTCGACCGAACCACCCAGACGGCTCGCTACTTCGACGCCGACGGCCATGTGCTGGAGATGGGGAAGCACGGCACCAGCAGTGGCACGAATCCGGCGACCAACACCGGTAACCCGTCAGACGGGTCCGGTGACGGTGGCAGCGGCGGCGGTGACCAGGACACCGGGAACGACACCGACCAGTGAGCGATCTCGGTCCGGTGCTGGTCGTCACCAATCTGGACGACCCCACGGCCGACGTGGTGATCAGTGAGCTGCACGGCCGGGGTGTCCCGGTCGTGCGGTTCGATTCGGGGGACTTCCCTCACGCCCTGTCGGTCACGGCCACGATCACCTCGAACGGCGTGGAAGGAACGCTGTCCACGCCGTCACGGACCGCCGACCTGACACAGGTCCGGTCCCTGTACTACCGCCGGCCTTCCGGCTTCACCTTCCCGCACCTGGACGAGCAGGACGCCCGGTTCGCGGTCGCTCAGGCCCGCTACGGTCTGGGGGGAGTCCTCGCGTCGCTTCCCGGCTGCCTGTACGTCAACCACCCGCACCGCATCGGGGACGCCGAGTTCAAACCGTCCGGCCTGGCCGCCGCTGCGGCTGCGGGGTTCCATCTCCCGCCGACGGTCATCACCTCGGACCCGGATGCCGCGCGATCGTTCATCAAGCAGCGCGCACCCGTGATCTACAAGCCTCTGTCGGCGCCGCTGTACCGCATCGACGGGGTTTCCTGCACCGTGGAGGTCGCCGAGGTGGCGGCCGATGACATCGATGAGGCCGTCTCCGGCACCGCGCACCTGTTCCAGCAGCGGATCGAGAAGACCGCGGACGTACGCGTGACCGTCATCGGTGACCGGGTGTTCCCCGTCCGCATCGACTCGGACCTGTTGGACTGGCGCACCGACTACAGCCGTCTGCGCTACACCGTGGTCAGCCCGCCGCCCGGCATCGTCGACGCCCTGCACGCGTACCTGTCCCGCTTCGGCCTCGTCTTCGGCGCTTTCGACTTCGCCATCGACCGCGAGGGGCAATGGTGGTTCCTGGAGTGCAACCCGTCCGGGCAGTGGTACTGGCTGGAACCGGAGACCGGCTTGCCGATGCTCGAGGCCATGGCCGACCTGCTGGAAAGGAAGGTGCGTTGATGACCGTCGTGGACTCCGCAACCCATCGCCGTGCGTTGGCCGGTCGACTCGCCGGTGGCGGCTTTCTGCGTACCCCGCCGTGGCGCGCGGCTGTCGAAACCGTGCCCCGCCATGAGTTCCTGCGCGGCGGCTTCTTCGATCAGGTCGACGGCTCCGCACCTACCGCCTGGCGGCCAGTCCTGCCCGACACAGCCGGCTGGCTGGAGCGCTGCTATGCGGATGCGTCGCTGGTCACTCAGATCGCCGGGACCGTCGTGCCGGGCGACATCCGCGGTGAGATTCTGCGCACCCCCACGTCGTCCAGCACCATGCCGAGCCTGGTCGTGCGGATGCTGGAAGAGCTCCAAGTCGACGACGGCAACCGGGTGCTTGAGATCGGCACTGGCACCGGTTACTCGACGGGGCTGCTGTGCCACCGACTCGGAGACGAGTTGGTGACGTCGGTGGAGGTGGATGCGGAGGTGTCCAGCAGGGCGAGTGCTGCCCTGGGTTCCTGCGGCTACTTCCCCGAGTTGGTGGTCGGTGACGGCCTCGCCGGGCACAAGGACGGGGCCCCGTACGATCGGCTGGTCGCCACCTGCGGGGTGCTGGAGGTACCGCACGCCTGGATCGAGCAGACCGCACCGGGCGGAGTCATCCTGGCCACCCTGTGCGGGTGGCTGTATGCCTCGGAGTTGGCCCGGCTCACCGTCGGCGACGACGGGGTGGCCCACGGCAGACTGCTCGGGGGGCAGATCTCCTTCATGCTCGCCCGGCCGCAGCTGCCGCCCCCGCTCGGCATGCTCCCCGACCTCGACGACGGCAAGGAACGTGAGACCGTCACCGGGGCTGACGTGCTGAACAACTGGAGCGCACGCTTCGTCACACAACTCGCCGTGCCGGGCGCCCAACGGCTGACGATGCAGCGGGACGGGCGCACCGAGAACGTCCTGGTCGACGTCGGCTCCGGTTCGTGGGCCGCGGTGTACGAGGACGGCGGCCGGTGGCTCGTCCGACAAGGCGGGCCGGAAGGGCTGTGGGACCGCGTGGAAGAACAGCTCGGCCGCTGGTACGCCGCCGGCGCACCGAAGCTGGAGGAGTTCACCGTCGTCGTTACGCCGGAGGGGCAGACGATCCGCTGGTAGCCGAAGCGAGGGGAGCTCTCGGCCGCCCCGCTGATGTCAAAAGTGGATGTCAAAGGCCCCGGACCATGATCGGTCCGGGGCCTTTTGGCTGGTGCCCCCGGCAGGATTCGAACCTGCGACACCCGCTTTAGGAGAGCGGTGCTCTATCCCCTGAGCTACGAAGGCAGTGGCATCGGACGCAAGCAGCGGCGTGCCTGTGGTCTGGGAGGACCACTGGCGTCAGCGTACCGGATGCGGGTCGGGTGGGTGTGGGGTCAGGTCAGGGGGACGTGGGTGAAGCGGGCGGCGGTGTGGAGGTCGGACTCGATGCGGGTGGCGGTGGTCGTCAGCTCGGGGAGGAGGTCCGTCACGCACTCCCGGAGGGTGTGGCGGCTTGCGTGCATCGCTGTGTTCAGGGCGGACACGACTCGTCCGGAACGGTCGCGGATCGGGACCGCGATGGAGCGGAGGCCCTCTTCCAGTTCCTCGTCCACCAGGGCGTAGCCCTGGGAGCGGATCGCGGTCAGGGTGTCCGTGGACGTGGTCGTGGCCCTGTCCGACAGGAGGACTCGGCCCAGAGCCGTCGCGTACGCCGGCAGGCGGGTGCCCAACGTGATGTTCACGCTCATCACCCGGCCCGTGGCCACCCTCGCCGTCAACTGGATCTCCTCGCCCGAGTCGGCCAGCACCGCCAAGGACGTCGACTCGTGGATGCGGGACGTCAGGTCGGAGAGGTGGGGGTGGGCGATGTCGGGGAGGGTCGTGCGGGAGAGGGGTGGGAAGCCCAGGGAGAGGACCTGGGGGGTCAGGGCGAAGGTGCGGTCGCCTGTCGGCGTCACCAGGTCCAGGTGTTCGTAGGTGATCAATGCGCGGCGGGCCGTCGCCCTGGCCAGGCCCGTGGCCTGGGCCACCTCCGTGAGGGTCAGCTCCGGCCTGTCCTCGCGGAAGGCCGTGAGGACCGTCAGGCCCCGTGCCAGGGATTCGATGAAGTCGCGGCCGAGTTGCTGTTTCGACGCGCCCGTCCAGAGCGCCAGGTCCGATGGCGGTGTGCCGGGGGGTGGGGGTGGGGTGCGGTCCAGTTCCCCCTCCATCTGCGTGACCGCCGCCTGCAGCCTCGGCAGCAGGGTGGTGCGCAGGCTGTGTGCCGTGTGGCGGCTGGTGTGGCTGACCACGCTGGCCACGCAGACCGGCGGGCGGTGGGCGGTGGTCGGGTGAGGGGAGCGGACCGGTACCGAGATCGCCACCAGGCCCGGTTCGATCAGTTGGTCGTCCAAGGACCAGCCGTTCGCGGCCGCCTCCCGCGTACGGCCCACGAACGTCTCGTCGTCTCTCGCGTCCGCTCCGTACTTGCGCGGTGGTACGGCCGTGAAGGAGAGGTCCCTCGGGTCCGCCGCCCGGCGTTCGCGCCAGCGTTGCCAGTCGGTGGCCGTCCACTCCGTCGCGAACAGAGGGCCGGGGGCGGTGCGTTCGGCGGGGAGCAGGTCGCCGATGCGGAAGCTCAGGGACATCGCGCGGCGGCGGGTGGCCTGGTGGATGAAGCGGATGCCGTCGCGGTCGGCGACCGCCAGGGAGACCGACTCGTCCAGTTCGTCGGCCAGGGCGTCCGCCCGGGACGCGAGGAGGGAGGGGAGGCGCAGGGCGCCGAGGTAGGCGTTGCCCAGTTCCATCAGGCGGGGGGAGAGGTGTACGTCCCTGCCGTCCACGCGGACGTAGCCCATGCGGGCGAGCGTGGCCGTGATGCGGTCGACCGTGGAGCGGGCGAGGCGGGTGGCCCGCTCCAGGCCGCTCAGGCTCAGCGTGCCGTCCGCCTCGGTCAGCTCCCGCAGCACCGCGATGCCGCGTATCAAGGGAGTGACCGCCTCATCCGGCGTGATCGACCCTGTGGTCGGTGTGGTCGACTCCCCGGTCGCTGTGGTCGACTCCCCGGCCGGTGTGGCCGTGCCGCCGTCCTCTGTCGTCGCTCCGCCGCCTCCTGCCGTCGTCCCGCCGTCCTTCACCGCCGCCCCGTTCTCGTCGGCCGAGGGGGCGGCGGACCCCTCGGGGTCGTCGTTCATGGGCTTCGCTGGCATCGGCTCTCCGGTACGGCGGTCGCGGCAGGCCTACGGTAATCCGGAGTCCGGGACGCGTTCCCCCTGGCGTCGCTACCCCCTCGTCACCCGCACGCGATACCCGCCCTCACCTCCACCTCCTCCCTGCAGATCGATCCCCGCCACCTCGATCTCCACCCCCTTGCGCGCGTCCCGGAACGTCTCCCCGGGCGTGAACGGCGCGTCCGACAGTTCCGCGTGGATGTTCGGCGCACGGGTGCAGCCACCGCTGTCGCGCCGGGAGTCGTAGACCGTGACGGGGCCCATGCCCGTGTCCACCTCCGCGTCGACCTTGTAGATCAGGACGCCCGGGCGGCACACGGTCTCGTCGTTGCCCGCGCGGGTGCGCAGTTCCACGGCGTAGCCGGTTGCGCTGTCCAGGGGGAGGACGACCAGCTTGGAGCCGCCGGCGTTGGCCAGCGGGGTCAGGGTGTACTCCGAGGTGCCGGGGGTCGCCACGCAGTGGACCTGGGCCGCGTCGAGCCAGCCCAGCTTCCACTTGTGCCAGCCGAGGAAGTCGTTGTTGGCGCCCCAGTCCTCGCTCATGATGTCCCAGTGGCCGACCGCGCCCCCGCCCTCGGCGGTGTACAGGTCGGGCAGGCCGAAGACATGGCCGTTCTCGTGGGGGAGTACGCGGTAGCCGTTGCGGTCGTAGGAGCCGGAACCGTCGTCCTGGCGGGAGTAGACGAACGAGGCGTTCGCCACGGGGGTGCCGTCGGCTGTCGGGGCCTCGGGGTTGCCGGCGAAGGTGACGGACAGGACCGTGTCCAGGGCGGACGGGCCGGCGTTCGGGGTGACCAGCACGTTGACCAGGTCGTACGCGCGGAAGTCCACCTGGGGGTCGGCCGCGGCCACGAGATCCTGGACCAGCGTGCGGTAGCCGGGGTCGAAGGGGGCGCCGCGCTCTATGCCGTACTCGCGGAAGGACTTCGGCATCCGCAGCCACCCCGGGATAGGGGTCTCGGGGCGGTAGTCGAGGCGGCCGTAGGAACTCGTGCGGAACCACTCGCGGGTCTGCGGGAAGAACTCCCGGAAGCGCTCCAGAGCGTCGCCGTCGCCGGGGGCGTCGGAGAAGTCGATCATCAGGGTGAGGGCGCGGACGGTGCCGGTGGAGCGGGTGTAGCCGCCGGAGGTGGGGATGCCCTCGGACATCTGGACCTCGCGGGCGCCGCGGATCAGGCAGGGGCCGTGCGAGGAGCTGCGGGACAGGGAGATCGGTCCGGCTCCGGCCGTCGTGGCGCCGGGGGTGAGGTGGCCCGTGCCGGCGGAGGTGCTGACCGAGAAGGTCAGGGCGGTCACGCAGGCGAGGGCGGCCAGACGGCTCCGGGGTGGCCGGGGTATCCGACAGCGGGGCGGCTGCGTACGGCCCGAGCCGCCCTGCTGCGTACCGCCCGTGACGCATGGACCGAGCGACCCCGCCGCGCCCCGGCGCCGGGGTCGCTGAGGCTGCTGCTGCGGCTGCATGCAGGGGACCTCCCGCGCCACGGCAGCCGCCGGTCTCCGGCTGCACCCTTCCGCTCACCCTGCGTTGCGGCGGATGGCGGCGCGCGTTGGAGGAGACCGATCGTGGGTTTCCCGTCAGTAGCGCCCCGCGTCCGCCCCGCGCCCCCCAGAGCACTTGTGATCCAGGTCACAAGAAAAAAATCCCGGCTACGGGAAATACCGGGGACCCACTCCCCGTTTAGCCATGTGTCAGAGCGAAGCGGGGACGTGCTCCCCGGATCGCACACACCTCACTCATCCAGGAGTACGCCGTGCAGACCGCCACCCCCGAGCAGCGCAAGGCGCCCCGGCCTCGCGCCGACGCCCTGCGCAACCGGGAGCGGATCGTCACCGCCGCCCGGGAGATGTTCGTCGAGCACGGCCCCGAGGTGCCGCTCGACGAGATCGCCCGCAGGGCCGGCGTGGGCAACGCCACGGTGTACCGCAACTTCCCGGACCGCGACGCGCTGGTCCGCGAGGTCGTCTGCTCCGTCATGGACCGTACGGCCGCCGCGGCCGAGCTCGCGCTCGCCGAGACCGGGGACGCGTTCGAGGCGCTGGAGCGCTTCGTGCACGCCGCCGCCGACGAGCGGATCAGCGCGCTGTGCCCGATGGTCTCCAGCACGTTCGACCAGCACCACCCGGATCTGGAAGCCGCGCGCGAACGGGTCGAGAGCCAGGTCGCCGAGGTCATGGACCGGGCCAGTGCGGCCGGGCAGCTCCGCTCCGACGTGGGCGTGGGAGACGTCATGATCGCCGTGGCCCAGCTCAGCCGGCCCCCGGCCGGGACGGACTGCTTCCGTGCTGACCCCTTCGTCCACCGCCATCTTCAGCTGTTCCTGGACGGGCTGCGGGCACCCGCTCGCTCCGTTCTGCCGGGCACGGCCGTGACCCTGGAGGATCTGCGCCGGCCCTGACCGATTAGTGACCTGACCGATTAGTTCAGCGCGTCCCATCCGTCTGAAGCCAAGACACCACCTCTGAGGCCAAGACGACAGTCCCTGCGGCCGTCCCCATGGACGAGTCCGCTGTCTCTCGACATCTCTTTCCGTCACGAAGTCCCGAAGTGGGTACCCCCATGTCTGAAACAGCCTCAAAGGCACTCGGCACTCCGGCCGCCTCGCCGGACGCCGGCCGCTGGAAAGCGCTCGTCTTCATCGCGCTCGCCCAGCTGATGGTCGTCCTGGACGCCACCATCGTGAACATCGCCCTGCCCTCCGCCCAGCAGGACCTGGGCATCTCCGACGGCAACCGGCAGTGGGTCGTCACGGCCTACGCCCTCGCCTTCGGCGGTCTGCTCCTGTTCGGCGGCCGGATAGCCGACCTGTGGGGCCGCAAGAGGGCGTTCGTCGTCGGGCTCGGCGGCTTCGCCGCGGCGTCCGCGCTCGGCGGGGCGGCCACCAACGAGGCGATGATGTTCGGCGCCCGCGCCCTCCAGGGCGTCTTCGGTGCCCTGCTCGCGCCCGCCGCGCTGTCGCTCCTCGCCGTGATGTTCACCGACGCCAAGGAGCGCGCCAAGGCGTTCGGCATCTACGGCGCGATCGCCGGTGGCGGCGGTGCCGTCGGTCTGATCCTGGGCGGCTTCCTCACCGAGTACCTGGACTGGCGCTGGACGTTCTTCGTGAACATCCCGTTCGCCATCGTCGCCGCTGCCGGTGCCTACTTCGTCATCCGTGAGCCGGAGGGCGGCCGCAACCGTTCGTCGCTCGACATCCCCGGCGTGATCCTGTCCACCCTCGGCCTGGTCGCCCTGGTCTACGGCTTCACCCGCGCCGAGTCCGACGGCTGGAGCGACTCCGTGACCGTGGGGATGTTCGTCGCCTCGGCCGTCCTGCTGCTGGCCTTCGTGATCGTCGAGTCCAAGGTCAAGGCCCCGCTGCTGCCGCTGCGCGTGGTCACCGAGCGCAACCGCGGCGGTGTCTACCTCTCCCTCGGGCTCGCGATCATCGCGATGTTCGGCCTGTTCCTCTTCCTGACCTACTACCTGCAGATCGTGAAGGGGTACTCGCCGGTCAAGACCGGGTTCGCCTTCCTGCCGATGATCGCGGGCATGATCACGGGCTCGACCCAGATCGGCACCCGTCTGATGACCCGGGTCGCGCCGCGCCTGCTGATGGGCCCCGGCTTCCTGGTCGCCGCGCTCGGCATGCTGCTGCTGACCCAGCTGGAGATCGGCTCCTCGTACGCGGCCCTGCTGCTGCCGGCGATGCTGCTGCTCGGCCTCGGCATGGGTACGGCGTTCATGCCGGCCATGTCCCTGGCCACCCAGGGCGTCGAGCCCCGGGACTCCGGTGTCGCCTCGGCGATGGTCAACACCTCGCAGCAGGTGGGCGGCGCGATCGGTACCGCCCTGCTGAACACCATCGCCGCCTCGGCGACGACGTCGTACATCGCCGACCACATCGTGGGGGCGACCAGCCGGTCCCAGCAGCAGCTGGTCCAGCTGGAGGGCATGGTCGAGGGCTACACGAGCGCCATCTGGTTCGCCGTCGGCATCCTCGTCGTGGCCGCCGCGATCGCCCTGACCTTCGTCAACGCCGGCCGGCCGGACAGTTCACCCGTGACCGGCTCGGACTCCGGCGTGGACGACGAGGTGCAGATCCCGGTCGTCGCCCACTGACGGCGGCCCCTGAGAAACCCCCTTCGGGCCACCCGTAGGCACGAGGAAGGGGACGCCTCGTACCTATGGATTCCAGGACCTGCCCCGGCTCAGCGGAGCCAGGGCAGGTCCGCACCCGCTTCGGTCGGCTGAAGTCCCTCGGCGACGATCCTCATGATCTCGCCGAGGGACTTCTGCTGTTCCGGGGAGAGCCGGTCGAAGACCGCCTGCCGTACGGCCTCCACATGGCCCGGGGCGGTCTGCCGCAGCACCTCGAAGCCCTGGTCCGTGAGCACGGCGAACTGGCCCCGCTTGTCGTCGGGGCAGTCCTCGCGGCGCACCCAGCCGTTCTTCTCCAGACGCGCGATGGCGTGCGAGAGGCGGGAGCGGGTGATCTTCGCCAGCATGGCGAGCTCGGTCATCCGCAGTTGCCCCCGGGGCGCGTCGGCGAGCTTGACCAGAAGGCCGTAGTAGACGTGCGGCATGCCCGCGTCGCGCTGGAGCTGACGGTCGAGATGGTCGTCGAGGAGGGTGACGCCCTCCATGAACGAGCGCCAGACGCGCTGCTCCTCGTCGGTGAGCCAGCGCGGTTTCTGGGGCTCCTGGCCGGAGCCGGGTGTCGGTGCGGATGCGGGTGCCTTCATGTGTTCCACTCTACGTGGCCCCTCCTTGAAGATTAAACAAATGGCCCGTACAGTTTTGTCAGGGAACCATTCTGGAGGGAGTCGCAGCATGTCCGCCGCCACCCAGGAGCGCATGCCCGCTCTGTACCTCAGCCACGGCGCCCCGCCGCTGGCCGACGACCCGGTCTGGCCCGGTGAACTGGCCGCCTGGTCCGCCGGACTGCCGCGCCCCAAGGCGATCCTGATGGTCTCCGCCCACTGGGAGGAGGCCCCGCTCGCCCTCGGCGCCACCGAGACCGTCCCCCTCGTCTACGACTTCTGGGGCTTCCCCGAGCACTACTACCGGGTGAGGTACGAGGCTCCCGGCGCACCGGAGCTCGCCGAGTCGGTACGGAAGCTGCTGCGCGCCCCCGGTGTGCCCGTCCAGGACGTCCCCGACCGAGGCCTCGACCACGGCGCGTACGTTCCGCTGGTCGAGATGTACCCGGAGGCCGACATCCCGGTCCTCCAGGTCTCCATGCCGACGCTCGACCCGGTCAGGCTCATGGAGATCGGCCGCAAGCTCACCCCGCTGCGGGACGAGGGCGTGCTGATCGTCGGCTCCGGCTTCTTCACCCACAACCTGGCCGCCCTCCGGCAGGGCGGCATCCCGGGCTGGTCGGCGGAGTTCGACGACTGGGGCCGGCGGGCGCTGGAGGCACGGGACGTGGACGCCCTGCTTGACTTCCTCCACACCTCGCCCGCGGGGCAGCTCGCCCACCCGCGCACCGAGCACTTCGCCCCGCTGTTCGTGACCATGGGCGCCGCCGACGCGGCCGGTGAGCTGGACGCGCAGAAGTCGGTGATCGACGGGTTCTGGATGGGGCTGGCCAAGCGGTCCGTGCAGTTCGGCTGAAATTGGCCTCAAGGGGCCCGGAGTCCGCGCCGCGGGTGTTAGGTGGTCCGCTCCCCGGGTGTCAGAGCGGCTTCTCGTACCAGGCCACGTCCCAGTAGCGGCCGAACTTGTGGCCGACCTCCCGGTACGTTCCGACGTACCGGAACCCGCAGCGCTCGTGCAGCCGGCCGGACGCCTCGTTCGGCTGGGCGATGCCGGCGTAGGCGCGGTGCAGGTCCTCGCCGGACAGGGCCTCGAAGAGGGCCTCGTACAGGAGGGTGCCGATGCCGCGGCGGCCGGCGTGCGGGGCGACGTACACGGTCGTCTCCACCGAGGTGGCATAAGCGGGCTTCTGCCGGAAAGGGCTTGAGGTGGCGTAGCCCAGAATTTCCTGTGAGTTGGTGCCCGTGGCAACCATCAGGCGATGCGGGCCGTCTACAGGATGGGAGAGCAGCCAAGGGCGGCGCTCTTCCGGAGTGAAGATCGCGGTATCGAATGTGATCGCTGTCTCACGTACATAGTGGTTGTAGAGGGCTGTGAGAGCTTCGAGGTCGGCCTCGACTCCCGGCCTGACCTGCAGCTCTGTACGTTCTGACGGCATCGTGCCTCCCCAGGTGGCCGGACAGGGTACTGCATGATCAGGAAAATCGTGGGGCGGGTTGGGAATTCTGTCCTGATTCCAGTCGTTGTTTCCATCGGATGCAGGGCACCCGAGGAGAGTCCGGAGAGTCCCGGAGACGGAGTCCAGCGTCCGAAGGACCGCCCGCTGACCTCACCATCGCAAGGGAGCACGCATGGCAACCCGTGCCGTCGCCCGTCGTAAGTCCGCCACCGGCGAGACGGCCGACGCGGCAAGCAGTGTTCGCGCCCATGGCGGCGAGATCGCCGACCGCGACCTGGTCGGCATGTACCTCGACGAAATAGCGCGCACACCACTGCTCGACGCCGCCAAGGAGGTCGAGCTGTCACAGGTCATCGAGGCGGGTGTGTTCGCGCGGCAGGTCCTCGACGGGTTCGAGGACACCAAGGCCGACGCCACCCGTCACGAACTCGAGGCCCTGATAGCCGACGCGGAGCGGGCCAAGGACATCTTCATCCGGTCCAACCTCCGCCTGGTCGTCGCCGTCGCCCGCCGCTACCCCCGCAGCGGTCTGCCGCTGCTGGACCTGATCCAGGAGGGCAACGCCGGCCTGGTGCGCGCGGTCGAGAAGTTCGACTACCGCAAGGGCTTCAAGTTCTCCACGTACGCGACGTGGTGGATCCGCCAGGCCATCACCCGCTCGATAGCCGACCAGTCCCGTACGATCCGCCTGCCCGTCCACCTCGTGGAGGAGCTCGGCCGGATCCGCCGTGTGCAGCGCGAGTTCAACCGCGAGCACGGCAGGGACCCGGAGCCCGCGGAGATCGCCGCCGAGCTGGCCTCGACGCCGGAGCGCGTCACCGACGTGCTCGACTGGGCCCGCGACCCGGTCTCGCTGAACATGTCGGTGGACGACGAGGGCGAGACCCAGTTCGGCGACCTCCTGGAGGACACCTCGGCGGTGTCGCCCGAGCAGTCGGTGCTCACGCTGCTGCGCAGCGAGGAGCTCGACGACCTCATCGGCCGCCTCGACCAGCGCACGGCCTCCATCATCAAGATGCGCTACGGCATAGAGGACGGCCGGGAGCGCACCCTGACCGAGGTCGGCAAGGAACACGGACTGACCCGCGAGCGCATCCGGCAGATAGAGAAGCACGCGCTGCTGGAGCTGAAGAAGCTGGCGCGCAGCACCGGTTTCGACGCGGCGGCGTGACGTCCGGTTCGCACCCGGCTGCGTGATGCGTGACACCGCGTACGCCGGGTGGCGAAAGACCGCGCAAACATGGCGTTGTATCGCCGCTTAAGCCGAAGGACTCGGGGAACAAGAATTCCGGGTCCACCAGTTCGGGCCCGGGGCCTACACCCCCTCGGCCCCCAAGAACCAAGTCCCGTCGCACTCCCCCCGGCGCCGGGACTCTCCCAAGGCCGGACTTCGGCGCCCCTCCCCCCGGGCGCCGGGGTCCGGCTCTTTTCCTGCCGGCGCCTCGCGCGCGGTGCTTGGAGGGCGGGGCACCCCGTACCTGAACCACGGGGTGGCCCGCCAGATGGCAGATTGTGTCACATGGGCATACCCTGCCGGGCGTGAGCAGCACCACCCCGACCCCGCCTCAGGCCTCGCTGACCGAGCGGCGGAAGGCCGAGACGCGGATGGAGATCGCCCGGGCGGCGGCGGGCCTCTTCGTCCGGCACGGCCTGCGCGCCACCCGCGCGGAGGACATCGCCCAGGCCGCCGGTATCGCCCCGCGCACGTTCTACCGGTACTTCGCCACCAAGGAGGAGGCCGTCGCCCCGCTCTACGCGGCCGGTGCCCAGCGCTGGGTGGCGGCGGTGCGGGCCGCTCCGGCCGACGCGAGCGTGCTCCAGGCCCTGGAACAGGGCGTCCGCCACACCCTCACCCCGGGCGTCGGCGTCTCGGCCTCCTCCTGGGAGTGGGTCCGCACGCTCCTGCGCCTCGCCGAGGCCAACCCGTCCCTGCGCCGGGTCTGGGCGGAGGTGTGCCAGACCTCGGAACGGATGCTGGGGGAGGTGCTGGCGGAGCGGGTCACCGGAGCCGAGAAGACCGACGACAACGTTGCCGCCGCCCCCGGAATACGCTTCGCCGCCGCCGTCGCCAGTGCCGCCGTACGCGCCGCCCTGGAGGCCTGGGCGGAAGGAGACCGCCCGGTGGAGGGCCCGGGCGGACCCGCGGAACTCGCGTCACGGAACCTGGCGGCGCTGCGGGATTTCCCGTGGGAGGCGTGACGCCGCCGCCGGGGGTGCCGGGGGTCATGCCCCGTCGGGGTCTTGGTTTCCGGCTGCCTTGCTCAGCCGTGCCCCCAACTCCCTGACGACCCCCACGAGTTCCTTCGGCTCCCGGACCGTGAAGTCGCACTCCAGCATCGCCAGCCGGAAGGCCACCCACTGCACCTGGTCGCCCGCGGATCCCCGCAGTCGGCAGCTGCTGTCGTCCAACGGCTCGGGTGTGCCGAGCCACTTCGGCAGGCGGGCGGCGACGAAGTCGGCCGGTGCGGCGAAGGTGACCTCGAAGTCGTAGGTCTGCTGCTGCCGTTGCATCGACTGGCGGAGGAACTCCGCAGCGCTGCCCGTCGGCAGCTCGCGCGGTACGAAGCGGGCCCCCGTGGCGAACGGTTCGCTCACCCGGTCGACGCGGAACGTGCGCCAGTCGTCGCGGTCGATGTCGTAGGCGACCAGGTACCAGCGGCGGCCCGTCGAGACCAGCCGGTACGGCTCCGTCAGACGCCGTGAGCCGGTGCCGTCCGCCGCGCGGTAGGCGAACCGCAGCCGCTCGTGCCCGGCCACCGTCGAGGCCATCACGGTCAGTGTCTCGGGTGCGATGCTCGGGCCGTCCCCGCTGGTCAGCGGCATGGTCGCGGCCTGGAGCGTGGTCACGCGGTGGCGCAGCCGGCCCGGCAGCACCTGCTCCAGCTTGGCCAGCGCCCGCACCGACGCCTCGTCCAGGCCCTCCACCGCGTGCCCCGCCCCGGCGCGGAGCCCGACCGCGATGGCCACGGCCTCCTCGTCGTCGAGCACGAGCGGCGGCATGGCCTTGCCGGCGACCAGCCGGTAGCCGCCGTCGGCACCCTTGGTCGCCTGCACGGGATAGCCCAGTTCGCGCAGTCGGTCGATGTCCCGCCGGACCGTGCGGCGGGAGACCCGGAGCCGGTCGGCGAGCTCGCCGCCGGGCCATTCGCGGGGCGTCTGGAGGAGGGAGAGGAGCGTGAGCAGCCGGGCCGGTGTGTCCGTCGTCATACCGACGAGGATGCCGTACCACTAGGTCATGATCTGACCTAATGACCCCCTAGATTCGAAGCATGACCTCCACCGACACCACCCCCGGCTCCACGGACGGCGGCGGGACCGACCGCCGCCGCTGGTTCGCCCTCGCCATTGTGATGACCGCCGCCTTCATGGACCTCGTCGACGTCACGATCGTCAACATCGCCATCCCGTCGATCCAGCGGGAGGCGGGCGCGTCCTTCAGCGAGATCCAGTGGATCACCGCCGGATACGCCCTCGCCTTCGCCGCCGGGCTGATCACCGGCGGACGGCTCGGCGACATCCACGGCCGCAAGCGGATCTTCCTCGTCGGCATCGGGGGCTTCACCGTCGCCTCCGCGCTGTGCGGCCTCGCGGTGAACCCGGAGATGCTGGTGGCCTCGCGGTTCCTGCAGGGCGGTATGGCGGCGCTGATGGTGCCGCAGGTGCTGTCGATCGTGCACGCGACCTTCCCGGCGCACGAACGGGGCAAGGTCTTCGGGCTGTTCGGCGCGGTCGTCGGACTCGGGGCCGTGTCCGGTCCGCTGCTCGGCGCGCTGCTGACGGAGTGGAACCTCTTCGGGTGGGAGTGGCGCTCGATCTTCCTGATCAATCTGCCCGTGGGGGTCGCGGGCCTGATCCTCGGCAGCCGGTTCATCACCGAGTCCAAGGCGCCGAAGGCCCTCAAGCTGGACCTGGTGGGTGTCGCGCTCGTGACGCTGGGCCTGCTGATGCTGCTCTACCCGCTCATCCGCGGCCGCGAGCTGGACTGGCCGCTGTGGGGGTACGTCTCGATGGCCGGCTCGCTCGTCGTCCTCGCGGCGCTGGTGGCGTTCGAGAGGCGCAAGAGCGCCCGGGACGGCTCCCCGCTGGTCGAGCTGTCGCTGTTCCGGGTCAAGAGCTTCGCGGCCGGGATCGCCGTACAGACCGTCTTCGGAGTCGCGCTCGGCATCTTCTTCCTGGTGTGGACGCTGTACATGCAGTTCGGGCTGGGCTGGACCCCGCTCAAGGCCGGGCTGACCGGGGTGCCGTTCTCGATCGCGGTGTCCGTGGCCGCCGGGATGTCCGTGCAGAAGCTGGTCCCGCGCTTCGGACGCAAGGTGCTTCAGGCGGGCGCGCTGGTCATGGCGGCCGGGGTGCTGCTCTACATCTGGGAGTCCGGGCGCTACGGCCTCGCCATCACCTCCTGGCAGATGGCACTCCCGCTGGTCGTGATGGGCGTCGGCATGGGCCTGATCGTCGCGCCGCTGACCGACGCGATCCTCTCCGAGGTGCCGCGCGAGCACTCCGGTTCGGCCTCCGGCCTCATCAACACCGTGCAGCAGATGGGCAACGCGCTCGGACTCGGGCTGGTGTCGGTCGTGTTCTTCGGCTCGATCAGCGACCATCTGAGCCGGGATCAGGTGGGCCCGGCCTTCGCCGACGCCTTCGAGAACGCGCTCGGTTGGGTGGCCGCGGTGATGGCCGTCATCTTCCTGCTGATGTTCGCCCTGCCGAAGCGGCCGGCGCAGCACGTGGAGGGTGAGGCGCTGGCGGCGGAGGGGAAGGAAGCGGTGCTGGTCTGACAGCGGGGTACGTCGTACGGGCCCGGCACCTCACAGGGTGCCGGGCCCGTTTCTGTTTCCGATCATGCCCGATTGAGCCCGAACCTGTTTACTTCCCGGAAATCTCGGCGTAGCCTCCCGCTGAAACCACACGTTCGGGCATGAGGCGGAGGCGAAACAGACATGTACGCACCGGAGCGGCAGCAGGAGATCCTCCGGCTCGCCCGTGACGGCGGCCGAGTGGATGTCGTGTCGCTGGCCGAGGAGTTCCAGGTGACGGCGGAGACGATCCGCCGGGATCTGACGGCCCTCGACCGGGCCGGCCTGGTCCGCCGGGTGCACGGCGGAGCCATCCCGGTCGGGCGTCTCGACTTCGAGCCGGACCTCGCCGAGCGCGAGACCGCGGCGGCCGACGAGAAGGACCGCATCGCCAAGGCGGCCCTCGCGGAACTGCCGAGCGAGGGCACCATGATCCTCGACGCCGGGACGACGGTGGCGAAGATGGCCGCCGCCCTCCCGCTGGACGCCTCCCTCACCGTCGTCACGCACAGCCTGCCCATCGCGGCCCGCCTCGCCGACCACCCCGGCATCCAGCTGCACCTCATCGGAGGGCGCGTGCGGCACCGTACGCGCGCCGCCGTGGACGCCTGGGCGCTCCGGGCGTACGGCGAGATCCGCGCCGACGTGCTGTTCGTGGCCGCCAACGGCTTCTCCGCCGAGCACGGTCTGACCACCCCCGACCTCGCCGAGGCCGCCGTGAAGCGCGCGGCCGTGGCCGCCGCCCGCCGGGTGGTCCTGATCGCCGACTCCTCCAAGCACGGCCAGGAGCACTTCGCCCGCTTCGGCGACCTGAGCGATGTGGACCTGCTGATCACCGACAGCGGGCTGAGCCCCGAAGACGCCGTCGCCATCGAGCGCGGCGGCACGGAAGTAGTGCGCGCATGATCCTCACCGTCACCCCCAACCCGTCACTGGACCGCACCTACGAGGTGCCGTCCCTCGACCGCGGCGAGGTCATCCGCGCCACCGGCGAGCGGATGGACCCGGGCGGCAAGGGCGTGAACGTCTCGCGCGCGGTCGCCGCGGCCGGACAGCGCACCGTCGCGGTCCTGCCGCTCGGCGGCGCCCCGGGCGCGCTCGTCGCCGACCTGCTCGACAAGCAGGGCATCGAGGTCGCGCCGGTCCCGGTCGCCGGGGCCACCCGCTCCAACATCGCCCTCGCCGAGGCCGACGGCGTCCTGACGAAGATCAACGCACCGGGTCCGGAACTGTCCGAGGCCGAGCGCGAACTGCTCCTGGAAACCGTACGGCAGCAGTCCGGCGACGCCGCCTGGATCGCCTGCTGCGGCAGCCTCCCGCGAGGCCTCGCCCCCTCCTGGTACGCCGAGCTGGTCGCCCGCACCCACGCCGCCGGTGCCCGGATCGCCCTGGACACCTCCGGGCCCGCGCTGCTGGAGGCGCTCCGGGAGCGGCCCGACGTGGTCAAGCCGAACGCCGAGGAACTCGCCGGAGCCGTCGGCCGCCCCCTCGCCACCGTCGGCGACGCCGTGAAGGCGGCCGAGGAACTGCGCGCCATGGGCGCCCGGGCCGTGCTCGCGAGCCTCGGCGCCGACGGGCAGCTGCTGGTGTCCGACGAAGGCGCCTGGTTCGGCAGCGCCCGCGTGGACACCGTCCGCAGCAACGTGGGCGCCGGTGACTCCTCCCTCGCCGGTTTCCTGATCGCCGGCGGTAGCGGCCCGGACGCCCTCGCCTCCGCGGTCGCCCATGGCGCGGCGGCCGTCCAGCTGCCCGGCAGCGTCATGCCGACGCCGGGCGACCTGGACCCCGCGGCGGTGACGGTCACGGCGGAGGTCCCGGCGGACCGTGTGCTGAAGGAGCCGGTGTCATGACGTACCTCGAGCCGCACGAACCGGACCCTGAGCGGCGGACCTCCCCGTTACTCCCCGCCGCCACCCTCGTCACCCCCCACCGCAGCACCCCCGTCCCTTCCCCCGCCCACCCCACGCACCGGGCGATACGCGAGCTAAGGAGCCCGCGATGAGCGACATGATCACCGCGGAACTGGTCGATCTCGACCTGTCCGCCGACACCAAGGAAGCGGCGGCGCGCGCCCTCGCCGAGCGCATGGTGGCCCTGGGCCGGGTGACCGACCTGGACGGCTTCCTCGCCGACGTGGCCGCCCGCGAGGCCCAGATGCCGACCGGCCTCGACGGCGGCATCGGCATCCCGCACTGCCGCAGCGAGCACGTCACCGAGCCGACGCTCGCCTTCGGGCGCAGCTCCGACGGCATCGACTTCGGTGCGACGGACGGCCCCGCCGACCTGATCTTCCTGATCGCCGCGCCGGCCGGTGCCGACGACGCCCATCTGACGATCCTGTCGTCGCTGGCCCGGCAGCTGATGAACACGGAGTTCACCGACGCGCTGCGCTCGGTCGGCGACGCGGGCGCCGCGGCGGCGCTGATCCGGGGCGACGAGCCCGACTCCGCCGATTCTTCCGCGGAGGCGGCCTCCGAAGACACCGTGGCGGGGGGGGGGGGGGGGCGAGCCCGCCCCCCCCCCGGGGCCCCCCCCCCGCCGCGGGGCGGGCGCGCCCCCCCCGGGGGCCCCGGGCGGCAGGGGGCG